>CAZWQJ010000016.1:0-38550 GCA_964635825.1 uncultured Victivallales bacterium | reverse complement strand
CCTCCGGCCCCGCTAACGAGGTCGGATGCATCAAGATGCCGCTCTGGCGAAGATTGCTCATGGTGTCAGGTGTTAGGTTTCAGATGCACGGACGGCACGGAGGCCGTCCCTCCAACTTCCAAGTCGGGCTGCTTCTCCAGAATCCTGGAGGGTCGGGCTCCGTCCCGACCGCGCATCCGCAATTGCGTCACAGACTCAAGGCCGTGCAGGCGAGGCGATGTTGGTCTAGTTCTGAAACCCGACACCAGCAACCTCTCGCCCTCTTCCATTACGCCTCCGAGGCGCGCCCGGACTTAGCGACAAGCGCCTTCAGGTTCCCATTCAACTCGCGCGCCCCCACCAGCTCTTCCAGATTCACATGCAGGCGGTAGCGCCAGTAATGCTGCGGGTTGCTTGGCACATTGATGCGCTCTTCCTGCGGCATGCGGCGGCGCCACTGCGGATCGAGCCCGAGCAGGTCCTGCACCGGAACAATCGCCCACATGCTCGGCGAATACAGGTGCTGCACCAGTATGTCGCGCACGATCTCCGGCTCGCAGTAGGCCGGCGCCGCCCCCGCGCGCCCCATGATCTCGTTGAAAAAGCGCTGCGTCTGCTCGCGGTCCTCTTCCCACCAGCCGCGAATCGTCGACATGTCGTGCGTCGACGGACTGCACACCGACAGATACGGGCAGTCCGCCGGATGGCTAAACGCCTGCTTCGGATCCTTCGGCATGCGCTGAATGTACAGGCTCAGGATCCCGAGATCCTGCATCACCCCCGGCACGCAATCCGGAACCATGCCCAGATCCTCGCCGCAGATCAGCATGTTCGTGGCGCTGCGGATGGCCGGCAGCCGCACCATCGCCTGGTCACGCCAGAATTGCTCGTGACGCTTGTAGAAATAATCGATGTAGAGCGCATTCAGGCGCCACTTCGTGTGCTCATCGAGGTCGTTGTAGGACCACGTGTTGTGCATCGTCGAGCGCGGATAGTACGCCTCGATCGGGGCGGACGGCTCCGGAACGAATACCCGGTCGGCAATCAGCCGGAAGAGCCCCCACTTCACCGCCTCGTTGCGCGCGGCGTGGGCCGGATTCGCCGCGGCATCCTGCCGCAGATAGTCCTCCACCCCACGCTGCGTTCGAAACGGCTCCTTCATGCGAAAACAACCCGGCTGCGTCTCGTCCAGGAATTCTGCCGCCACCCAATCGGCCTGCGCACTGAAGATGGGCTCCAACATGTGCCGCCGGATGTAGGGCTGCGCCAACCGCTCGCCGTCCCAGCCGATGCCGCGCCAGTTCAGCTCGCCGCGCGTCACCGTGAAGGCCGGACTGAAGTGCCCCAGAATCCCTTGCACCTGCTCCAGTGGAATCTCCCAGATCCGGAAGAAGCCCAGAATGTGATCGATGCGGAAGGCATCGAAGTATTCCGCCAGATGCATGAGCCGCCGCCGCCACCACGAGAAGCCATCCTTAGCCATGGCCTCCCAGTTGTACGTGGGGAACCCCCAGTTCTGGCCGTCGATCGCGAACGCATCCGGCGGCGCCCCCGCCTGCGCATCCAGGTTGAAGCTGCGCCGGTCGATCCAGGTGTCGACACTATGACGGTATACGCCGATGGGGATGTCGCCCTTGAGCGCCACGCCGCGCGCCCGCGCGTAGGTCGCGGCGTCCAGCAGTTGCCGATGCAGGTGGTACTGGATGAAGTAGTGCACCGCCACATCGTCAAAGTGCGACTGGCCCGGATCGGCAAACCGCTCGAGCTCGTCGCGCGTGATCGTGCGATACGCCGGCCACAGATTGTAGTTGCTCGTGCTGTAGCGGTCGCGCAGGCACGAGAACACCGCGTACGGCTCCAGCCAATCGCGGTGATCTTCAAAGAACGCCCGGTAGTCCGGATCCTTCAGGAATCGATCCCGACTCGCATCGTAGGCCGCCTTGAAGTAGCGCGACTTGATGCCCATCACCGCTTCGTAGTCCACATCCGCCAGCGCATTCAGTTCGGCGCGCCGCTCGCCAACGAACGTGCGCGTCGTCTCCGCATCGAACACGCCCATGTCCTCAAGCCGCATGTAGATCGGATGCAACGCAAAGACGGACACCGCCGCATAGGGATACGAATCCACCCATGTGTGCGTGGCCACCGTGTCGTTCACCGGCAGCAACTGGATGAGGCTGAGCCCCGTCTCGTGCGCCCAGTCGACCATCAGCTTGATGTCGGCAAATTCGCCCACGCCCAGGCCGCGCTCGCTGCGCAGCGAAAACACCGGCACCGCCACCCCAGCACCGCGCCAAGGTGAGAGTCCCTCGCGCAACCACCCATCGTGACGCAGCTTCAAGCCCGCGCTACGCTTCCCCAGCTCCGGCCCGATCACGCGGTTGGCGCCCGTCTCCCAGCGCACCACCTTGCTCCGGGCCGTGTCGTAGACGCCGTACTTGTATTCAACCGGGCGACTGGTGTCCTTCAGCCGCACTTCCCCGTGCCACTCCGGAAAGTCCGTGCCGCTCAGCACCACCGCATACGCCTCTTCCCACTCGCCTAGCGCCGCATCGCTGCCGATCACACACACCGCATAGTCCGGCTCCACCCGCGGCGCGATCACGCGAAACCGACAGCGGGCACCCGATCGCGCTGCCGCTTTCGAGGCCCCCTCCACCAGCCGCCGATGCCCGCCCAGGATCGCCCGCGTGAATGCCGCCGTCGTCAGCGGCTGATCCAGCGCGCCCGCCGGCCGCCACGTGTCCGACACCAGCACGCGCTCCGGGCGCCCGATGTCTTTACCGACCACGCGGTTGCCGCCAGCCTCCCATTCAATCCCGCCGCCGGGGTGCACCACACAGTATTTGTACGACAACGGAAGCGCGGACAACTTGGCCACGTCCACGTCGAGAATCCAGTGCCCGCCGGGCGTAAAGGTCATCGGCGGCGCGCGGTGCGGATCCCACTCACCCAGTTGAGGACTGGACCCCACGAGCCGGACCTCTTGCCCCCACTGACTCACATAGTGGATCGAGAAGCAAATGTTCATGTGGCCGCCAATGATGAGGCCGGATTCACACGCGGTCAAGCCCCCGCATGCCGCAAATCGCACCAAGTTCAGAGCGCATTCCCTTCCTGATCTTTCTCCTAATCGTAATCGTAATCCTAATCGTAATCTCCTCGTATGGAATGGATTAGGAGGATGATCCGATTCGGCCCTGAAGGCCTGGATTCCCCTGCAGCGTCGGCGGCTATAGGCCCTATGGGCGCCTTCGTCCGGTGATCGCCTGCAGACGACGGCGATACCTGTCCGGGGGCTGGCCATGGGCTTCGGTGAACAGCCGGTAGAAATGCCCGAGGCTCTCGAACCCGCAGGACATGGCGATATCGAGAATTTTCTCCGAGCTTTCCTGAAGGCAGCGGGCGGCGTACCGCATGCGGGCCGTGTTGACGACGTCGGTGGGCGTCATTCCCGTGTGCCGGCGCAGGGCGCGGGCAACATGTTCGGGGCTGCGGCCCGCCAGCCGGGCGAAAGCGCGCGTGGATTGGAAGTGGCGGGGGTCGGTGTCGACCGCGCGCAGGGCTTCGGGCAGCCAGGGTGGCGCCGCGGCTGCGGTCGCCGGGGCGCGGTCGGCATCGCGCCCCGGCGACCGCAGCACGGCCAGCACGTTTAGAAGAAAGCGATCAGTGGCGAGCGGCCCGCGTTCACCCGCGGCGAAGGGAGCGGCGGCGAGTTCGAGCGCACGCCGCTCCGGAGGCACGAGGATACAGGTCGGGCGCAGGTCGCGGTCGGAAATCCTGTACCGGCGCAGCAGCGCTCGCCAGCGACCCGCCGGAAAGGCCACGTTGACGATCGTCACGGGCCCGATGAAGGCATGCATATCGCGGTCGCGCACGAACACAAGCTGGCCAGCCGCGAGCGGGCGCTCGCGGCCATTCAGCCGGTGCCCACCCTGGCCCGCCTCGACCCAGAAGACTTCGACGAAGTCGTGGCAGTGGGGCGGGTCGGCGGGGCCGGCGGCCACGACGCACCGGGCCCAGTGGCAGAACTCTCCGGGACGTGCAAACTCCGTCCATCGCAGGCGCAACATCGCGTCAATATACGCGAAACAATTGTCAATGCAACGGAAGAGCGGCGCGCGGCCGGTGGGATACACTGAGCCATGATGACGTCACGAGAACGGATGCTGACGGCGCTGCACAACGGGCGCCCGGACCGGCTGCCCTGCCAGGTGCATGGCTGGATGAATTACTACCTGACCCGCTACCTCGGGGGACTGGACGCGTGGGCCGCCTTCGAGCGCTTCGGCATGGACTTCGCGATCTACGTCTCGCCGAACTGTACCTACGAGGAGCGCGACCGCGAGCGCTGGCAGTGCGATCGGCGCGACCTGGGCACCGATGCGGACGGCAACCACCGCTGGCACGAGACGATCACCACACCCAAGGGCACCCTGACGCACGCGGGCGCATGGAACGCCATCACGGGCTGGGAGACGGAGCACTTGATCAAGACACCGGTGGATTTCGAACTGTGGGACGCGTACTGCCCCGTGCCCGCGCGGGTCGATCTGGCGCCGGTTCGGGCGGCGCGCGAACGGCTGGGCGACCGCGGAATCATTCGCTCACACCCCTTCAGTCCGGGCCAGGGCAGCCCCTGGCAGAGCTTTTGCACCATGATCGGCACCGAGCAGGCCATCATGCTCGGTATGGATGAGCCCGCGACGCTGCACCAGATTCTGCAGGCGATCCTGCGCCGGACGCTGCGCGTCACGGAAATGTGGGCGGGTACGCCGGCGGACATGGTGGAGGTCGGTGGCGGGGCGGGATCGAGCACGGTCATCAGCCCGGCCTTTTACCGTGAGTTCGGCCTCCCGTACGACCAGCGGCAAAATGCCCTGTTCCACGCCCTCGGGCTGAAGGTCGTCAACCATTTCTGCGGCGGGCTCATGCCCATGCTCGATCTGGTGGTGGAAAGCGGCGCGGACGGACTGGAGACGATGACGCCGCCGGCCATGGGCGGGGACTGTGACCTGCGCGAAGCGTCGCGCCGCGTCGGCGACAAGCTCTGCTTCATCGGCGGCTTCGATCAGAACGCGGGATTCGAAAACGGGACGCCGGCGCAGACGCGGGCGCTGGTGCGGGCATGCTTCGAGGCGACGCGTGATCAAGCGGGCTATATTCTGTGCCCGTCGGATCACTTCTTCCAAGGCGAGCCGGCGTGCCTCGCCGCCTTTGCCGACGAGGCACGGCAGTGTGTGTACGACTAGCCGGCGCGCCTTGGGTGCGGGTACGGTCGGCCACCTCATCGCGCTGGCCCGCCTGCTGGACATCGCCGAGCAGTTCGTCGGGCCGAACATCGCGCTCTTTGCCTCGCATTACATCGCGAAGGCGCCGTACGACGGGCAGGCCGTACTTTGGCACCAGGACGGCAGCTACTGGCCGCTCGACCCGATGAAGGTGGTGACGCTGTGGCTGGCGGTGGACCATACCACGCCCGAGAACGGTTGCATGCGCGTGATTCCGTGCACGCAGCACTTGGAGCTGAAACCGCACGCCAAGCGTGACGATGTCCCCAACGTGCTGAACTCGAGCCTCGACCCGGCACTGGTGGACGAAAGCCGGGCCGTAGACATCATCCTGAAGGCGGGCGATGTGTCCATTCACCATCCCAACGTGATCCACGGATCCAACGTCAACCGGTCACCACTGCGCCGAGCGGGACTGACCATCCGGTACATTCCCACCACCACGCGCATCGTGAGCAACAAACCGTGGCCGAGTTGCTTCATGCTGCGGGGAGCGGCGGTACCGGGCATCAACGCCTACCTGCCGTTTCCGCCCTGCGCTCCAGAGACCAGCATGCAGTTTCGCGGCTGGGAGGACTGGAACCGGCGCAGCCAGGCGACTGGGGCGGCCACGTAGCCGCGTCAGGTCAAGCGTCTAGACGCCCGACCGGCGTGGTCGAGCGCCTCGTGGGTGAATAGATTGGCAAATCGGCTCCCCGCGGGACCGCCCCCGCGGGTCGCCCCGGGTGCCACACGACCTTTCTGTTACCCATAAGTCCAGCCGGTTTTCGCTGACGGCCTGTGCGGGCGAGGACCTTGACACTGCGTGACCCGGGCGGCATAGTGGCGGATACGCGCGTGAAGCACATTGGGAGTACAGGCGATATGATTCAGGCGAAGGTCATCGGGGCAACGGGGTACGGCGGGGTCGGCATTCTGGAGCTGCTGCTGGGGCACCCCCATGTTCAGATCGGAGCCTTGGTGGCTCTGGAAAACGTGGGCAAACCGCTGAGCGAGTCCTATCCGCATCTGGCCGGACACTTGGACATGACGGTGGTGGCGCCCGACGCACCGGAAGCCCAGCAGCCCTTTGACGTCGTCTTCATGGCCACCCCGGACCGCGTCGGCATGAAGCTGGCGCGCGCGGAACTGGACAAGGGCGCCAAAGTGGTCGATTACAGCGGCGACTTCCGCTTCAACTCACCGGCCGACTACGCCGACTATGCCGGACGACTGGGCCTGGACACCGCGCATGCCGATGCGGAACTGCTGCCGGGCGCCGTCTATGGGATCCCCGAATTGCACCGCCGCGAGGTGGGCCCGGCCACGCGCATCATCGGCAACCCGGGCTGCTTCGCCGTCAGCTGCATCCTCGGCCTCGCGCCGGCCGTGAAGCTCGGCTTGATCGACAAGACCAGCATCATCTGCGACTGCAAAACCGCCGTTTCCGGCGCCGGCAAGAAGCCCAATGCCTCGTTCCACTACCCCGCGCGCTACGACAACATGAACGCCTACAAGCTCGCCGGGCACCAGCATGTCTGCGAAATCGAACGCGAACTGGGCAAGCTCGCGGGTGGACCCATCCGGCTGACCTTCACCGCGCAGGTTGTCCCCATGTGCCGCGGCATCATGTCCTCCCTCTATGCCACCCTCGCCCCGGGCCAATCGCAAGCCTCCATGCTGGAGGCCTACCGCGAGTTCTACCGCAACGAACCCTTCGTGCGCATCTGCGAACCGGCGTCGGGCATCGGCACCGTACATGTACGCGGCTCCAACCGCGCCGCCCTCATGATCGCCGTGGACGAACGCACCGGTCGCTTCCGCGTCGTCTCGCATATCGATAATCTGATGAAAGGCCAGGCGGGCTCGGCCCTCCAGAACATGAATCTGCTCTTCGGGTTCCCGGAGACGGTGGGGCTCGAGCGCCCGGGGATGTACCCCTGACGTCGCGCCGCCGTTACAGACCAACACCATCACAACAGGACAGACACGTTTGAACACAAAGGGAGGATCGACCATGGATAACAACAACCCCGCGCGAACCGTGATCGCCGAAGACATCGAGATCGTCGGTTCCATCAAGTGCGGCACGGATATCGAGATGAACGGCAAGCTCAGCGGCGACCTCGCCTGCAACGGCATGGCCATCATCGGTGAAAAGGCGGTCGTCAAAGGCAACATCACCGCCAATGCCATATCGGTGCGCGGCCAGATCAACGGCAACATCGCCGTTAAGGACCGCATCGAGCTGAAATCTACCACGCGCCTGAACGGCGACATCCGCGCCAAGCGCCTGACCGTGGAAGATGGCGTCACGTTTGTCGGCAAGTCGGAAGTGAATCCGGCGGGAGCCACCGGCATGCGCGCGGACCGTCCGGCGGATGAGGAAGCCGCGGCCACCGAAGCGCCTGCGGCGACCGAGGCGGCCGAACCCGGCGTTCCGGGCGACAACCGCGGCGGCAAGGGCGCCGGCATGTTCCGTCGCTAAGTTCAGTCGCCCGCATTCCAAACGACCGTTGAGGTGGCCCGTCCGCTCCGCGGGCGGGCAGGGTTGAGGTGAGGGCCGCGCGTTGCCTGGCAAAGATCCAAAGGTCATCGACGGATTCTCCTCGGTGCAGGCGGTGAAACGCACTGGCCGCACCCAGTCCGATGCGAAGCTGCGCCATTCCTCCACCCGGTTGCCGGAAGCGGAGGCGCGCACCAAGGCCAAGGAGAAGCCAGCCCCGGCGGCCGCGGCGCCCAACGCCGGCGCCAAGATCGGCCACACCGCCATCCCGCTGAAACACGAGATGGTGTGCTACGAGTGCCTCTACGCGTTCACCGTCTCCGGCAAGGTCCACTACGCCTTCTGCCCGAAGTGCAAACGCAACCTCGACATGAGCGACCACACGCTCGAGGGCGAGTGGACCACCGACGTGCGCACCATGGGTTCGATCGAAATCAAGCCGGGCTGCACGGTGAGCGGGGTGCTCCTGCTGGCCCAAGTCATCGTGGTGGCGGGCGACGTCTCGGGCGCCACCCTGCAGGCCACGCGCCGCATCGAACTGGCGCCCGGCGGCCGCGTCAGTTGGGCCAAGGCCACCATGAAGGACCTTCTCGTGCGGCCCGGCAGCGAACTTGTTCTGCAGGATCCCCTGCTCGCCCGCACGATCGATATCGCGGGCTCGCTCAGCGGCCATGTGCGCGCGGAAGACCTCACCACCATCCGCGCCACCGGAATTTTTCAAGGTGAATTGTACAGTCCCCGCCTGCGCGTTGAAGACGGTGCCGCCATCCGGGCCACCCTCTTCCTCGGCAGCGCGGTGGCAACCGGCGCGCGCGAAAAACAGCACGCGGCCTAGCAGCGGCCCCGCGCCTTTGCGCTCGGGACCATCGCGGGAGAGGATACCATGGCGGAAAAACGGGGGTTGGGACGAGGGCTGGATGCGCTGATTAACGATGGGACTCCTTCCCGCACCGCACGGCCGACCGCCGGCGCACCCGGGGGCTTGCGCGTGCCGATCGCCGATGTGCACAAGGCGCCCTGGCAGCCGCGCCAGGAATTCAACCCCGACGCGATGGATGACCTCATTCGCTCCGTGAAGGAGCGCGGCGTCCTTCAGCCCTTGCTCGTACGCCGACTCCCGAGCGGACTGGAACTGATCGCGGGCGAGCGGCGCCTGCGCGCGGCCGGTGCCGCCGGTCTCGCCGAGGTTCCCGTGATCGTGATCGAGGCCAACGATGAGCAGGCTCTCGCCGTCGCCCTCATCGAAAATCTGCAACGACAGGACCTGAACCCGATCGAAGAGGCGGAGGGCTACCGCGTTCTCTCCGACCGCTTTTCGCTGACCCAGGAGGAGATTGCGAGCCGCGTCGGCAAGGCGCGCGCCTCGGTCGCAAATGCCCTTCGCCTGCTGAATTTGCACCCGGAAGTGAAGGCGATGGTCGCCGACAGCCGCCTCTCCGCCGGCCATGCCAAAGTCCTCACCGGTCTCGAGATCGCGGCCGAACAGTTGCTTGTGGCCCAGCGCGTGGTCAAAGAGGGTCTCTCGGTACGGCAGGTGGAGAAGGTCGTGGAGCAAGCCCGGCGCGTGCCTCGCAAGCCGCGCGCGTCCCGCAGCGATCTGCCCGAAAACCACATCACCTACCTCACCGAAAAGCTGCACGAGCGCCTCGGCACTGGCATCCGCATCAACCCCAGCCGCACCTACGCCAACGGACGCAAGGCCAAGGGCAGCATCGAAATCGACTTCTACTCCAACGACGACCTCGACCGCCTCGTCGTACTCCTCGGACTGCAAGAGGAGTTGTGACCCCTCACCCGCCAACGCGATCCCGCACAAACCCTGGCAGCCCGTTGAAAAACTTCAGACGGACCGGACGGAGCCGGTCCCTCCATCGAAAACACCCGGCACTATCACCATCCGTGGAGGGCCGACCTCCGTGTCGGCCGGCTTTTCTACGGGCTGCTAGGCGTCGGGTGCGGGATGCATCCCGTCTTCTCTGCCTTCTTCCTTCTGCCTTCTTCCTTCTAACTTTCTCCCCCTCCTGCTCCCCTTCCCCTCCCCACCCCCCGGCACCCCCCCCCTCATTCCCTCCCGCCGCACTCTCGGGCGCCGTCGCCATGGAGGAAGTCGCCTCCGTCGTCGCGCTGGGACCGCGCCCATCCGGCAGCGAAGGCGCCGCGCGAACCGCCATCCACCTCGCAGAGCGACTGCGCGCCGCCGGCTGCACCGTCGAGACCGACGCCTTCGAAGATGCAACCCCGACCGGCCCGATCCTCTTCCGCAACGTGATCGGACGCGTGGCGGGCTCGCAGCCGGAACGCATCGTGCTCCTCTCCCATTACGACACCAAGGCCGGCATTTCTGGCGACTTCGTGGGAGCCAACGACTCCGGCTCAAGCACGGGGCTCCTGCTCGCGATGGCGCCCCTCCTGGCGCGCCGCGGGCCCGCCGGCCCCGAACTGCTCCTGGCCTTTGTCGATGGCGAAGAGTGCCAACTCACCTACTCGCCGCGCGACGGCCTGCATGGCAGCCGCCGTCTGGCGGCGACCCTCCACACCGAGCGCCGCGAGCACCCCGTCTCCGCCGTCATCGTGTTGGATATGATCGGGGACCGCGACCTCACCATCACCATCCCCCGCAACAGCACCTCGTCCCTGATTCAATCCGCCTTCGCCGCCGCCACAGCCGAGGGTGCCCGCGAGCGCTTTTCCCTTTTCCCTGGCGAGATCCTCGATGATCACGTGCCCTTCCTGGAGCGCGGCATGCCCGCCATCGATCTCATCGACTTTCATTTCGGCTCGGCACCCGGCCGCAACGATTACTGGCACACCGACGGCGATACCCTCGAAACCCTCTCTCCCGACAGCCTGCAAACCATGGGCCGCGTCGTCCTGCACATGCTGAATGCGATTCCCACACGAACAACCCGTTGAAGAACTCCGGCCGGACCGGACGGAGCCGGTCCCTCCACCAGCCACCCCCGGTACGGGCTTCGTCCTGGAGGGCCGACCTCCGTGTCGGCCGGGTCCTCCACGGTGAGGGAAGGGGCTGACACCACGAAAAGAAACGGCGCCCCCTGCATGCGCTCGGTCCTCCCACATTCGCCGTTGAGCCGGCGCTTTTCGCGGCGTATAGTGCGTGAATGGTAACGGCGATTTCGAGCCCACTTTTCGGGAGTCTCGGTGCATAACGTGGTGATGATCATTTGCGTGTTTGTGGTGGGTGCGGCCATGTTCGCCACCCTGGCGGTGTTCTTTCGCCGCCTGCGCCGCATCGAAGAGGAATTCTTCGGCCCCCTGCCGCACATCCCCATGCGCACCAAGATCCGGAACCTCCGCTACCGCATCCGCAATCGGATTCGGAAAGATTAGCGCCACCGCTCCGGATGGGGTGACGCCACGCGCTACTGACCGCCATGAAAGTTCGCCTCGCCCAGATCGATGTCCGGCCCGGCCACCCCCGCACCAACCTGCAGCGCATCCTGCAGCACGTGGGCACGGCCCGTCAGGAAGGAGTCGATCTCATCGCCTTCCCCGAGATGGCCATTCCCGGCTACCTCATCGGCGACGAATGGGAGCGACCGTCCTTCCTGCGCGAGTGTGAGGCCTGTGGCGAAGCCATTCGTGAGGCCAGCGGCGGCATCACCGTGATCTTCGGCAACGTCGCCATGGACTGGACCCGCCGCAATGAGGACGGCCGCGTGCGCAAGTACAATGCGCTCTTTGTGGCCGACGATGGACGCTTCGCCGGTCCCGCCGGCTCCCCCCACCCCTTCGTCATCAAGACCCTCCTCCCCAATTACCGCGAATTCGATGACAGCCGCCACTTCTTCGACCTCCGCAAGCTGGCCGCCGAAAGCGGACTGCCGTTGAGCCGCCTGCTCGGTCCGGTCCCCACGCGTGTCGGGTCACTCGGCTGCCTGCTGTGTGAGGACGCCTGGGACACCGACTATGGCATCTCGCCCATCGACCTGCTCGGCGACGCCGGCGCCGACCTGTTCATCAACATCAGCGCCTCGCCATTCACGCAAAACAAAAACCACAAGCGCAACCGCGTCTTTGCGGCGCACGCCGCCAAGCATCGCCGGCCGTTGCTCTATGTGAACCAGGTCGGCTCGCAAAACAATGGCAAGACGGTCTACACATTCGATGGATCCTCCTGCATCTACGACGGCCATGGTGGCCACTTGGAATGCAGCCCCATGTTCGCGGAAGGCCAACTGACGCTGGCCATCCCCTCCGGCGGGGCCCTGCGACTACCACATCCACTCGTCCTCCGCGAGGATGGCATCGGCACCCTTTGCGACGCACTGCTCTATGGCACCCGCCAGTTCATGGCGCTCTGCGGCATCGAGCGCGTAGTCGTCGGACTTTCCGGTGGCATCGATTCGGCCGTCGTCGCCGCCCTCTACCGTCACCTGTTGCCCCCCGAGCAGCTCCTGCTCGTGAACATGCCCAGCCGATACAATTCACGCACGACACGCGCCCTGGCTCACGACGTCGCTCAGCGCCTCGGCTGCCTTTACGCCGAAATTCCGATCGAGGAAAGCGTGGCCCTCTCGCAGCGCCAGTTCGGCGAGTTGGCCGTTCAGAGCGTGGATGGGCGGCTCCACCACGCCTTGAAGTTGGGGCCTCTCGCTCTGGAAAATGTGCAGGCCCGCGACCGCTCCGCACGCATTCTGGCTGGTATCGCCTCGGCCTTCGGTGGCGTCTTCACCTGCAACGCCAACAAGTCGGAAGTGACCGTCGGCTACACCACGCTCTATGGCGACCTCGGCGGCTTCCTCGCCAACATCGCCGACCTCTGGAAGACCGAAGTCTACCAGCTCGCCACGCACCTCAATGAACACGTCTTCGGACGCGTGGTGATCCCCCACGGCGTCATGCACGTCACGCCCTCGGCGGAACTCAGCACGGCCCAGAATGTCGACGAAGGCAAGGGCGACCCCATCATCTACCCGTACCACGACTGCCTGTTCCGCACCTGGGTGGAATCGTGGAACCGGGCCACTCCCGAAGACAACCTGGAGTGGTATCTCGCCGGCAACCTCGAAGAACGCCTGGGCTACGCCGGACGCGTGTCCGATTTGTTCCCAACCGCGCGGGCCTTCATTGTGGATCTCGAACGCTGGTGGACCCAATACCAGGGCATGGGCGTGGCCAAGCGCATCCAGGCGCCCCCCATCCTCGCCGTCAAGCGCCGCGCCTTCGGCTTCGATCACCGCGAAGCCCAGCTCGGCGTGCGCTACACCGCCCGCTACGACGCACTCAAGGCGCGCGCACTGGATGCGTAGCGTGACTGCGGCCCAGCGCGCGGTAGCCCGCATGTTGCACCAGCGCAAGCGCGCGGGTGCAACATGCGCCTGCCAGCCAACGCCGAGGGTAGGCGTTGGCTGGCAGGCCGAACCAGACGTTTCGTCGGTTCGGGGCCGCCCCGAAGCGTGGCGCGAAGCGCCTCTGCTTCGGCCCTGCGGGCGAATGTTGCACGAGGGGCTCGTGCAACATTCGGGGTAGCACCTTGACCCCTCGGCCTAGACAGACGTCGGCCCTACATGGATGGCGTCTGTACCGGTTTGTTCCGCTGGAGGGACCGGCTCCGTCCGGTCCGTCGTGCACTCGCGGATTACTTCCCGTCCGTCGTCACCAGGCCCAGGATCGCCTCGGTCATGGCCGCGCGGTCGGCATCGAACTCTCGCAGGGTGTTCTCCCGCATCCGGCGGTTTTGCATGTCGCGATCTGGCCCCGCTACCAGGTTGAGCATGCGCGCCAGGGTGGCCTCAGCCGCAGCGCCAGATCGTGGCACCCCGAACGATCTATGGATGCGCGATCACCTGCAACTCGTCCAGAATCACGAAGGCATCCGGCTTCTTTCCGAGTGCCACGAAGCTGATGCTGCGCACGAGGGTGCCCAACGGATAGGCGTCGTTCCCGTCGAGGTCGAGCCGCAGCAGCATCGTGTTCCACGCGTCATTCACCACCGGCCCCGACCAGAACAGATGCAACGTCTTGACGTCGGCCAGCAACTGCAGCTTCGGATCCACGAGGTCATGCGCATAGAAGCTAAGCGCAAGCACCGTTCCGGGCTCGACCAAAAAAGTCTCATAGCTCTCGGCAACCAGAAGCCCGTCCTTGCTAGGATGTCCGATGCGCAGGGCGCCAGGCGAGCCCAGAAACGTCTCATCGTATTCGGGGGTCACCGCATCCGATGCCTCGCGGAACGAAGCAGGCACGCCGCCCGCGTCAAAATCCACCGCGACCTGCAGGACGCCGGGCCGACCTTTGGCAACATCCTGCCGCAACCGGCAAAGGTCGACCGCGTAGCGGCAGTAGGACTTCACTTGGCGGTCGCGGCTGTCGGAGCGCAGCCGATTCAAAGTCGAGATGGCCTGTCGGTACTCCGCCCCAGCCAGCAGTGGATCCACCTGCGCGCGTACACCCTGAATGGCGATCCAGGATTCGTTGGTCACCGGCCCCGCAGCCGCTGCCGCACTCGCCAGCGCCAGCGTCGCCACGACTCCAAGAATGCCCTGGCTGAATTTCACGAGTCGCCAGCCTCCCCCGCCGAGCGCTAGCGTTCGAGGCGGATCATGCGCTTCAGTTCCGTCATGCGCTCGCTGATTTCCCCGCGCTTCAGGCGAGCGAGCCGGTCGAGGCTGAATGCCGTCACGCCAAACGACGCCACCACGGCCCCGCACAGGAGCGACTTGCGGACGGAGTGCGGCGTCACCGCCTTCTCCTGCGCCAGCGCCCCCAGAAACGCCCCGGCAAACGCATCGCCCGCACCCGTCGGATCGCGCACATCGTCCAGCGGATACGCCGGCACGAGGAACACGCCATCGGGCGAAACCAGCATGGCGCCATGCTCGCCCTTCTTGATCACCACATATTTCGGGCCCCAAGTCAGGATCTTGGCGGCCGCCTTGCGCAGACTGTGAACGCCCGTCAGCAGGCGCGCCTCGCTGTCGTTCAGCGTGAGCATGTGCACGCGCCCAATGAGATCCATCAGCGGTTCCCGCCGCGTCTTGATCCAAAGATCCATCGTATCCGCCATCACGAAAGCCGGCTCGCGGCACTGCGCCAATACATGCAGCTGCAGCTCCGGAGAGATGTTGCCCAGCAGTACGAACGGCGCCCGCCGATACCCCGCCGGCAGTTCCGGCATGAACGTCTCGAACACATTCAGCTCCGTCAGCAAAGTCCGGCGATTGATCATGTCCGCATCGTAGACGCCGGACCAATGGAAGGTCTTGCCCTCCACCTGCTGCAACCCCTCCAGATCAATACCCATCCGGCGGTACAAATCCAGATACAGCGTCGGGAAATCCGTGCCGATAACACCCACCATCCCCGTGCGTGCGAAAAAGGACGCCGCTGCGCATGCATAGCTCACCGACCCGCCCAGCAACTGCTCGCGGCGCTCGAACGGAGTCTCAATGTCGTCCAGCCCGACGGACCCGACGACCACCACCTCCACGCCCGCACGTGCCGCCGTGGTCCGCGCCCGTCCAGCCTGCTTCCCAACCGATTTCCGTTTCACTGGGGTCTGTGCTCCGAAACGATGTCTGTAACGCTCACTTCGACTTTGCCGATCTGCGAGATGCCGAGGCCGGTGCTCACGCTGTCGCGTACGCGCTGCTGCAGCAGTTCGCACACTTCATGAATCTGCGGCCCCGCCTTCATGCGCACGCCCACGCGCAAATCGATGCTGTCGCGCCCGGCGATCACTTCCGGAACCAGTCGCACCACCGACGGAAACTCCACCGCCAGTTTGCCTATGTAGTCGCAGATCGCATCGGTACTGATGCTGACGGTTCCGCCCTCGTTGTCGAACGACAGCAGCTTGCGGCGCGAGCGCCGTGGCAGGGAGGTCAACACGTGAAGGAGCAGCAGGCAAAGCAAGGCCAGCGCCAGGCCAATGACCATGAGGTGCGGGGTGTCCGCCCAGGCATTCAGCGTATCCTTCCAGCGCGCGGCCGTGGCGGCGGCGCGAAGGATCCACAGGCTGAAGACGGTGGCCACGGCCAACAGCACGAACTCCACCAGTTTATGCATGACCTTCATCGGTTCATCCTGTTTTGCCGGCCGCCTTGCGCGGGCGGACTCCTGCACCAACTCCTGCGTTCCACTGGCGCCATCACGCCAGCGGCAACCGTCGCACTATACGCCAGCAAGTCGCGGGAAGCCAGTTTCAAAGACCAGCGGTTCCGGCATGTTGCGCTCCAGTTGCTCCTGCATCTCCTCCACAACCCGCACGCGGCGCAGCGCCTCGGGGCGGGCCAGGCCGGTCGCACGCGCGCGCAACACATCCAGCGCCTCCTGGTAGTGAACCGCCGCGGGGTCGGCACCACAGGCCAGCACCAACTGGTCGCGTTGCCACAGCAACAACGTGCGCATCAGCGTCGACCGCACCTCGCGCGCGCGCGCCGAGGCCCGCGCCGACAACGTCTTGTCCTCGGCTTCCGTATTCTCTTCCTTCGCTTCCGCTTCCACGTCCTTCTCGGCCGCCTCTTTCACTTCGGCAAGCAGTTCAACCATGGCGCGCGCCTGCCCGAGTGCGGCCAGCAAGGGACTCGAAGGTGGACGCGCCGAGGCACCCGTCAGCATCGCCAGCAACCGCTGCTCCCACACGCTCGACTCCCCGCGCACCTCACTCAGCACAATCTCCTGACAGCGCGATGCAATCGTCGGCAGCAGGAACTGCGGGTTCTCGGTCAGCAACAGAAACAGACTCTGGCCCGCGGGCTCCTCCAGCGTCTTTAGGAACGCGTTGGCGGCGGCGTCGCCCAGGCGGTCGGCTCCGCTGATCACACACGCTTTCCAGCCACTGCCAAACGCGGTCTGCTGGATGCGGCGCTGCAGCTCTCGCACCTGCTCGATGGCGATCATCCGTGAGCGCGATTGCGGCTCGATCCACAGCATGTCGGGAAAGGTGTGATCCAGGATCTGGCGGCAGGGCGTACACGCCCCGCAGGGACACGCAGCGGCCGTACAATTCAGGAACTGGATCGTCTGGTGGGCAAAGTCTCGCGCCGCCCCCTGTGGGCTTCCGACCACCACATACGCCTGCGCCAGCCGCCCCCGCGCATGCGCGCTCTGCACATAATGGAGGGCTTCAGCAAGCTGCACGATCAGCCTCCCGCCACCGCGCGGGCGTCCAGAAGAGGCTCCACCGCTTGCCAGATCTCCGCGGCCACTGCATCCATGGCCCGATCCGTATTGATGATCCGGAAGCGCTGCGGCCAACGCCGGGCCAGCGCCAGGTAGCCGGCGCGGATGCGCTCGTGGAAGGCGGCTTCCTCGCGCTCGAAGCGGTCGTGGGCCACACCGCGCTCCATATTGCGCGCCTTCGCGCGGCCAAGGCTGGCGGTCACATCGAGATCGAGCAGCAGCGTCAGGTCCGGCACCGTCGCGCCCACGGCAAATTCATTGATGGCGATCATCTTCTCCACATCGAACCCGCGGCCATAGCCTTGATAGGCGGTGGTCGAATCCATAAAGCGATCGCAAATCACCCAGGTGCCCGCCGCCAGCGCCGGCGCGATGCGGGTGCGCACCAGCTGTGCGCGGCTTGATGCAAACAGCAGCACCTCCGTCTCCGGGCAGATCGGCTCCCCCGCCAAGTCGTGCTGCAGAATGTTGCGGATCACTTCCCCCGTGCGAGTGCCACCGGGCTCGCGGGCCGACAGCACGGTGCGTCCGGCCGCCTGCAGGCGTTCGATCACGCGCAACGCCTGTGTACTCTTGCCGCTGCCTTCGGGTCCTTCGAACGTGATGAAGCGCCCCCTCACGACCGCCTCGGCTTCAACTTGGGGCCCTCGGGCGTATCGCGAATTTCCCAACCCTTGGCGGCCAGCGCATCGCGCATGCGGTCGGCCTCCGCCCAGTTGCGCTCCTTGCGGGCGCGGTTGCGCGCCTCGGCCAACGCCAACACCTCGGCGTCCGGACGCGCCTCCGCCTGTTCCAGAACTCCGAGCACGCGGTCGATGCGCACAAGTCCGGCAAGGACGGCTGCCGCCTCGGATGCCGTCGTGGCCCCCTGATCCATGGCGCGGTTTCCGGCCGCCACCAGATCGAACAGCGCGGCCAGGGCTTCGGGCGTATTCAGATCGTCGTCCATGGCGGCGCCGAACGCGGCCAGCGGCTCCACCGCCCAGCCCGGCAACGTCGACCCATCCGCCAACGCGGTCACCCCCGCTTTCTCCTGCAGCCGCGCGCGAAACTCGTCGACGCGCGCCAGTGCACTGCGGGCCCCATCCAGCGCGGCAAACGTGAAGTTCAACGGCTGGCGATACTGCGAGGCCAGCAGCACATACCGGACCTCGCGCCCGTGGTAGCCGCGCTCGATCAGGTCGCGCAACGTGTAGAAGTTGCCAAGCGACTTCGACATCTTGGCCCCGTCCACCACGAGATAACCGCAATGCAGCCAGTAACGCACGAACGGCCGCCGGCCCGTGGCGCCTTCACTTTGCGCGATCTCGTTGACATGGTGCGGGAAGATGTTGTCCACGCCGCCCGTGTGTATGTCGAACGACTCCCCCAGCAACTGCATGCTCATCGCCGAGCATTCAATATGCCAGCCGGGACGCCCGCGCCCCCAGGGTGAGTCCCAGACCACGTCCCCGTCGGCCTCGTCCCAGGCCTTCCACAAGGCAAAGTCGCCAACGTTCTCCTTGTCATATTCGTCCTGGCGCACGCGCGCCTCGGCCTTGAGCCCAGCCATGTCCAGGTGCGCGAGCTTGCCGTAGTCGGGAAACGTCAGCACGCGGAAGTAGACGGAACCGTCATCGGAACGATAGGCATGCCCAGCCGTGACCAGCCGCGCGATCAGCGCTATCATGGCCGGCACGTAATCGGTCGCCGCCGGATAGTGCTCGGCCGGCTCGATATTCAGCACCCGCAAATCCTCAAAGAAGGACTGCTTGAAGCGCGCCGTGAACTCGTTGAGCGAAACCCCCGCCTGCCGGGCGCCGCGGATGGTCTTGTCGTCTACATCCGTCAGGTTCATGACCTGCACCACCCGGTAACCGGAGGCCTGCAACTGGCGCCGCAGTATGTCCTCAAACATGTACGCCCGGAAATTCCCAATGTGGGCGTAGTTGTAGACCGTCGGGCCGCACGTATACATGCGTACAAGGCCGGCCTCGATCGGCGCAAAGGCCTCCACCCGACGCGAAAACGTGTTGTAAACGTTCATCCCGCACTCCGCCAAATCATGGACAACGGCCGCGCCTCCTGCGACTCGATTCAAGCATCGGACTATAGCAAGCCGGTCTTGTCCCACAACCAGTTTCTTGCACCATTGACGCTGCGCCGCCTGTCCCCCTATCATTCCCTGATGTCACGGCGCGCAAAGCACTTAGCCCGCTTATTGCACGAGCGAATTCACGCTCGTGCAATAAGCGCTTGGGCGGCAGATGTTTCTGCCGCCCAAGTTTCGGCGCGGTGCTTACGCACCTTTGCTTGCCCCGGGCCTGTCGAGGGGCTCAAGGTAACCCTTCGACGCGCCGAAAGGCAAACCCTGAGCAAGCCGCTGTCTCCAGCGGCGCGTCGAAGCCCTACGGGCGCATGTTGCACGAGGACTCGTGCAACATGCGGGTTAGCCCGGCTTGCCCTGATTTTGCCCCTGATGGGCCTTCTGACCGTGGCTCCCACCCCGGCGCAACCGGTCGGCAGCGTCACCTTTGTGGCGTTCGATCTCGAGACGACCGGGTTGAGCGCCAAGAACGGGCGCGTGGTGGAGATCGGGGCCGTGCGATTTCGCGGCAATGAAGTCCTCGGTCAACAGCGCTGGCTCGTCAATCCCGGCATGCCCATCCCTGAGAATGCGCAGCGCGTACACGGAATCACCGATGCGATGGTGGCCGATGCACCCGCGTTTCCCGACGCCTATCGCGAATTCCTGACCTTCATCGGCGAGGACGTGCTGATGGCTCACAACGCGCGTTTTGACATGCGCTTCCTGGCGGCCGAAGCAGAACGCCACGGGATGCCGCAACCAACCGCCCCCGTCATCGACACCCTTGCGGTCGCACGCGCGCGCCTGCCGGGCCTATCGAGCTACCGGCTGGAAGACCTCGTCTCAACGTGCCAATTGCCCACCGGTTCTTTCCACCGCGGCCTCGATGACGCCGCGCACTTGAAAAGCCTGCTGACCGTCCTCACCAACCAGGACTTCAACGCCCTGGAAGACCTCGTCGCCACCGGCGGCCTCAGCTTTCAGACTCTGAAGCCGACTCGCCGCTGATCCGTCCCTCCGACCGGCAGTAGCCACGCTTGGACGTCGTCGCAAATTCGCACAACTCCTCCGCCTCCGCAGACTTCATCGTGGCGCGGATTTCTGCAACGGCCGCCGTGGTGGAGAGCCCCGACCGGCACAGGCTCAGCAACGCCTGCCGGATTTCGCGGCGCGTCTCCGCCGAAATTCCCGCCCGCCGCAATCCCACCACGTTCGGCCCTGCCACGGCATTGTAACTGCCGGATGCAATCATCACAAAGGGCAGCACGTCCTGCGTGATCGCCGTACTCCCCCCCACCATCGCCAATCGTCCGATGCGCACGAACTGATGCACGCCGGTGTTCCCGCTCACGATGGCCCCATCGCCCACTTGCACATACCCCGCCAGCAGAACCCCATTCGCCAGAATCACCCGCCGCCCCAGTTTCACGTTGTGGGCGCAATGCGAATTCGCCATCAAAAAACAGTCGTCACCGATCTCCGTCGTCGTCTCGGGCTTGGTGCCCCGGTGAATGGTCACCCCTTCGCGCAGCACGCATCGATCCCCAACGCGCACATACGAGGCGCCCCCGCCAAAGCCCAGATCCTGCGGCAGATCCCCCACCACCGCGCAGGCGTGCACCCGACACTCCTTCCCCAACGTCACATAATCCAGCACCGACGCATGCGGGCCGAGCACGCAACCATCACCCAACACCGCGCGCGCCGCCACATACGCAAAGGGGCCCACCGTCACCCCAACCCCCAACTGCGCGCCGTCTTCCACCACCGCCGTCCGATGTATTGCCGTGTTCATGATTTTAATCGCCTGCAAATTGAACCAACCCAGATTCCCGCATACTGACGTACTCCGCCCCGCCGTCGACCCGCGGACGCCCCAGCACGATATGATCCATCACGCGGATGTCCATGATACGCCCGGCATCCACCAATTGCCGTGTAATCCGTACATCCTCTGCCGAGGGGGTCGGATCGCCGGATGGGTGATTGTGCGCCACCACAACCGCCGCGGTCGACGTGCGCACCGCGTCGCGAAACACTTCGCGCGGGTGCACAAGACTGGCGTCCAGAATCCCCTCCGACACGACCGCCGGACCACCCTTGAGCCGGTTCTTCGCGTCCAGATGCAACACCCAGAACACCTCCCGTTCGAGCAGCCGCGCCTGTTCGCGCAGTAACCGCACGACGTCATCCGGCGAACGAACCCGATCGGGCAATGGCTCCAATTCGCGCTGCAGGCGGCGGCCAATTTCCAGCGCCGCCATCAGCACCTGCGCCTTCACCGGGCCCAAGCCCTTGATCTCTTTGTCCGCCGCAAGCTCCCCAATGGAGGTCGTCGCCAGCCCCGCGAGGGATCGATACTTCGTGAGCAGGCGCGTGGACAATTCGACCACATTCATGCCGCGGCTGCCGGAGCGCAACAGGATCGCCAGGAGCCCGGCGTCACTCATGTGGGCCGCGCCCACGCGGTCCATTTCTTCGCGCGGTCGCAGCGGGGCCGGCAGATCCCGCACCCGGGCCGGCTCACCACCCAACGCGTATTCCACTACCGGCTTATCCCCAGCAGCGGCGTCGGGCCCAGACGCTCCCACGTTCGCAGCACCGCTGCGCCCACGGTCGCCACGTCCATCCCGGGCGATCCCTCGATCCATTCGATCGTTGCCTGCCGGTTCAACCATGTGCGCTGCCGCTTTGCATACTGCCGCGTGCGCGCCATGGTCCGCTCCATCGCGGCCGCAAGCGTGCACTGTCCCCGGAGGTGCGCCATCGCTTCCGCATAGCCGATCGCCTGGCCCGCCGTGGCCGACCACGCCCCACCGGCATCCAGAAGGCGCCGCGCCTCCTCCACCAAACCGTGAGCGTACATGTCGCGCACGCGCGACTCAATGATGGATTTGTGCGCGTCCGGCGCCAGGCGCAACCCCACCAACGGGCTTCGCCCCGCCCCGGCCGACCACGAACGCGGCGGGCCGCCAACTTCGCCCGCCGCCACCCGCTCCAGCGCCCGCATCAGCCGCCGCGGATTGCGCCCATCCGCCAACTGCTCCAACGCGGCCGGCGAAACCGCCCGTAGTGCCTCCCGCAGCCCATCAACCCCGTCGGTGTCCAACACGCTCTGCCAGCGAGCACGAGCTTCCGCATCCGGCGGCGGTCCTTCGCGTAACCCATCCACCAGGCAGCGCAGATACAACCCCGTCCCTCCCACCACCAACACCGGCACCGCCGGTTCCCTCCCGAACGCGCGCCGCGCCTCCGTCAGCCACTCCGCCGCACTGTACCGCTCCGACGGCGACACCACATCCACGCCGTAGTACGGCACGCGCGCACGCTCCGCCGACGAGGGCTTCGCCGTCCCGATATCCATCCCCCGGTACACGAGCATGGAGTCGGAGGACAGAATCACCCACCCTTGTCGCTCGGCAATCCATTGGGCAACCCGGCTCTTCCCAACGGCAGTGGGACCAACCAGCACGTAGCCGGTCGCTACGGGTTCGAACTCAGTGGGCGGTTGCAGCGCCACGCTCATGGCGCCGCGGCAGTGACCGCGCGGCTGGCTTTCTCAGCGCGCCACTGCGCGATCATGAACAAGCCCACACCCACGCAAATCGCGGAATCTGCAATATTGAAGGTCGGGAACTCGTGCGCGTGCCAGTGGACGTGAATGAAATCAACCACGTAACCAAAACGCAGGCGATCGATCAGGTTGCCGATGATGCCGCCCACCACCGACCCGGCGGCCACGCGGGTCAGCACCCCGTCCGTCATGAAATGGCGGCGAAACACCACCAGCAGCACCAGCATCAACACCGACAGCCCCACGAGCCATCCGTTCAGCCCCTGAAGCATCCCCCACGCCGCGCCGGTGTTCTGCACATAGCGGAAATCGAAATACCCGGGAATGATCACGATGCCGTGCCACCGGTCTAGCCCCGTCTGCACCAAGTGCTTGGTGTACTGGTCCAGCAACACCACGACGAAGCTCAGGCACAACACGGGCACGTGCTCGGCTCCTCTCGCCTCAATCGACGCGGCGCGGTCGGGCGGCGGGGGTCTCCCCCGCTCCCGTTCAGAGCGCCCTCAGCACGGACGACTGGCGGTAGGGCGCTTTGCCCTTCTCCATCTCCGCCTGCGCCGCCACCGAATACCGCGTGTACGGAATCGCCTTCAACCGCTCGAACTCGATCGGCTCCCCCGACGTCTCACAGATCCCGAAGGTGTGGGATTCAATCCGCCGCAGGGCCTCGTCAATCTCAAACAACGCGTCGTTCTCCGAACTCGCGATGTTCAAGGCAAACTGGCGCTCAAACGCGTCGGTCCCATCTTCCACCGTGTTCACTTCATCGTTGCGCTTCAGCGAATCGGACTTCAACGACGTGATCTGCCCGCTGAGTCGATCCCGCAACCGCATCAACAATCCCTTAAATTCCTTGATCTCTGCCGCCGTCAGCTTGCGCTTCGTCGGCGTAAACTTGTTGGCGCCCTCGTCGGCCCGGCGGGCCGTTACTTTCGTCGGCTTCTTCGCAACCATTCTGCTACCGCCCTTCATTCCCCTCGGTTTTCCAGATTGGGCTCGTGGCGCGGCGGCCGGCTTCCCGGCGGCGGCCTTCTTGATCGCGGGCTTGCGGACGGCAGTCGCCTTCTTGGACTTCGCTGTCTTCTTCACGATGACCTGCCCTCGTTCGAGCTCTCCGCCCCACCGCAGCCGCGCGACCCTCAAAGCCACACCAACGTGCGATCCCCAAAAAAGTTGTGCAGACTACCGAATCTCGAAAACCAGTGTCAACAGCTTTACACCCGAACCCCTGCACCCATACCAAGTTGGTGGCGGCGGAGGGAGTCGAACCCCCGACCAAAGGCTTATGAGTCCTCTGCTCTACCAACTGAGCTACGCCGCCCCGTCAAATCGCGGGCGGCATCCTACGGCTTTGCACCGCCCCTGTCAATTGCGTCGCCACGCACGAATTCGTTGCCGCCTCTTCACCCATCCGTGTATGCTGGCCGCCATGCTTCAATGCCTGCGCGTCCGCAACTTTGCCATCGTGGAATCGCTCGATGTGGAGTTCGAGCGGGGACTCAACGTCATCACCGGCGAAACCGGCGCCGGCAAGTCCATCCTCGTCGGGGCACTCGCCCTCGTGCTGGGGGCCCGCGCCGATCGCTCGCAGATCCGCGCCGGCTCCGACCAGTGCATGCTCGAGGCCGCCTTCGAACTGGAAGACGCGGATGCCGTCAATCTCGTCCTGGAAGAACTGGCGCTGCCGCCCGCCGAGGACGGGCGCCTCATCGTCCGCCGCGTCCTGACCGCTACCGGCGCCGGACGGCAACTCGTCAATGACAGCCCCACCACCCTGCAGGGGCTCAAACGCATCGGCGACCTGCTGGTGGACCTCCACGGCCCGCACGAACACCAGTCCCTGCTCAGCACCGCGTTTCAACTGGACTTGCTCGACAGCTATGGCCACCTCTCCGGCACACGCGCCCCCTACGAAAGCGCCTACGAAAAGCTGCAGGAAATCGTGCGGCGCGAACGTGAACTGGCCGGCGATGACCAGCAGATCGCCCAGCAGATTGACCTGGCACAGTTCCAGATCCGGGAACTCGAAGCCGCCGAACTCGAAAGCATCTCCGAGGAAACGCTCAACGCCGAGCATGCTCAGCTCGCGAACGCGCGCGAAATCCTGACTCTTGGCCAGGCCGTCATGTCCGCTCTCACCGAGGATGAACTCTGCGCCTTCACTCGCCTCACCGACGCACGGCGCCAGCTTGACGCCCTCTCCCGCCTGACGGAAGAAGCGAAGCTGTGGGAGTCGGAAGCCGACAACGTCACGCGCCAACTGCAGGCCCTGGCCGGCGCCATCCAACGACGCCTCCAAGACATCGAGATCGACCCCGAACGCCTCCTCTGGGTCGAAGACCGCATCGGACTCCTGCACAAACTCAAACGCAAGTATGGCGCCAGCATCGACGAGATGCGGACTTTCCTCGCCGACGCCCGCACGCGCCTGGTCGATCTCGAGGGACGCACGCAGCGGCTGGCGGCCCTCCAGACGGAACGCCGCGACGCCGAGCAGCGCATGCGAACGGCCGGGGAGCGGCTTTCCACCGCACGCGCAAAGGCCGCCGCGTCCCTCGGCAAAGCAGTCACCGCCCATCTGCGCGATCTGGGCTTTCCGCACGGCGAGTTCGCCGCTCAGGTGGCGCCGGCCTCGCAACCCGGGCCCAGCGGACTGGACACCACCGACTTCGGCTTCGCCCCCAATGTGGGCGAACCGATGCGCCCACTGCGATTGATCGCCTCCAGCGGAGAAATTTCCCGCGTCATGCTCGCGACCAAGGCCGTGCTCGCCCGTCATGACCGCGTGCCCGTGCTCGTCTTCGACGAGGTGGATGCAAACGTCGGCGGCGAGATGGGCGTGGCCATCGGCGAGAAGCTGGCGGCCGTGGCCGCGGACCACCAGGTGCTCTGTATTACACACCTGCCACAAGTCGCCGCACGCGGCAGCACGCATTTCGCCGTATCCAAGCGCGTCACACAGGGGCGCACCTACACCGCGATCGAGCCCGTCCAGGGCGCCGCACGCGAAGAGGAAATCGCCCGCATGCTCGGCGGCAAGGACTTGACCACCGTCACCCTGCGCCATGCCCGCGAATTGCTCGGCCGCTCCGGACCGGCGTAGCAGCCCGCCGCCGCCGGCCGTCAGCGCCGCTCAATCGTGGCAATTGTCAGATTCGCATCGCCACGGCCCGGCGTGTGCGCGGACGCCTTTATCTCGCAGGCCACCAATTGGCGTGGAACCGACTCGCGCTCAGCCGCACTCGCCAGCGCCAGCACGCCCGACAACGCCACGTCACGGAACACCAGATCCACCTCCCGCACGGCCCACCCGGAATCGAGCTCCTGAACGCGTTCACGTTGATCGTCGACCTTGACGCCCGGCAACTCACGCCCGACCAGTGACGCCAGCGGCGGAGCCCCCGCCACCGCTGCGCTCTGAACGTCCCGCACATGGGCATCGTAACGCGCCAACTCGCCCTGCATGGCCCGCAATTCGGTCAGAGCCACCATGGAGCCGCGCGTGGCCACTTGCCAGGCCGGCAACCGACGCAGCGTCGCCGCCGTCCAAATCATCGCGCCTGCCCATATCAAAAGCAGCGCGGCCCACCGCCCTCGTTGCCAGATGCCGTCAACCATGGGGCGCCTCCGCCGTCAGCGTGAAGGCCACCGCCTGATGGGCCGGTAGCTCCTGACGATCCAGTTTCACGCGGTAGCCGTGCCGTTCCAGGCAGGCCGCCAGTCCCTGCGCGCTGTCCCAGGCAGGCCCCTGCCCCGCCACGCTCGCATGCCCCTCACGCACCGTGACCGCCGAAAGCCGCAATCCGTCCTGCGCCGCCGTCTCCAGTATCTCCCGCGTCGCCAGCGTCAGCGAGGGCGCAAACATCCTCTCATACGCCTCCAGTTCACCGCGGCGCTGGTCGAGATGACGGCGAGCCACGTCCACCGCATGCGTGCCCCGCGCCCCCCCCACGGCGTTTCCCGCCACCGCCCGCGCCACCGTCACCACTTCACGCTGCAAGGCATCGGCGCGCGCCTTCAGCATCATCGTGGCAACCGCATTCACGGCACACAGGATCAAGGCCCCCACCAACGCCACCACGCGCACAACCCGTCCACTGCGACTGCGACGCCGCTTGACCACCGGATGTTCCAACGGCCCCGCCCGAAGGTTGCACGACCACTCGCCCGGCAACACCGCACGCCACGCCAGCGCCCGCGCCAAAAACAGCTCCGGCTCGCGATGCTCTTGCACATCGAGCGCCAACTCGGTCCCGAGTTCCGCCATCAGGTGCCCGCGCTGCGCAGCCGAGACACCCTCGCCCGCCCAGAACCAGCGCCAGCGCCGCACGCGTTCTCCCGTAACCGATCGCAACAGCCGCCGCACCGAGGCCGCATCGTCCAAACGCACGCTGTGCGTGCTCCGATACTCACCCGCCAGGCCCACCACCAGCGTGGCCCGGTCGCCGCACACATGCAGAACCGCACGCGCTTCCCCTTCCCCGCCCGCCACCACCGGACTCTCTTCGATGCTGCGCGTCCAGAGTGCCAACCCCTCATGGTCAAGCAGGCTCGCCTCAATTCCAGCCGACTCCACACGGACCAGTCGCGCCCGTGCATCCTGCAATCGCGAGGCCACCCCCAGTGCTCGCGACGCGCCAGGCCCCACCCGCCGCAACCCCAGGAAAACATAGACACATTCGTCGAGCGGAAACGGGATCTGTATATCCAGCAGCGTCGGCAGCACTCTCTCAACCTTCGCGCGCGCTCCAAAGCCGACATCCAGCCAGTGCGTGATGCTCTCGCGCGGGCCCAGCGCAGCCACCACCGCACACCCGCGCGACTGCTCCTGGAGAAACCGCGCATCGCGCAGATTGCTGGGCGCCAGAAGAATGCGTCGCCCGCGCCGTTCGGCCCGCACCACCCGGATGACGCCCTCGCGCACATCCACCCCGTACGCCACGCGCCCCCAGTCCACCGGGGCATCGCTCACGAGCCGGCCTCCGTCGACATTCGTCCCGTGTCTGCCCGTGACACGCCGCGCCGCGACCGCTCCGAGCGAGTGGATCGACGGCTGCGGTGCCCCTGCGAACTCGCCATCATCGCCTTGCTGGCCGCCAACACGCCTAACGACACCAGCACATACACCGCACCCCAATGCTGAAGCCCCGGCAACGCCCGCAACTTCGAGGTGATCAGAAAACCAATCCCAATCAACAGTCCCACCGAGCCCACCGCCAGCATCACCAGCTTGAGGCGGCGCGTGGAGCGTGTGCGAACCCGGCCCGTACGCCGTCGGTGGCTAGTTTCGTTCATTCCGCCCCTTATAGCGCAACCGGTGAACGCCGAAAAGCCGGAATGTGCCAAGAATCGCTGCTTGCACGCGCCTTTTTCTTGGGGCTACAGTGCCCCCCATGCATATACGGCCGTTGCTCCTCATGGTTTCGCTCGCGTTCGGGATCTCGGCCGTCTGCCAGGCTCAGGGCCTCCCTCCCAACGCCCCGGCCGGACAACGCTTCGATTTCGCCTACCATGTTCTGCGCTCGGCCGATGCCGCCCGCGAACAGGGCGATCTCCGCGGCGCGGTCATCCTTTACGAAGAGGCACACCGGGAATATGAACAACTCCTGAACGAGTTCCCCAACTGGGATCCCGCCGTCACGCGCTTTCGCGCGGATTACTGTCGCGACGAACAGGCCACTCTCAAACGGGAACTGGAACGCGCAACCCCAACTCAGCCGGTACCGCCCCCGCCCACCAACGCGCCACCGCCGCCCCCCCCCCTCGATCCCGCCGCGCTCCCGGCGCCGGTGCCCATCATCGTGCCCACCACCAACACGCCACCATCGGCCAATGCCTTGCGCCAACTCGCGCGTGAACACCTCCATCAGGGCCGGGCCAGCGACGCTCGCGCCGCACTGTTGGACGCGCTCCGCCTCGAACCCGATGACTATGATTCGCGGCTCATGATCGGTGCGGCGCAGTGCATTCTTGGGCAGTACCTGGATGCACTTTTCGTGCTGGAGCCGCTCGCGCAGGAATTTCCGTCCAACACCGCCGTGCAGGTGGCCCTCAGCACGGCTCATCTCGGGCTCAGCCAACCGGAAACCGCACGCGACGACCTGACCCGCGCGCTGGAAATCGAGCCGGACTCTTCCACCGCGCACTACAACATGGCCCGCGTGCTCTTGCTTCTGAATCGGGACGATACCACGGCGGCGGCCGAACACTACCAGCGCGCCTTGCAGCTCGGGGCCGAGGCCGATCCCGCCCTGGATGCGCAGTGGCCGCCCGCGCAGACGAACTCGCCCGCACCCACTGGCGCCTCGGATCAGTAAGCGAACAGCCCCAGCACCGCGAGCCCCACGCCCAGTCCCAGCGAGGCCATCCCCCAGAGGCGGGCATGCCGATCCGTACGCAGGCCCCGCTCCACGCACCGGCGGAACCAATACGGCGCCACAATCAACGCCGCCCCCTTCAGCACCATCCCGTACGCGATGACAATGATCACGTACCGCCAGGGCGACGGGTGCCAGCGCGCGGCGGCCAGCAACGGGGATGGAAACAGGATCAACAGCCCCCCCAGCGCACGCGCCGCCAGCAACTCATCGACGTAGACCCCGATCAACACAACGGATATCGGGACCAGCGCATACAACCAGTCGCGATACGGTTCGAGGAACCCCAGCGGGCCGTGATACAGCAAGTATCCGCTCCATAGCATCGCCAGCGCCGTCAGCACCCACGCCCACATCCGGTTGCGCGGAAAACGGGCCAATGCCTGCCGTGCAGCGGCGGGTGTCGCCAGCAGCCAGAGGCCCACACCGCCCCCCAGCGCGGCCAGCCCCACGGTCATGCCTCCCAATGTCGTCACGGCGTCTCCTCTGCCTTGCTCGAACCCTTGCCCCGCGGCCACAACCAAAAGCGCCAGCCGCGGTCTCCCTCGTCGCCCGCCTCGCTAGCTTTACCCACGCCAACCCGCTGTTGCCAGACTTCTTTCGAGAAGTTCACCGGGTACCAGTGCGGGGCCTGCCGCGTTCCAGCCAGCTTGAACTCGAACAACTTGCTCAACAGATAGGTGGGCACGCGCAACAACTTGCTCATCAGCGTGTGGCTGCGCAGGAACGTCAACTGTACATCGAAGTCCAGCGCGTCATCCAACGCGTAGGATCCGCGCCCCTTCAGACTCAGCACATCCCCTTCGATCAACACTTCATCCGATGCAATGCGCCCATCCGCAATCGTGAAGTTGGCCTTCGCATCGGTCTGCCCCAGTACTTCGCTGAAACCCGGAATTGCCCAGGAAAGATACTCCGTCAACCCACCGAAAATTGGCAATAAAAACAACCGGCCGCGGCTGATGCGCATCTCGCCGCCACCCCTCATGCGGTCACGATTGTGCGCCCCCGTCAGCCCCGCCACTTGGATCTTTCCCGACAAGCGACCGGCATACTCCCGCGGCTGGGCGTCTAGCGCGGCAACGACACGCTCAAAATCCGCCCCACGCAGTTCCAGCTGCGCCCGGTAACTGGTGGACGACGCCCCCACCTGCGGCACCCACTCGGCCCACCCGGTCAAATCGCCGCCAAACCAGCCGCCCTTCACGTCATCCAACCGGTTCGTGTGACCGTCGAGGCGGTAGCGAAACGCGCAGTCTCTCAAGTCATGGGCCCCAACACCAATACTGCCGAAGCCGCAGTGCGCGCTCAGGCGTGTCCCCGAATGATCGCGCAAGTCCACGAACCCATGGCTCTCCACGTGGTACGGCTCCCGAAATCGAAACACATTCAAACACTCGTTGGTCAAAACCCCGATCATCGTCGAGACGGCGCGCGGATCGAGGCCAGACATGGCGTCATACTCCAGCGTGAAACGCCCGCCACCATAGCGAATCACCAAGCCCCCACGCCCTGTGCCTTCATCGCGCACAATCACCAGCGGACGAACCTGCGCCATGAACATCCCGGCAACGCTCGACAGCTCCACCTCCGCATCGGCACGCAGGGCCGCCACACCGCGATACTCCGGGTTCTCCATCGAAAACTGGAACTTCAACAGAAAATCGCCCGGGCGGTCGATGGGCACCGCGCAGGACCACTCCCATTGCGGCGCGGCCACCGGGAACGCAAAATCGTTCACGATCGATTCCGCCGCCGGCACATGCAGGGCCGCAAAGAGCGGATTCAGTACATGCGGGTCGCCATCGGCCGTGCCCTCTCCTGTCAACCCCGACGCCGCACTCAGCGACACCTGCCCCCGAAACGCCATGTCGCGTTCGCCTTGCTTTAAGGTCACCAACCCCCGCGCCAGCGTCAACTGCCCGTGATCGCCGCGCAGCCTCCCCTCCAGCGACACCACTGTGACACCCAGCACATCCAGATTCCGCACGGCCACCCGCATCGCCTGCGGCCCCAGGCGCTCCAGGTCCGCAAGCGAAAACCCACCCGCCGTCTCGCGTCCCGCCATCATCTGCGGACGAATCACGCCCGTGTCCAGGAGCACCGAGTCCATCCACGGCTTGCGCAGCAACGCTTTCACCGGACTCACGTCCAGCACGGCCCGCTCCACTTCCAGAACCGCCGGGCCAATCACCTTGCGCCGGTACACCCGCAGATCCTGCGCCACCAGTCCGCGCAGTGGGTTGTAGCGCAAATGGCGGACATCCAGCGCGTACGCCGCGTCCTCCTCAGGCTGCAGCAGCCGCCGCGTCACGGGGTCCGGCACGCCGATGAATGCCACATAAAGAACGGCGCAGACGACGAGCAGCAACAGGAAGTCCAAGATCCGCACCCATAGCCGCCGACCGGGGCGCCGCGGCAGGTCCAAGCGCCGGCTCGCGCTTGCGGGCAGATCGTCGCTCACGTCGGGTGTGGCGGAACTCACGGCAGTGGCACCAACGGATCACGCGCGAGCATATCGGTGATCGCTGCGCTCACGACGAACACCACGTCCTGCCCCTTCACCATCGTATAGACGGCTTCGGCATGCGCCTCCGAGCCGATCACGAGCGTTTTCTGTATGCCCGTGCTGCCCATCAGTCCCAGTGTCAGTGTACACACTCCGGGGTCCAACCCGTAGGGGGCCAACGCCTCGGGGTTGTGCACATCCGCGCGCAGCGCCCGCAGGTTCGAGATGAAGTACAGCACATCATTGACCACATCCTGCGCCACGGCCGCATTCGTCATCGTCCCGGCCGGCTGCCAGTTGCCGCCCGCCGTCCGCACGACTTCGCTCAACCGCCCGCCCTTCGTCAGCGTGATCCGCTGGACGTCCGACGGCGGAATGGCCAACACCGTCCGGTCCCGATACAGCAAGGGATTCAACGGATCATCCCCCAGCACCGACAGCGCCGATGCCGGCAGCCGGCGTATGGTCGTCTCCCCTTCAAAGCGCGCATAGACAGCCGCGGTTTCACCCGTGACCACTCCAACCCACAACGGCGCATCCTCCAACGGTGACGCACCCAAGGCCAGTTCCGTCGGCACCGCCGCGGGTAGCGGGCTCCGCCCCGTCAGCGTCACGATGCAGAACGGTGTCAGCAAGGCACGCGCGGCCTCTGGCGCCGTCCCCCCATCCAGAAAACTCAGCGTGCGCCACTTGCTCAACCCGGTCACCATTTCACTGACGGCCTGCTGGTCCGCGCGCCACTGGACCGGAGTTACCACGCGCCAACGGTTGGTGGCATCCCGCTCCAGCTCCAAACGGTGCTCCCCGCGCCGCAGGCTCGCCCGCTCAATGTCGGGCGCCGGCCGCGCAAACACATCTCGATCCCGCAATTCGTCCAACTCCACAGTCAACCAACCCAAACCCGCCGCCCGGATGGTGAAGATGGAGTCCAAGTCGCGTCGCCGCGCGTATAGCGTGCCGGCCGCCACGTCAGCCACTTTGCCCACATCCAGCTCATACGAAACCAGATCGCCATCGAGCCTCACCAGGATGCGCGCACTGGCTTCGTCGTCGGCCAGCCCATACGCCTCCAGCCGAGCATCCGGATCCGCGGCCGGAACAACCGCCGCGTTCGTGGAGCCGCCGGGATCCCATTCAAAAGTCTCCGCCCGCACCGCAAACAACTCATCCAGCAGCCCTTGAACCATGCCGGCGTCGGCACGATCGTTCACCGGCTGTTGCAGGAACCAGCGGCCATCCTGCCGCTGCAGGCGAAGGAACCCGTGGCCCGCCCGGTGTAGCTCGATGCGCGTCACCCGATCAGCCGACCCCGCCAGCAGGTGCGGATCCCGCAGCATCGCATCGGAGCCCGGCACCAGGTCACGCACACTCGGATCGGTCGCGATGATCTCCGGACTGCCGGCCAGCATCACGTACACGGCTTCCCCCAGCGGCGCCTCATGCCCCACCCACAGCTCGTAGGTCCCCGCGCCGTCGGTCGCCTGCCAGCGTACCCACGGCATCGCCAGCCCATAGTCCCGCAACGAAAGCCCGCGCTGCAACCGCTGCTGCTCGGATACGATCTCGCGCCGCCCCAGCGCCTCGAGCCCACCCAGAATTCGCTCAACTTGCCCGTTGTCTGCGCGCGCGCGCACCGGCTCCTGCAGGTACCACTGCCCGGCCTGCTTCACCAGCGTCGCCGTCATCTCCCCGGATTCAACCCGCAGGCCCGTGATCGAACCCGGCATCCACGGACACAGCGGCTTGCCCACCTGGCGCTGCGGCAGCGTCGGCGCGGCATCGCGTTCCGCCAGCCACAAGCCGACACCCGCGATGGCCACCGCCACCAGCAACCCCCATGTCGTGCTGCGCTTCAACGTGTCATTCCTCTATCATCCCACGGCCCGCACCCGCGAATTGCACGCAACCGCCGTTCACCGGCGCCGCACGCCCCAGACCGCCAACCCAATCACCACCACCACAAGCGGCAGCACGCCAATCATCAGCGCCAGCGCCGAACGCGACTGCCGCCGGTCCATGTCCAGCTGCAGATCGATCGGAGCCTTGGCCGAAATCTCCAGCAGGGCTTCGCGATCCACCAACCAATTCACCGCGTTCAAAAAGAAATCGACGTTGCCACCCACGCCGCTCTTCAGCGCGCCATTCGAGACAAAGTCGGCGTCACCCACCACAACCACCCGCGTCGGCTTGAGCCCGATGTCGAGCGAGCGGGCCGCCCCACGCTCCACCGCCACCGCCACCGAAACCGGCGCCGGCCGGTCGGTGTCCGCATCGAAGCGCGGCGGCGTCTGCGATAGGTTCCGCTCGGCCCACCCCTCACTCGTCATCGCCAGCGCCGTCGTCCGCGGTCGGTCCGCCGGCAACTGCGTCGGGGACTCCGCCTCGTCGATGGCTTCCACGGACCGCGGGCCGTAGAACATGGTGATGACGCCATTGAGAGCCCGCGTCACCGGGTGCACCCCATACTCGCGCACCACCAACTCCCGCCCGGTCAGCGTCATGCCCACGACGACATCGCGCGCCAGCGCCACGCCCCAGTTTGCCAGCAACTCGTCCAACCCGGTCTTGCTGACGGATTCCGCCAGCACCAGCACCCGCCCGCTGCGGTCCAGGTAATCGGACACGCGCTGAATTTCAGTGTCCGCAAGCCGCAGCGCCGGGCCCGCGATCACCAGCAGGTCGCACGCCGTCGGCACCGCCCCCGCTTCCGCCAGCAACAAGGGCTGAATCTCCACGTTCTCCCGCCGCAGCAACCGGGCAATCTCCGCATAGCCACCCGAACTGCTGAAGTCCGCCGGATCGCGCTCCTCGTGCCCCGTCAAAAAACACACGGTCGGCCGCCGCGCCTGCACCAGGCTGTAGAGCGCCGACGAAATCGCCTGCTCCCCCATGAACCCGCGCTTCTTCTTCTCCATGCGCAGACGCCCGGTCTCGATATCGCTCCCGTCGATCAGGCGCTCATAGTCCACCATGTCCTCTTCGCTCACCACGCGGTGGCGCCCATCCACCGTCAGCACCACCACATCCGCTTCCTTGACATCATATTGCTCGGCCACCTCGCGCACCCGCACCAGATCGCGATCCGGATCCAGCGGTTCCACGTCCAGCGTCAACCCTTCAATCTCCGCCGCCGCGTACGCGTATTCTTGCAGCAGTCGCCGCACCTCATCCCCAACCGGATTCTCCTCGCGAAAAACGGGTATGATCTTCACGTCCGCCCGCATCTCGGCCAGCATGCTGCGAGTCTTCTCGGAAAGGGTGTAGTGACGCAGCGAGCTGATGGAATAGCGGTACGGCAGGTGCCGGTGCACCGCATAGTTCAGCATCGCCGTCAGCGCCGCCGCCAGAACCACCGAAACCACCACGTTCGTACCCGACGCCATGCGCCGCCGCCGCTGCCGCCACAGCGCACGCCCCGCCTGCCGCCGTTCGGCTTGCGCCTGCAATTCGACCGCCGCCGCATCCACCGGCGGCTGCGTCGAACCCCGCTCCTCCGCACCGGATCCGCCCGCCGGACTCATTTCCATTGGCGCGCCTCCAGCATCCGGACCGCCACAAACAGCATGAACACCGTCACCGACAGATACATCACCACCGCAGGCAGCGAGATCACGCCCAGCGCAAATTCCTCCAGATGGCGCGTCATCGCCAGCTGCTCGGCCAGAACGGCTGGAAGGCCCTGCACCTCACCCAAGAGCCACCCCGCCAGCATCGCCCCCCAGATCGCGCAGAACGTGCAGATGGCCGCCACAATCTGGTTGCGCGTCGTCAGCGAGACCGCCACCGCTACCGCCAGCAACGTCGACAGCACCAGCAGCACGATCAGCGCCCCGCCGCACAGCGCCCCCACGTCCAGGTTGTCCATCGTGATCGTCGGGCTCAGCCGTTCCAGCACAAAAACAAAACTGAAGCAGGGCGCCGTCACCGCCAGCAGAAACGTCAGCGCCCCGAAGTACTTGCCCAAAACCACCTCACTCTCCGTCACCGGCGCCGTCAGCAGCATCTCCAGCGTCCCCTGCCGCTTTTCATCCACGAACAAACGCATCGACACCACCGTCACCAGGATCGGCATCCAGAAGGCCAGCGATCCCACCAACAGCATGGCCAGCGGCTCCGGTCGGCCTTCATTATGAAAGGCCGCCACCCAAAACGTGAATCCTGTGATCGCCAGGTACACCACCATCGTCACGTACGCCACCGGCGAAAGAAAACAGCCCTGCAACTCGTGTCGCCATATGGTCAGCATCGTGCGCATGTCAGCGGGTTAACTCCACAAATACGTCTTCCAAATGGGCCTTCTCTGCTTGCAACTCGCGCATCGGCCACCGTTCGCGCGCCACCAACGCCGACAACGCCGGGCGCACATCCGTGTCTCCTGCACATGTGCAGACGCAACGGCTCCACTCCCCGGCCCCTTCGATCGTCACGGACTCCACCCCCGGCACTTCCCGCAGCCTCGCCACGATCGCTTCCGGCTCACCCTGCACCTCCAACACCACCCGCCGCCCCGCCTTCATCAACGCCAGCAGGTTCGCCGTCCGATCCGCCGCCACAATGCGCCCGCGCCGAATGATCAACACCCGGTCGCAGATCATCTCCACTTCGGACAGAATGTGCGTCGACAACAGCACCGTGTGCCGCTGGCCCAGACTCTTGATGAATTCGCGAATCTGCCGGATCTGATTCGGATCCAGCCCGATGGTCGGCTCATCCAGGATCAGAAGCGGCGGATTGTGCAGCAGGCTGTCCGCCAACCCCACCCGCTGGCGATACCCCTTGGAGAGCCGCCGAATGATCTGGTCGCGCACATCCTCAAGCCCGCACACCGCCATCATCTCAAACATCCGCTTGCGCAGACGGCGCCCCGACAGGCCACGCAACCGCCCCCGATACGTCAGGTACTCCGTAACCCGCAAATCCTCATACAACGGCGTGTTCTCAGGCAGGTAGCCAATCTGCTGACGCACCGCCAACGAGTCCGTGAACACGTCCAACCCCGCGATCGTCGCGCTGCCACCCGTCGCCGGCAGATACGTCGATAGAATCCGCATCGCCGTGGTCTTGCCCGCACCGTTCGGCCCCAGAAATCCCACAATCTCGCCACGCGCCACGTCGAACGACACGTTGTCCAAGGCCAGCGTCCGTCCATACCGCTTCGTTAGATTGCGAACTTCGATCATCGTCGTGCACGTCGTTTGACTTTGTGAACTGAAGTCGTATTATGACCCCCTCATGCGCCCCGTCAAGCGCCGGAACCACGGGCAGCCCGTCGGTGCATGTTCCGACGGCGCCGCCGCTTACCGCGATGCACGCGATCCGCTGCCGCACCACGTGCGCGAGCGCGAAGCCGCGCCGTCGCCGGCCCTCACCGAACGCCATCTCCAGGCCGTCTGGTTCGACCCCCACTATCGCCCACACCGCCTCCTCTCCACTGACGGCGAATCCGTCACCGTCCGCGCCCCCGGCCGCTGGAACCTCGAAGCCGGCCCCGATTTCCTCGATGCACTCCTCGTCGTCGGCTCCGACCGCCGCCAACTTCGCGGCGACATCGAAATCCATCTGCGCCCGGAGGACTGGATCCACCACCACCACGCCCGCGACCCGCTCTATCAGGGCGTCGTCGCCCACGTCACCTACTGGCCCGGCCTACTCCCCTCAACCGCACTTCCCGGCGGCGCCATCCAACTCTCGCTCAAGGAGGCGCTCGATGCCGCACCCGGCTTTTTCTTCGACGATATCGATGTGGCCGCCTATCCCTTCACCGCCCCCTGGCCGCGCAGCGACGACCGCCCGCCACCCCTCGCCACGCTCGCCCCCAGCATTCAGGAGCGCCTCATCGCCGCCGCCGGCGAAGAGCGCATCCGCCTGAAAGCAAAAGCCTTCGCCGACCTCATCGCCCGCAGCACTCCCGCACAGGCCCTCTATGAAGGCCTGCTCGCCGCACTCGGCTACCAGCACAACCGCGCCCCCTGCAAACAACTGGCCCGCGTCGTCCCTCTCGAGCATCTCATGGCCGATGCCGCTGGCGACCCCGTCCGTGCCTACGCCTTGCTACTCGGTGTCGCCGGGCTCCTGCCCCCCACCACCGAGAACGAGTGGGACAAAGACACCCGCCAATGGGTCCGCTTGCTCTGGGACCATTGGTGGAAGTTTCAATCCCGCTGGCAGCGCCATGCCCTGCAGGCCCGCGATTGGCGACGCTCCGGCATGCGCCCTCAAAACCATCCCGCGCGCCGCCTCGCCGCCGCCGCCGCACTCTTCCACGGCCCACCCCAGCCCGCTCTGCATGATCGCCTTCTCGCGCTCAACCCCGCCCAACCCGCGCCATGGATCCACGCCGCCCTCAACCTACTCCACCTCGATCATCATCTCCCCTACTGGAATTCGCACCTCACCTTCGGCGGCAAACCCACGGCCGCTCCCATCGCCTTACTCGGCGCCACCCGCCGCGCCGCCATCTTGAATAATGTCTTCGTCCCCTTCCTCGCCGCCAGCGGACGCGACATCCGCCCCCTCCTCCCCCTTCTCCCGCCCGAAGAATCCCACCACCTCCTGCGTCACACCGCCTGCGCCCTCATCGGCATCGACCACAACCCCGCCCTCTACGCCGATGGCCTGCGCCAACAAGGCATGCTGCAGCTCTTTCACGATTTCTGCCTCCCCAACCGCATCCATGACCTCACCCGCGTCGCAACCCGCCTCGCCATGCGTACCCCGGAGACGACGGGCTCTCGGTAGGGCGAACCCTCCGGGTGAGCCGCTCTTCGTATCGCTTCACCGAATCGCCCATGCGCCCTTTCACCCCCCAATGCAAGTTCCCGATTGCCACCGGGGATGCCCGTTTGCCATCATCGCCCCCCATGATTGCCATCGTTGACTACCGCGCGGGGAATCTCACCAGCGTCCAACTCGCCTGCGAGTCGCTGGGCGTCGAGGCCCTCATCACCCAGGATCCCGCCATCGTCCGCCAGGCCGACCGCGTGATCTTCCCCGGCGTCGGTGCCGCTGGCGCCGCCATGGCCTCCATCCGCGAACTCAGCCTCGAATCCGCCATCCGCGACGTCATCGCCGCCGGCCGCCCCTTCCTCGGCATCTGCGTCGACACCCAGATCCTCCTCTC
>CAZWQJ010000015.1:41369-44196 GCA_964635825.1 uncultured Victivallales bacterium | reverse complement strand
AAGGCGGTGCTGTCGGCGTAGGCGCGCGGCGCGCGTTGGAGGGCGCCGCGCCAGGGGGTGCCGTCCACGACGCGCGTGAGGGCGGCTTCGCAGGCGAACGTTTGTGCCCCGGGTGGGATGCCGGCAACCGCGAAGGGAATGGTGGCGCGCGCGGTCCAGCCGGTGCCGGCGGTGGTGGTCACCGACCAGTCCGCGAGCGCGACGCCCTCGATCGGGACGCCGCCGGCGTAGACGAGGCAGGCCGGGGCGGCCCCGGCGGTTGGCGGCAGCAGGATGAACTGGCGCACGGGCGCCCCGTTCGTCGCGGCCAGGTACAGCTCGGCATTGGAGCCCTCCCAGAAGGGCTCGACACTCACGGGATCAGGCTCCGCCGCCTGGAACTCCACATGCAGGGCGTCACGCGTGGTCACCAACTTCAGCGTTCCCTGGGTGAACCCGCGCCGGTCGGCCAAGGGTAGGGGTGCCGCCGTCCGCAGCGCCTCTGGCACCGCTCCTGCGTGGCGCACATGCGCGATGGTGCGTACCGGAAGCACGCGTGCGCGCAGGCGCGCGGAAGCGGTGCGGTCGTCGTCGCGAAACGCATGGATCGCGACGGCCTCCAGATCGGCGCGTGCGGCGTGCACCCGCAGGCGCAGCAGGCGTTCCGCGCCGGGTTTCAGGTTCATCGTGACGGTGGCGGGTTCGATGGAGGCGGCGTCGGCTGGCACGGAGGCGAAGCGCCAGGCGGTGCGCACCCGGGCGGGGCTTTCGTTGGCGACGTGGAAGATCAGGTCAGTCGGCGCGCCGGATGCCAGCGTGGCGGACGTGGCCAGGGTATGCGTCTCCGGCACATGCTGCACGGCGGGAGGCTCCATCGGTTCGTCCGCACCCGTGGGGTTCGGCGTGGTGCGTGAAGCCTCGTGGAACGCCGCGCGCAGGATCGTGCGCACAGGCAGGGCGATGCGATTTGCGTTTGTCAGCAGGCCGATCGTCGCGGCCGCGCCGGTATCCGTGGCGGGCAGCACGCGGCTGTTATCGATCAACACGAGCGCGTTGGTGGGCGGCTTGAGGCCGTCGAGCCGCGGGGGGACGGGGCCAGCGAAGACGTTGCGCTCGGCGCGGTTGTCTTCGGGGTAGAAGAAGCCCATCGTCCCGTCGGGCTGGATGGCGGCGAGGTGGTTGGTGAGCTCGGGGTAGCGGATGCTGAAGGGCGGTTCACGCCAGTTCATGTCGAGCAGATCCTGGTAGAGGGTGGTGTTGAGCCAGGTCATCCAGTTGGCCGGGGCGGGCTCGCCGCCGGCCCAGACGCCGACGCAGATGGGCGGGTCGCAAGCGATGAACGTGTTGCCGAGGATGCGGTTGTCGCGCCCGCCGTGGATGTTCACGGCGCGCCGGACGCGCTCGAAGCGGTTGCCTTCGACCGTGATGCCGCTGGCGTAGTCGTCGAGGTAGATGCCCATGCACAGGTAGTCCGGCTGGCCGACATGGTGGATAAAGTTCTCGCGCAGGCGGTAGCCGCGGCCGGCGAGCGTGCCGACGACATAGATCGCGCCGACGTCGGCGCTCTCCAGGGCGACGTTGTAGATCTCGTTGCGTTCGATGACGTGATCGTTGCCGCGCAGCAGGATGGCCGAGTGCGGCAGATCGTGAATGCGGTTGTTGGCTGCGCGCATGCCGCAGCCGAACATCATCACGCCGGGCGCATAGCAACGCTTGAGCCGGCCGAGGCGCTGCATGTCGCAATTCACCACGGCGTGGCCGCCGTGGGTGAGGGTGCGGCGGTCGCCGCCGTCCAGTTCGACGCCGCCGGCGCCGAGCTCGGCGAAGTCGCAGTCCCGCACGAGGTGGTTGGTGCCGCCCTGCACCTGGACACCCCAGCCGCCCAGGGCCGTGAGGGTGCAGGCTTCGACGCGGCAGTCGGCGCCGCCGGTGATCCGGATGCCGCTGAACCGGCCGCCATCGATGGCGAACCCGCGCAGGGTGATGTGGCGGGCGTCGGCGAAGTGGATGACGGGAGTTTCGAGCACGGTGGCCAGGCACGCGGCGGTGTCCGGATTGACGGTGGGCCACCAGTAGAGGAGGCCGCTGGCTCGGTCGACCCAATACTCGCCGGGTTCGTCCAGCTCCTCGGGGATATCGAAGTAGTAGTAGGGCTGGTTCAGGCGGTAACCGCTGGGCACACCGGGCGGCGCCACGTCGATGCGGCGGGTGGCCGGGTCCAGCGCGCCGATCCGCGCGAAGAGCTCCGTGAAATCCCAGGTGAAGTACCCGTGCATCCAGGCGTTTGTGGGGTCGGCCCAGGTTGCGGGTCGATCGCCCTCGTACCAGAACGCCTGCGTCTTGCTGCCTTCCAGCCCCACCAGGGAGAGGGGGTCATCCTCGATGGCGGCGATACGCACGTAACCGCGGTTGGGCCAGCGGGCGAGCGTCTGGGGGCGGCCATTGACCATGAGTTCCAAAGGCCCGACCGACTGGGCATAGATTTCCCACTGGCGGCCGGGCGCGAACCCGCGCAACTGGCCGAAGTTCGTGATGCCGTTGGCACGCAGATCGACGACGCGCAGGGCGGTGCGCGCGGCGGCCGGGAAGCGCGAGCGGGCGGTGAGATTCGTGACCGGCGCCCAGTTGCTCAGGAGGCGGCCGCCGGATAGGCGCACGGGGTTTGGGCCGACGCCTTCCCAAATGATGGGGGCGTCCGCCGTGCCGGAATCGGCGGCGGAGAAGATCAGCGGCTCATCGAAGAACCAGGCGGGGCCGTGGACGCGGACGCGCACACCGCCGACTGGCGGAGCGGATGCATAGGCGGCTCGCACGGCGGCCTGCGCCGCCGCGAAAGTCGCAAACGGCC
>CAZWQJ010000015.1:0-41269 GCA_964635825.1 uncultured Victivallales bacterium | reverse complement strand
TAGTGGACCGTGGTCACAAGCCCGGTCGCGGGCTGGACGGTCAGGGGCAGGATCAGCGGGTCGCCGATGGGCGTCGGCGGATCCTGGACGGTGAGGCTGCCGCCGGGGAGGATGGCATCGAGCTCGCGCAGGCGCGGGCCGCCGTCGGTGGAGCGGGTGAGGCGCACGCGGAAGGTCTGGCCGGTGACCGCCTGGGCGAACACCCGGTTGGTCCAGCCGATGCTGCCGTCGAAATCGAACAGGTCGACCACCTGCCCGTCGCTGCTGAATTCCACCAGTTCCGTGGCGCGGAAGCTCTTGGGGCCGCCATCGCGCCCGAGGAAGAGGCGGTAGCCGGCGAGCGGCACGGGTGCGCGCGTGGAGAAGGTGAAATGATCCACCGTTTCGAGGGCGGGTTCGATGGCCTGGTTGCCGTTGTCCGGCGTGCCGCCGCCCGCGAAGACGATGGCGTCAGCTTCGGGACTGGCATCGATGGCGCCGAGCACGGATTCGGGGGTGAGCCCGATGCCGGGGTAGAGGGGGGAGGTGGCCAGGTTCGTGGTCAGGCCAGGCGGTTGCTCGCCAGGCGGGCTGTTGGCGGTGTTGGCCTGCCAGTTGAGGGCGGATTCGTTGGTGAAGGATGCGGCCGGCGGAGCATAGACCATTTGCAACGCCTGGGCATAGAGGCCCGTGGTCGTTGGCGCCGACCAGTCCAGCGTGAACGTCACGGGCCGTCCGCGGAAGATGCCGCCAAAGGTGGGGATGTCGTGTTCGGCATCGTCGAGGCGGTAGATGTTGGTGACGGCGAACCCGTCGCCGCTGAGGCGCTGCTCCAGGCGGAAGCCGGCGGCGTCGTTCCACGCCACGTCACCCGCGTTGCGCAGCACCACTGCATCCGACCGGCGCAAGCCGGCCATGACGTTGGTGGGCAGCGACTGCCAGAGGAACAGCGCGTTGAAATCGGGGGTGCGGTTAAAGCGGCGCGCGCCGGCGGCGGTGGCGCGGATGTAGTGGTAGGGATCGCTGGCGCTCGACCACGTGTCCGACCCGGTGTTGCCGCTGCCAGGCTTGAGGTAGGGAGGGCCGGGATCGGCGGCATAGATGCCGGAGCCCTCGTCGTACTCGTTCCAGCTTTCGATGTAGACGTGGCGGGTGGCCGGGGCGGCGTGCACGCTGGCCCAGGCGGTGTCATAATTCCAGCCGCCGTCGCGTGCCAGGAGAAAGCCGGGGTCGCGGATGTTCTGGTCCCAGTAGCCGGGCTTGATCATGGCGTTGACGTAACCGCCGGAATCGATCGGGGCGAAGTAGGCGTGGATCGCGAAGAACTGCACGAGTTCATCGGTGAAGCTGGGCATGACGCTGTTGGCGGTGCCGAGGAAGCGGAAGCCGTTGGTGATGGCGGGGTGCGCGGCACCGAGGGCGGTGTTGAGCCGGCTCTGCAGGTCCGCACGCGTGAGCGAGGGGATATTGCCACAGCGCCACTGGAGGTGCCAGGTGCTCAGCAGCACACGGCCATTCAGAGTCGCGAGGTAATCGGCCGCATGCGCATCCGTGTTGACGGAGAAGTACTGCTGGAAGAAGCGGATGTAGTGGCTCGCAAACTCATCCTTGCCGGCGGCGGTGGCCAGGTCCGGGCCGGGCTTGGTCCACCAGACCGTTTCGGCGTCAAAGAAGGCGCCCACCTTTGGCACCTCGTAGCCCTCGGCGCGCAGCTCGGCCAGGGCTTGGAAGAGGTTCACGCGCTGGGGCTCCAAGATATCCATGCAGTGAACGTGCAGCACATCGAGGTTGGCGGCCATCATCTGCTTGATCTGGCCCTTCCACCAGGTGACCTCGCCGGTCCAGTTCGTGCGGCCCTCGAGCGGGCGCCAGGGGCCGTCCTTCAGGCCGTTGGTGGCGGTGTGCCAGTGAAAGACAAGCGCGCTGACATAGGGATCGGTTGCCGCCAGCCCGGGGGAAGCGGTGTAGAGCGGCGGGAGCCCTGCCGATTGTACCGCGGCGGTTGTGGATGAGGTCGTCGTGCTGGTGGTGCTGGACATGCTTGTGGTGGTGGGCGTGCTGTCCGTTGTCGTGCTCGACGTCGAATCGGTGCTGGTCGAGGAGGTGGTCGTTTCCGAGTTCGCGATCACCACGGTGAAGCGCGAGCTGTCGCTGTCGACGGTTTCTCGGGATAGTTGCAGGAACTCGATGGTGTCATTTGCCGCCACCGTCAGATCGAAACTGTAACCGTAGAGCGGTCCCAACTGGCCAGAGGCCCCGCTGAGGACGTTGACTGTGGCGCCGGGGATGCTGGTGATCACGTCGGAAGGGCCAGCCCCAGCGATGCCTTGCAGACGCCCGACCAGCGTGTTGTTCTGCATCACCCCAAGGATATAGCCATCGCCGGCATCGTTTGAGCCGCCCGTGCCTCCCAGATCCGTATAGAGTTTCCGGAACTCGCCCGAGATATTCACGATCCCGGCGTACGTCGAGGTCCAGCGGCGCGACGCCACTTCGAATTGGCCGATGGGGGACGTGCGGTTATCGTCCGGAAGTGTCGTGGCGGCGTCCATGCGCAGCCAGCCCGTGCCATGAACCCAATGAGCGCCGCCCGCATTGTAAGTCATTCCGCTTTTGCTGAAGGCGCCGTCCGGCCCCGTACCCAGGTACCCATCCGCATCCGTGCGGTAGCCGTATTCCCAGTTGTTCGCGCCCTGGGTGCTGGCGAAGTCCGCCACTGAATCGGCAAGGGTCGCGGCCTGGGCGCGACCGGCCCACCCCGCCAATCCCGCCATCGCCATCAGAAGCCGCAGCCATTTCGTGTCCATACCCGCCCCCCCTTTTGAACCCACTTTGCACGGTCATACCTTTTGGCCCATCTCGGACACGCGGCCGACACGGCTTGCCCGCCGGAGGCCCGGCGTAGGCGGGAGGTCGGCCCTCCAAACATCTTTGTCGCGAGCCTTGTCGCGAGCTTTGTCGACAAAGTTACCGACAAAGCTCGCGACAAGGCTCGCGACAAAGCTTGGGTTGCGGGTGACAGCCCGCCTTGAGACTGGAACGATGTTCACCCTTGACTATAATTCAATTTCCGTTAGAATCAACATGAATTATAAATGGTGCATTCGAGGAGCCGCATGAAAGCGACCGCGGTTGAGCGGGTTTTGCGGGAGCGGATTTTGGCGAACCGGTTGCCTTCGGGCGGGCGGTTGCCGAATCGCACGGACCTGCTCGGCGAAATGCAGTGCAGTCCGCTGACGCTCCAGCGAGCCATCGACGGGCTGCGCGACGACGGGTTTGTGCACACGCGCGGGCGGGCGGGGACGTTTGTGGTGCCGCATCCGCCGCACCTGCACCGCATCGGCCTGGTGCTGCCTCACCGCGCGGTAGACGGCGCCCCGGCCTCTCTGTTCTGGACGGCGCTGCTGCGCGTGGCAAAGGATCTGGAGCGCGAAACCACGCATCAGTTGCCGGTGATGTTCGACTCGCGCACCCACGCGCATGCGGCGGACTACGCGGAACTGGAGCGGCACGTCACCGAACGCCTGGTCGCAGGCCTGATTTTCCTGGCGCTGCCGCACGCCTCACTGGCGGGTACGCCCGTGCTCGTTCAGCCCGGCATCGCGCGGGCCATGGTGGCCTTGCCCAATCCGGAGGCCGACGACGAGATTCCCTGCGTGTTTGTGGACTTCAAGTCCTTCATCGACCGGGCGCTGGCGCGGCTGAAAGCGCGTGGCCGCCGGCGCGTGGCGTTGCTGGCGACCGGGTTCCTGGATGACATCGACCAGCATTTCCTCCAGGAGGCGGCGCGGTTGGGGTTGGAGACGCGGCCGCACTGGGTGCAGGTGGTGCACCAGGACACGCGGCCGTGGGCCAACAACCTCGTGCAACTGCTTTTCAGCGGTCCCGCACGGGAGCGGCCGGACGCCTTGATCGTGCTGGACGACCATTTGCTGGAGGCCGCGACGGCGGGCCTGCGCGCCGTGGGCGAGACGGTTTGGCGCGGGGTCGACGTGATGGCGCACTGCAACTACCCGGCCCTGCCGCGGGCGGCGGTGCCGGTGATCTGGTTGGGCTTCCCGGCACGCCAGGTGCTGAAACAGTGCATGGAGCAGATCGAACGGCAGAGGGCGGGCCTCAAGCCGCAGCGCCTGGTCATGGTACCGGCGCAGTTCGCGGAAGAGACGGAAGGCGCAGCGCGCAAGGGGCGAATCAGTGTGACGGCGACAGCAACGGGGGGGCGGATATGAAGACGAACTGGAGCAAGTGCTTGGCGGGCGTGGTGGTCGCGGGCGTGGCAGTGGCGGCCCAGGCGGCAAACTGGTATGTGGCGCCCAGTCCGACGGGTGATGACTTGAACGCGGGCACCATCGGGGCGCCCTTTGCCACGATCCAGAAAGGCATCGATTCGGCGACTTCTCCGGACACGGTCTACGTGGCTGCCGGCACCTACACGCTCACCGCGCAGATCAACCTGAACAAGGCCGTCACCGTGCAGAGCCAGAGCGGGGCGGCCTCGACGATCATCGATGCGAACACATCCGGCGCCAGCCGGCGCGTCGTGGACGTCGCGACGGCGGGTGCGGTGCTGGACGGCTTCACGCTGAAGAACGGCTGGACGGACGCCGACGTGCAGGGCAATGGCGGCGGTGTGCGGATGAATGTGGCCGGTACCGTGCGCAACTGCATCATTGAAGAGAACCGCGTCGGCGCCTCGGTGACGGAAACGGTCGGCGGCGGGATCAAGATGAGCGCGGGCCTGGTTGAAAACTGCATCATCCGCCAGAACCGGTCGAATTGGGATATCACCTACGGCGGTGGCGGCGTCTTTATGGATGGCGGCACGCTGCGCAACTGCCTGGTCTGGGGCAACACGGCGAAGAGCTATGGCGGTGGCGTCTTTCTGGAGGGCGGCACCGTCGAGAGCTGCACGATCACGCGCAACTACACCACCGATCAGGGAGGGGGCGGCATCGGCTGGGGCTCGGGGACCAAGTCGCTGTTAAATTCGATCGTGTACTTCAACAGCACCGGGGGCGCGGGCAATGCCAACGTCTACGGATCGGGGGGGAGCGACCAGACCTACTCGTGCTCGCCATCGCTCTCCGGTGGTGCCGGCGTCATCACGGGCGACCCGACGTTTGTGACTGCCGGCTCGCTCTATGGCTATGGCGCCACGCTGGGCGACCCGCGGCTGCAGTCCTCCTCGCCCTGCAAGAATATGGGCTCCGACCAGGGGTGGATGGGAGCGGCGAGCGATCTGGACGGAAACGCGCGCCTGGTCGGCACCGTGGACATGGGCTCCTACGAGTACGCGACCGCGACGACCACCACGACCACGACCGACAGCTCGACGAGCACGGACTCGTCCTCCTCGTCGACCACCTCCTCCACGACCTCCACCACGACGACCTCCTCGACCAGCACGACGGCCTCGATCTGGTACGTGGCGCCGGCGGGCAGCGATGCGAACGATGGCTTGAGCTGGGCGACGCCGTTCCTGACCATTCAGAAGGGCATCGACACGGCGACCGCGGGCAAGACGGTGCTGGTCAACGACGGAACGTATGCGCTCACCGCGCAGATCAACCTGAACAAGGCCGTCACCGTGCAGAGCTTGAATGGGGCCGCCACGACCATCATCGACGCGAATGCATCCTCCCCGAGTAACTTCCGGCGCGGGGTGGATGTCGCGACGGCCGGCGCGGTGCTGGACGGGTTCACGGTGCGCAACGGCTTTACAGATACCGACGTGCAGGGCAACGGCGGCGGCGTCCGGATGAATGTGGCCGGCACCGTCCGTAACTGTGTTATCGAAGAGAATCGGGTCACGGCATCCGCAACCGAGAGCGCTGGCGGCGGTTTGAAGATGAGCGCCGGCACGGTGGAGAACTGCATCATCCGCCAAAACCGCTCCAACTGGGATATCAGCACCGGTGGCGGGGGCGTCTACATGGATGGCGGGACGCTGCGTGGCTGTCTGATCTGGGGTAACACGGCGAAGAGTTACGGCGGCGGCGTGTACCAGAACGGCGGCGCTATCGAGAGCTGCACGATCACGCGCAACTATGCGACGGAGCAAGGCAGCGGCGGGGTCGGGGCGGCGGCGGGCACGCTGATCAACTCGATCATCACCTTCAACACCACCGGCGGCGGCGGAGCTGTTAACATTTACAGCGGGGCGAGCGCCACGTACTCCTGCGCCGATTCGCTCTCCAGCGGCACGGGCAACATCACGAGCGACCCGCAGTTCGAGACCGCGGGCTCGGGCACCGGCTACGGCGCGACGCTGGGCGATCCGCGCCTGCAGAGCACCTCGCCGGCGAAGGACAACGGTTCGGACCAGGGCTGGATGAGCACGGCCAGCGACCTGGACGGCAACGCGCGGTTGGTGGGCACGGTGGACATGGGCGCCTACGAGACGCCCGCCAGCGTGACCTCGTCGTCGACGACGTCGACCACGACCACCACCACGAGCTCGACCACGTCATCGACCACGTCGAGCAGTTCGACCTCGACGACCACGATTCCGAGCACGACCACGACCAGCACTTCCACCACCAGCACGACCACGTCGACGTCGACCACAACGGCCGCGATCTGGTACGTGGCGCCGGCGGGCAGCGATGCGAACGACGGGCTGAGTTGGGCGACGCCGTTTCTCACCATCCAGAAGGGCATCGACACCGCGACGGCGGGCAAGACCGTGCTGGTCAACAACGGGACGTACACGCTCACGGCGCAGATCGACCTGAACAAGGCGGTCACGGTGCAGAGCCTGAACGGCGCTGCGGTGACGGTTGTGGATGCGAACTCCCCGGCGCTGACGCGGCGGTGCGTGGACGTCACGATGGCCGGCGCCGTGCTGGACGGGTTCACGCTGAAGAACGGGTGGACGGATGCGGACGTGCAGGGCAACGGTGGCGGCGTGCGGATGAACGTGGCGGGTACGGTTCGCAACTGCATCATCGAGGAGAACCGCGTCGGCGCTTCGGTGACGGAGTCGGTCGGCGGCGGTGTGAAGATGAGTGCGGGGCTGGTGGAGAATTGCATCATCCGCCAGAACCGGTCGAATGGGGACGTGACCTATGGCGGCGGCGGCGTGTACATGGACGGCGGCACGTTGCGCGGCTGCGTGATCTGGGGCAACACGGCTCTGGTGTATGGCGGCGGCGTGAAGCAGGACGGGGGGCTGATCGAAAGCTGCACGATCACACGCAACACGGCCGCCACCGGCGGCGGCGGCATCTCGTATGCGGCGGGCACGGTGCTCAACTCCGTGATCTACTTCAACACGGCGGCGGCGAACGCGGACATTGCCTCGAGCGCGAGTGCGACCTACTCCTGCGCGCCGCTGCTCTCGAGCGGCACCGGCAACATCACCGCCGATCCGCAAGTGGAGACGGCAGGCTCCGGGTCCGGCTATGGCGCGACGCTGGGCGACCCGCGCCTGCAGACCACCTCGCCGGCGAAGGACACGGGTTCGGACCAGGGCTGGATGAGCACGGCCAGCGACCTGGATGGGAACACGCGGCTCGTCGGCACGGTGGACATGGGCGCCTACGAGACACCCGCCAGCGCCACGTCCTCTTCAAGCACCTCAACGACGACCAGCAGCTCGAGCTCAAGTTCAAGCAGCACCACGTCGAGCTCGACAACGAGCTCGACAACCACGAGTTCGACGACCTCGACAACGACGGACAGCTCTTCGACGTCCACAACGTCCACGACGACGACGAGCACAACCTCCACGACGACGACGAGCACCACCACCACGACGGCAGCGGCCGGGGTGACCTGGTACGTGGCGTTGCCGCCGGCCGGTAGCGACGCCAACGCGGGGACGAGCTGGGCGGCACCGTTCGCGACGATTCAATGGGGCTTGGACGCGGCCGTGCCGGGCGACACGGTGATCGTCAGCAACGGCACCTACACGCTGGCGCCGTTTAGCTATGCGGTGCGCGTGACCAACGCGGTGACGCTCAAGAGCCTCAACGGTGCGGCGGTCACGGTCATCGACGCCAACGCGACACACACGACGGACACGCGGCGTGTGGTGCGGGTCCCGGCCAACGGCGCGGTTGTGGAAGGCTTCACCCTGACCGGCGGCTATGTCGACGGCCTCAGCGGCTCCGGCGAGGGTGGCGCTGGGCTGGGCATGAGCGGCAATTCGACGGTGCGCGACTGCATCATCGAGGAGAATGTTGCGTACGACAGCGGGGCCGCGGAATCCTGGGGCGGGGGCGTCGCGTTCGGCAACGGCGTCGTGGAGCGCTGCATCATCCGCCAAAACCGCGCGGATGATGGCATCGCTTTCGGTGGCGCGGGCGTGTACATGGGTGCCGGCGGCATTCTGCGCGGCTGCTTGATCTACGCGAATACGGCCAACGCCTATGGGGGCGGCGTGTACCAGTCCGGCGGGCTGGTGGAGAGCTGCACGATCACACGCAACTACGCGACAACCGGCGGGGGCGGCGGGCTGTCGCTGGGGAATTTCTATGGCACCGCGGCGATCCTCAACACGATCGTACGGTTCAATAACACGGGCGGCCTCGGCGCGACGGACATTTCCAGTACGGCGACGGGCGTGGCCACGAACTCCTGCGCGCCGGAGCTGACGAGCGGCACGGGCAACATCACGACCGACCCGCTGTTCGGGACCGCTGGCGCGGGGTACGGTTATGGGGCGACGGTGGGCAACCCGCGGCCGGTGTTTTCGTCGCCGTGCCGGAACACCGGGCTGAACCAGGGGTGGATGGGCAGCGCCGTTGATCTGGACGGCGCGGCGCGAATCATCAAGAACACCGTGGACATGGGCGCCTACGAAGACGCCTTCCTCGGGACGCTGTTCCTGGTGAACTAGCCATGACGGGCCGGCGGATCAGAATCGGCGCTGCGGTGGCCGCCGTGCTCGTGGCCATCGCGGCCCGGTCGGCGGAGCTGCCCGTGGCGCCGAAGGGGGACGACGCGGTCGGCGTGCGCGATCTCGACCCGCAGGCGGGGGACCAAACGGCGCGGATCCAGCAAGCGCTGGACGAAACGCATGCGCGTGGCGGCGGTGCGGTCCGTCTCGGGCCGGGTCGGTTCGAGCTGCACGGCACGCTCCGTGTGCCGCCGGGCGTGGCGCTGGAGGGAAGCTGGACGGCACCGCACTTCAGCTATCTGGACCGGTCGCTGCGGTACAAGGAGCAGCCGCAGGGCGTGCCGGGGTCTCCGCTGGGCACGCTGCTGCTGGCCTACGCCGGCCGGGGGCAGGAGGATGGAACGGCGCTCATCACGCTGGACGAGAACACCGTGCTGCGCGGCGTCACCATGCTCTGGCCGGAACAGCAGGTCACCAACATCGTCGCCTATCCGTATGCCATCCGCATGGGGGCGGGCTTCAACATGGCGGTTGAGAACGTCACGTTCGTCAATGCGTACCAAGGCATCCTGTGCGGCGGCGAGAAGGTCGATACGGACTGCATTCAGATCCGCCATGTGCACGGGTGCGTGTTGCGGCGAGGCATTGTGCTGGATAATGTCCGGGACATCTCTCCCGTGGAGAACATCCACTTCAATCCCCAATACTGGCCATGGAGCGGGCACACGCCCGAGGACTTCCCGACGCGGGCGGCCGTCTGGACCGTGTGCGCGTACACGGAAAAGAACCTGGAGGCCTTCGTCTTCGGGGGGAACGACTGGGTGTACGTGCTGAACACGTTCGTGTACGGCGCGCGCGTCGGGTACCACTTCATCAAGACCGAGTGTGGCGTCAGCAACGGACAACTCGTCGGCATCGGCGCCGATGGCTGCCAATTCGCCGTGGTCATCGAGCAGACGCAGCCCCAGGGCCTCCAGTTCGTGAATGCGGAATTGGTCTGCACGCGGCGCGAGGGCGTGACCGGCGAACGGGTGGGTATCGTCACCGGCCCCGAGTTCACGGGCAGCGCGCAGTTCTGCAACACGGCCATGTGGGGCCAGTTCGACCAGATCCTGCAATGCCGCGGCAACGGATTCGTATCGCTTGTTCAGGCCAACGTCGTGGGCTGGGCGGCCGATCGGCCCGCGTGCGAAGTTTTTGGCGGCCGGGTGCAGTTGAACGGCGTATACTTCAAGCAGCCGGGTTTGCACGCGCGCTTCCATGGCGGCGTGCGGCACGCCGTGGTCAGCGCGTGCTTCGCGCCCGGCGGCGTGCGCGTGGACGACCGCACGGCGGACGCCGTGCGGCTGCGGGACAACGAAGAGCGCCGCAGCCTGCCGCTGCTGGCGACGACGACCCCGCTGGCGCCACTGCTCGCGCTGGCGTCTGCGCCGGCGACGAGTTCCCTGAGCAACGCCTGCATGCGCGAGATCGTCGCCGATCTCGCGGCGACCGGCAGCGTGGCCGCCGCTGAGCCGGTTGTCCAGTGCCGGCTGCAATGGGCCAGAGACGGCGATGCGCTGGCGATCCTGGCCGATGTCGCTGATGTGCAACCGATTCGGTACGAACGATTTTGGGAAGGTTCCAGTGTCGAATTCTATGTTGCGCCGGTAGAGGGGGGCGAGATACGGCAAGTCACGATTCTGCCGGCCGTGGGGGATGAGCCGGCTGAATGTCGGGTCTTCCATGACGGCGTTCAACAAGCCGTCGAGCCTCCGCCCTTTGCCGTATGGAAGACGGCGGGGGGCTATCGGCTGGGCGTGTCACTGTCGCTGGCCGCGATGGGCATCGCCGATGCCCGCCAGCCGTTTCTTTTTGAGGCGAAGGTGGCGAGCGTCCTCGTTCCGGGTGGCTCCACCGTGACGTCGGCGCTGGCCGGCAGCCGCTCGGCCTACAACGACTCCACCGAGTTCATACGCCTCGTGCCGGAGTCGTCACGGCGTGACGATGGGAATGCGAAATGAGACGGACGTTGATCATCCTTGCGGTGGGGCTGCTCGTGGCCGGCGCCGCGCCGGCGGCGGAGCTGTTCGTCGCCACGAATGGCAGCGACGGCGCCGCCGGCACGCTCGCGGCGCCACTGGCCACCCTGGACGAGGCGCGCCAGCGGGTGCGCACGCTGCTGACGGCGACCAACGCGGACATCACCGTCTGGCTGCGCGGCGGGACGTATGCGCTGACCGGCACGGTCGCTTTCGTCGCGGCCGATGGCCCCACCAACGGGACGCGCGTGACCTACGCGAGTTTCTCCAACGAATGGGCCACGCTTAGCGGCGGGCGCGAACTGGGCGGCTGGACCGTGGGCTCCGGCGGCGTCTGGCAGGCCAGCGCGCAGGGGCTGCGCTTCCGTCAGCTCTACGTCAATGGCCGTCGCGCCGTGCGGGCGCGCCAGCCCAACGTGGGGAGTTTTTATCGGCTGACGAGTTGGGACCGGCCGAACCGCCGCGTCAGCATTCCGCCGGGACTGGTGACGAATTGGGGCCAGCTCGGCGCGGTGGAGTTCGTGGTCAACAGGCACTGGGATCAGCACAACCTGCGGCTGGCGGCGGCTTACGATGCCGGGGGTGTCGGGTATCTCGAATTCCAGCAACCGGAGCGTGAGCGATCTTTCCTGGCGGACTATCCGCAGGCGGAGCCGAATCAGGCGTTCTACTTCGAGAATGCGCGCGAGTTTCTGGATACGCCGGGAGAATGGCATCTCGATGTCGTCGCGGACCAGGTCACCTACCGCCCGCGCGCGGGCGAGACGCCGTCCAACAGCACCGTGGTGGTGCCACAGGTTGAAACCCTGATCGCGGTGCGCGGGACGGCGGACGCGCCGGTTCGCAACCTGACGTTTCGCAACTTGAATCTGCAGCACAGCACCTGGCTGCGGCCCGACGCGGAGGGCTACGTCAGCATCCAGACGGGGATCATGGGCGACTCGCCAACGTCGACATTCGACACCAACCGCATGCCGGCGAGCGTCGAAGTCTGGCACGCGCAAGGGGTGACGTTCGAGGGGCTGGACTGGCGCTGGTTGGGGGCGTCGGCGTTGAACCTGCGCTCGGGCGTGGTCAGCAACGCGGTGCGCGGCTGCACCGTTTTCGACCTGGCCGGCAACGGCGTGGCCGTGGATCTCGACTTGGTGGCCAACCCGCCGGATGCGCGCACCCGCTGCCGCGACAACCGCATCGAGAACAACTGGTTCTCGCGCGTCGGGCAGGACTACTCGGGGTGTGAGCCGATCTATGCCAGCTTTGTGTCGGGGCTGGAAGTCGCGCACAACACGATCCGCGATTGCCCCTACATCGGCATCCAGGTGGGCTGGGGCTGGACCCTGGCGGACACGGCGCTCGCGAGCAACCGTGTTTCCCGCAACTCCATTGGCCGCGTCATGCAGCGCCACGACGACGGCGGCGGGATCTATACGCTCTCCAAGCAGCCCGGCACCGAGATTCTGTTCAATCACATCTTCGACATCGTGCGCGCCGCGGAGGCCGAAGCGTTTCCGATCGCGGCGATCTACCTGGACAACGGCAGCAGCTTCATGCGCGTGGCCAGCAACGTGGTGCAGAACGTGGTGCAGCTCGGGTACGAGCAGCTCGGCGCGCCGGTCGCCGAGAACAACACCTGGGTTGACAACGTCTCGCAGGACGCGGGCATCATCGCCGCGGCGGGGCTGGAGCCGGCCTTCGCGTCGGCCGCGGCGGACACCGACGCGCCGGTACTGCTGGGCGTGACGACGACGGCGGTGAACGTGGTGCGGGTGGAGTTCTCCGAGCCGATCAGCCCGGGTTGCGTCACGTTGGATCATTTCGCACTCACGCCGCCGATCGGCATCGCCACGGTTGCGACGCAGTCGCTGGGCGAGGTGGTGGTGCTGACTCTGGACGCCCCCCTGTCGACGAACACGGCCTACGCGCTGACCGCTTCGCGCATCGCGGACCGCGCCCGCGTGCCAAACCTGCTGGCGGGCGCGGCGCGGGCGCTGGGGGGCGCCGCGGGTGGCACGGACTGGTTTGTGACCACGAACGGCAGCGATAGCGCGGATGGCGGCTCGTGGACGACGGCCTTTGCGACCATCCAGAAGGGCATTGATTCGGCCTCAACCGGCGACACGGTCACGGTTGGTGGCGGGACCTACCGCGTCCAGGCGACGATCGCGCTGACCAACGATGTGACGGTGCGGAGCGTGGGTGGGGCGGCGGCGACGATTCTCGATGCGAACGCATCGATCGGCGACTACCGCCGGGTCATCCGTGTGGCGTCTTCAAATGCCGTGCTGGAGGGCTTCACGCTGCGGGGCGGCTATGTGGACGGCGCCAACGGCCTCGGCGAGGGCGGCGCGGGTGTGGCGCTCCAGGCCGGGATGGTTCGCCACTGCACGATCGAGGGAAATGTGGCGCACGATTCCTCGAACTGGAGCGCCTGGGGGGGAGGGGCGACCGTAGGCGGGACCGCCGTCCTCCTGAACTGCGTCATCCGCAGCAACCAAGTGCTCCATTGTTCCAACTACGGCGGTGCCGGTGTGTACATGGGCGGTGGCACGGTCCGCGGCTGCCTGATCTACGCCAACAGTTGCGCGGCCTTCGGTGGCGGAATCTACGTGGACGGAGGGCGGATCGAAAGCTGCACACTGACGCGCAATTTCGGCACGCTTGGCGGCGGTGGCGTGGGCTGGGGTAACGTTTGGGGGACCGCCGCCGTGCTCAATTCCATCGTGTATTTCAACAACACGACGGGCACCGGCGCCACCAATCTCTACAGCCTGGCGGCCGCGCAGTTCACGTGCGCGTGGCCGGAGGTTACCGGCGCGGGGAACACGGCGGCCGATCCCGGGTTCCAACGGGCGGGCGACGGCTTCGGGATCGGCGCGACCCTGGGCGATCCGCGCCCGATGGTGCAATCCCCGTGTCGCGACACCGGCTCCAACCAAGCGTGGATGACGAACGCCTTCGACCTGACGGGGCGTCCACGCCTGTTGGGCGCGCGGGTCGACCTGGGCTCCTATGAAGTAGCCGTCAAGGAGGGTCTCCTACTGGAGGTGCACTGATATGCAACGGTTTGACAAAACATACCGCGGGCGCCGGCCTGGGTGCCGCGGTGCCTGTGGCCTCGTGACGGTGCTGGCGCTGCACCTGGCGCTGGCCGTAGCCGCCACGGCGCAGGATTGGTGCGTGGCCCCGCCGCCGGCGGGGAGCGACGCCAACGCCGGAACCAGTTGGGCGGCGCCGTTCGCGACGATCCAGCAGGCCATCGACGCGGCCGCGGCTGGGCAAACCGTGGCTGTGAGCAATGGCACCTATACGCTGACGGCGCAGATCGCGCTCGACAAGGCCATCACGGTGCGAAGCCTGAACGGGGCCGCGGTGACGATCATCGACGCCAACGCCGCGGCCGGCGACCGCCGCCGCGGCGTGGATGTTCTGGCGGCCGGGGCCGTGCTCGACGGGTTCACAGTCCGCAACGGCTTCACGGATGCGGACGTGCAGGGTAACGGCGGCGGGATTCGGATGAACGTGGCGGGCACCGTGCGCAACTGCATCGTCGAGGCGAACCGGGTCGGGGCCTCCGTCTCCGAGAGCGTTGGCGGCGGGCTGAAAATGAGCGCGGGTCTGGTGGAGAACTGCATCATTCGCCAGAACCGGTCGAATTGGGATGTGAACTACGGCGGGGGCGGCGTCTACATGGATGGCGGGACGCTGCGCGGCTGCCTGATCTGGGGCAACACGGCCAAGTCGTACGGCGGCGGCGTCTATCAGGACGCGGGGCTCGTCGAGAGCTGTACGATTGTGCGCAACGCGGCGACGGAGCTGGGCGGCGGCGGCGTGGCCTTTGCGAATCTCGGTGGAACGGCCGCGCTGCTGAACACCATCGTGGCCGACAACGACACCGGTGGGACGGGCGCCGAGGATGTGTTTGCCGGGGCGAGCGCGACGTACAGCTGCGCGCTCTCGTTGGCGACCGGCACGGGCAACGTCACCAACGCGCCGCGGTTCGTTGCCGGCGGCACCGGTTTCGGCGATGGCGCCGTCCTGGGCGACCCGCGGCTGCAGGCGGACTCTCCCTGCGTGGGCACGGGGCTCGACCAGGGCTGGATGAGCGGCGCGTCGGACCTCGATGGCAACCCACGGCTGACAGGCACGACGGACATGGGGGCGTACGAATCAGCCGGCACGAGCACCATGACGGTCAAGGGCTACTGGCGGCTGGGCGAGGACGATCCGGGCTCGGTCAACGGGAACACGGTCAACGCCACGACGGTCGATCACACCGGCACGCTGGACCTGACCCGGCAGAACGGCGCCGCGAGCATCACGTACACGAACACGGCCGCGCCGAACAGCACGCTGGCCGTGAACTTCGACGTTAATCCGTACTACAGCGAGGTGGGTGCGGTGGCCACGGCGGTGGACAACATCTGCTATGAGCTTTGGTTCCAACCCAAGGCGGGTGAAAACGGCGATCGGCGCCTGTTCGGGTGTAATGGGTATGAACTCTATGTGTCCAGCGGCCAGATCGGCGCACATATTGCCGGGGCCTATCTGGGCCCTGTCAACGGCCCCGTGAACGTCTCCGACTACGACGGCACATGGATGCATCTGGCCCTGGTCCGCGAAGACGGCACGTCGAAGGTCTACGTCAATGGCGTTGGCCACTCTTTCCCCAACAACACCGTTGCCGGACCCACCCCGACGAGCCTGGCGATCTCGCAAGCCAACTCGGCCAGCAAGCACCTGCTTGACGAAGCGCGCGTGTTCACATTTGCCGGCCCATTCAATCCCGATGATCTGCTCTACTTTCAGGCCTTCCCTACGACCTCGACCACAACGTCCACGACGACCTCGACCGATACCTCCACCACCAGCACGACCGAGACGACGACATCCTCCTCGACCACGACGACGGCTCCCTTCGGAGCGGCCATGCATGTTTACGTGAGCGCGACCGTGGACTTCGCGTTCGGCGGCACGGGAACGACGAACGATCCCTTCGGCATGGTTCAGGCGGGGGTCAAGGCGGCCTGGACGTCGGATGTGGATGTGGTCGTGCACGTGGCGCCCGGTGTGTACAGCGGCGACCGCGTGGGCGGCGAAGGCAGCGGGTATCCGGGCGGGCATCCGGTCGGTTTTCCGGGCGTGGGCATGCTCTACCTGGAACACATGGGCTGGCCGCCCGAACGCGGTGACGGACGCATCATCGTGCGCGGCGAAGGGCTGAGCCCGACCAACACCGTCGTCACGTCCGCGGGCTTCAGCGGCGGTGGCGTCCCCTACGACTGCGGCTTCATCCGCGGCTATGGGCCCAGCCCGCAGAGCGACCAGAACAACATGACCTTTGAGAATATAACTCTCGACATCACGGCGGACAACCACCGCGACGGCCTGAATGGCTATGCGCGGGGCTACCTGGGCCTGCCGGAAACCCCGTTGATCTACGATCGGTGCGTGATCCGGCTGGGGCCCGAGCGCGGCTACCTCTGCGGCACCGAGGGGCCGGGCGGAGGCGGCTCGGTGTTGTTTCGCCGGTCGCAGGTCTTTCTGGGCAACGCGGACAACCGCATCGCGCTGCAAGCGTACGACGCCCCGCTGAATCCGGCGTTTCTCGACGGCCGCGACAACAGCGTGATCTGGACCACCGGCGGGGCGCTGGTGTCCGTCAGTAACCTGCTCGTGCGCAATCGCTCCGACGCCAACACGCGCCTCAACAGCAACGGGTGCATCACGCGCTTCAACGCCGCGGCGCCAGCTATAGCCGTTTTCGGGCCGCGCGGGTATTGGCATGCGAACGACAACGCGACTTCGCAGGCCATCGCGGATGCCGATTTTGGAGTCGTCACGATCCCGAGTGGATTCTCGGAGCTGTCCTTCACGATCGAGAACACGGGCGGGCAGCCCCTCGATCTTACGGGCACGCCGCGTGTGGCGATCGCGGGTGCGGACGCCGGGGACTTCACCGTTGTGACGCAGCCGGACCTGGCCACCGTGCCGGCTGGCGGATCGACGGTATTCACGATCCGCTTCCGGCCGCGTTACATCGGCGTCCGCACGGCCCTGGTTCAGATCGCGAGCAGCGATCCCGCCGCCAACCTGTACAGCTTCGCCATTGCCGGCACCGGTTTCAGCACCAGCCCAACCACGGGTATGTTGCTGCAGGTGTGGTAGATCTTTCGGCCACCTCGCGAACACCTGCGCAATGAAACGGTGATGCGCTTGCCGTGGCGAGTAATGCGAATGGTGCGCCCCGCTTCCACCTCGTCCAGCAGGCGGGAAAGGTGCGAATTGGCCTCGAACGCTCCGACTTCCTTGATCATGAAGGCAGACACGTTGAACTGGTTGATGAAGTCAATGCGTTTGCTCTGCGCCCAAATCCTCGCGCAAGAGAAGCGCGTCAAGAAGCATCACGTACAAGGGCATCAGAATCAGGCAACTGATCGAGCAGGCGATGCAACTGGCCGGCTAAATAGAAAGGGATGGACAGCAGGCGGTATTGAACCGGCACGCCTTCCGTCGTTTTGACGTTGACATTGGTGGCGGAGGGCCTGTCCGCATTTACTCGCACCGCTAGGTCCAGGTGCCGAATCGCCATGAATTGGTGTAGCGACTTGAGGGTCCCCGTCGTTCCCGCCTTGACCTCGACCGGTATGATCCGGGATCCCTGTTGGACAAGGTAGTCCACTTCGGCCACGGCGCCCTTTTGGTCGCTGCTCCAGAAGTGAAGAGCCCGCTCGGTAAAATGGGGGAGGGCGGCGCGGAGAACCTGTCCTACCGACTGTTCGGCCAATCCGCCCTCGTTCACCAGGATGAGGTCGGCCAAGTCCGAGACCCGCTGTAGCGTCAGTCCCAGTGCCCCGCACACCAGCCCGGAATCCAGGAAGATGACTTTGAAAACCCGTTCCCGGATATCGCCTCCCAAGGGAATACCCATTCCCGTGGTCGCCTGCACGCGAGTGGCCAGCCGGGCGCGGCAAAGCAGTTCAAGCGACTCTCGTACGGCGGTGCTCCTTTCGCCAGCCGCAACGCGCGAGTACTTGAAAGTCTGGCCCAACATTCTGGGGATGGATTCCATGACTCTTCCGATGCGTTCAACCGGAAGACGCCGCGAGTATTTCGAGAAATCGTCGCGGTACGTTCCGAGCAGGGACTGCTGGAGTTCGGCGCACTCCAGCGACGACCGGTGGTCGATCCAGCATTGCGCGACTTTAGGCATGCCGCCGACGATCATGAAGTCGCGATAGCATTGCGACAGCCGGGCATGAGCGACCTCCTGCAACGGGGTGCCGAACATCCAGTGAACGACTTCCTTGAGCAGTTCCTCTTCTCCAACCGCCTGGAGGAATTCTTCAAAATTCATGGGCTCCAGATGAAGATAGGCGATCCTTCCCACCGGCATACTGAAGACGTGGTCGGCCAATACGAAATCAAGCAACGAACCCGCGGCGATGACCGGCAGTTGCGGCAGTTCCTCCGCGAACCAGCGTAGGTTGGCCAGGACCTCCGGCATGGCTTGTATCTCGTCGAGGAACAGCAACGAACGCGTAGGATCGACCTTGTGACCTGCCATCAGTTCGAGTGCGCGGAGGATCGCGACCGGGTCCTTAGTCTTGAAGATGCCGGTTACCTCGCTTCCCGCCCGCTCGAAGTTGATTTCGATCAAACGGAAGTCGAGTTCCCTCGCTAGTTGCCGGACGAGCCAGGTCTTACCGACCTGACGAGCTCCACGCAACACCATGGGAAGTCGGCCCACCTGCCCAATCCAGTGTTTCAGGACTCCAAGACTGATTCTGTTCATGCCACAATAGTACACCATGATCATCTTATTGCAATCATAACGACACAAGAATGTCATTAAGTCACAAGCTATTTACCGGAATACCAGTCCATCCCCCCCCCAGCGGCAGGAAGAGAGTTTCTTCAGGAGTTCCGCGTTCATCTGCGGTTCCTTGGCTGAACCGCCTTTTCGGGTGCGCGCGTGGCGACACCATCTCCTCAGAGCGGTTCTCCCGGCTGATACGAGCGCGTGAAATTGCTTGCAATTCTAAACGATTAGAAACATACTATCGATTATGAGCTTACCTAAGTCACTGGCAGCGGTGGCCATGGAAGCGGGGGTTTCCATTGGGACGGCCTCGCAGGTCCTGAATCGCGACGACCCGCGCTACAGCCTCGCGACACGCGACCGGGTGCGCGCGAGCGCGCTCAAGCTGGGCTATTCCGCGCACGCCAACATCGACGCGCGGCGGCTGGTGGCGCGGCGCACCGGGCAGCCCACGCCGCTGCGCAACATCGGGTTCTTCTGGCACACGCCCGAAGGCTCGCCCATGCGCAATCCGTTCTTCCAGTTGTTCATGGACGGTGCCATGGACGCCTGCCGGGAACGCGGGCAGATTCTGTCCCTCCTGAGTCTGGGCGATACGTGCGACAAGGATTACCCGCTGTTGCGCCAAGTCGACGGGCTGGTCGCGCTGATTGCCGGCCACCCGGCGGTGGAGGTGGCCCATCGGTTGCAAAAACCCGTGGTCTCGATCTTTCAGGAAGACCCGCGGTTCAGCAACTTGGGAATCGATGAGCGCCAGGCCCTCGGGCTGGCGTTCGATGGGCTATGGGCCGCGGGCCACCGGCGGATCGGCTACGTCGGGAACAATCTGGACGGCGGGACCGCGCAGCGCCGCTACGAGGCCTACTGCCACTGGATGCGAAAGGCGGGGGCGAAGGTCGATCCGCGCCTGACTGCACTTGCGATCAACCTCACGTCTTATCGCCTGGAGGGGGCGCGCCTGTTCAAGCAGATCTGGGAGCGGACCGGCGCGAGGGAGCGACCCACGGGGATTTTAGCTTACAACGATAGCATGGCCCTGGGCGTGATCGATGCGGCCTGCGAGCTGGGGCTGCGCGTGCCGGAGGATCTGTCGGTCGTGGGTCTGGACGGCACCCTCGAGGGGACCACGGTTCGCTCAACCCTCACGACGGTGGACATCGGGCTTGAAGGCTTCGGGCGCAAGGCGGTGGAATTGATCGAGAGCGCCGCGCGCACGGGGCATTGGAAAGCGGAGCGGGTGAACATGCCGGTGAGTTTGCGGTCGGGCGGCACGGTGGCGGCGGTGCGGGCGGAACCCGCCTTCGTTCAGAAACTACGGCGAGGCAGGCGCATTTCCGCCTTGCGCCCGACGTAGGTCGCAAATCTGCCTGCCCTCCGTAGCCTCTTGGCGAAGGAGGGTTGCGACCTCGGCGGCGACGATACGGAATTTCGCGCACGAGTTGTCGACGGAGCATGAAGAGGGGGGGCGGACGATGAAGACGCTAAAGACGATTGTGGCGGGCATCGCGGTGCTTGGTACTTCCGGTGACAGGAGGTTATTGGCCATGAAACACGTGTTAACCTTGCGGGTGCTCGTCATTCTTGCGGTCGCCATCTTCGGGGTGACGGGAGCTTACGCGGCCGACCTCGGATATACTGCTGCCAGCGGGAACTGGACCGAGACGGCGAAGTGGACCGGTGGCAGTGCCTACCCGACCACTGGCGACCGCGCGTTCATCGGCGGTAGCTTCGTCGGCGGCCAGGCGGCGACGGCCAGCGTCACGGTTGACTCGGACGTGACCCCCGGCGGTGCGATGGGCGGCAGCTTGTATCTCGGCGGGGTGAACGGCGGGGGCGGAGCCGGAACGCTCACCGTCCAGGCCGGGGCGAGCGTGAACGTGAACAGCGGCAACATCTACATTGGCGGCGCGGATCAAGGTAACCTCATTCAGTCCGGCGGTACTCTGAGCGCCAACGAGACCTGGCTTGGGGGCGGGGCGGCGAACCAATCCTACGGTGTGTACGATATGAGCGGCGGCGCGATGACCATCGCGGGCCGCTTGATCATCGGCATAAGCGGTGTGAACACCGGCCCCGGCAGCAACAACGGCATCGTCACCCAGACCGCCGGCACCATCACGGCCAACGGCGGCGTGACCGTCGGTCACGACAAGAACGGCCTTTACACTATGTCGGGCGGCACACTCAATCAGGCCGGCGGCGAATTTTGGCTGACCAGCGGGGGCAGCAGCGTCGGCACCCTCAGCGTCAGCGGCAGCGCGGTGATCAACGCCAACGCCGGCCGGTTCATCGTCGGCACCTACGGCGTCGGCACGGTCAACCAGAGCGGTGGCACGGTCAACATTAACGCCGGAGCCACCTTGCGCTTCGGCCCAGAATTCGGCGGCAGCGGCTATTACAACCTTTCCGGCGGCACGCTCAAAGCCACGCAGATCTGGATCACACCCACAAGTGAAACGGCCGGCGCGTTGAACCTCACCGGCGGCACGCTCAACGCGGGGGACGTCTACGGCAACATCACCGTCAACGGTTCGACATTGGCCCCGGGCGGCATCGGCGTCGTGGGCACCACCACGATGCGTCACTGGTACCACGCCCCGAACTACGTGCAGAACGCGGGGAGCACCCTCAGCGTCGACCTGGCGTCGGGCTCGTCCTACGACCTACTCGACGTCATCCAAAGCGGCACCGCCACGCTGGGCGGCAACCTGACGGTGGCACTTCTCGGTGGCTTCACGCCCGGCGGCGGTGACACCTTCACCATCATCATCGCGGCGAGCACCGTGAGCGGGACCTTCGCCAACGCGGGGACTTCCGGCAACCGCTATGACCTCGGCGGCGGCAGCTTCATCGTGACGTACAACAGCGGGTCGGTGGTGCTGAGCAGTTACCAAGCCGCCAGCACGACGACGACCAGCACGACGACCAGCACGACGACGACCACGCTGGCGGGAGAGACGACGACCAGCAGCACCACCACCGACACGTCAACCACCAGCAGCACCACGTCCATCTCGACCACTTCGACGACGACCACGACCACCACGTCGTCGACGACCACGGCCATGGCGGCGGGCATCACCGTCCGCGGCTACTGGCGGCTGGGGGAGGACGATCCGGGCGCGGTCGTCGGCAACCAGGTCAACGCCACGACCGTCGCCAATATCGGCACGCCGGATTTGACCGCCGGGAACCCCCCGTTCGCCACCTACAGCAGCGATGTGGCGCCGGGCAGCACGATGTCGGTGGATTTCAACATACACAACGTGTTCAGCAGTGCGACCCCCATCTCCACGGCGACGGACAACACCGGCTACGAGATTTGGTTCAAACCGAAGTCAGGCCAGAACAGAATGGCGATCGCCGCATTTTCGGGAGTAACGGGTACGAGCTGTACGTCAGCGGCGGGCAGATTGGCGTCCACATCGCGGGAGCGTACCTGGGCCCCATTAACGGTTCCGTCAACGTAGCGGACTATTACGACACGTGGATGCACCTGGCGCTGGTGCGCGAAAACGGAACGTCCCTGGTCTACGTCAACGGTGTGCCCCACAGCTTCCCCGGCAACAGCTCTGCCCCGCCCACCCCGACGAGTCTGAATATCTCCCAGGCCAATGGCACCAGCCTGCATTTGCTGGACGGGGCACGTGTCTTCACCTTCACCGGCGCGTTCAACCCCAGCGATCTGCTCTACCAGACGACCACGTCGACCACCACCTCAACCACAACCCTCGGGACCTCCACGACGAGTACAACGACGACCAGCACGACGACGACTTCGTCGACGACCACGGCCCCCGCGCCGGGGGTCCAACTTGGGTGGTACGTGAGTCCGGGCGGTAACTGGAACAGCTCGGCGAACTGGGGCGCTGGCGGTGCGGTGCCTCCGGCTGGGCCGCCCACGATCGCCAACAACGCCTTCATCGGGATGGCGAGCTGGGGGGGGTATTCAAAGAACGACAATAGTGTGGTCATCGACACGGCGGCGGCCTGCGCCACCCTGTACGTGGGCTTTGGAGGGAACACGGCGAACAACCTCCTCACAATCGAACCGGGTGGCAGTCTGAACATGGCCAGCCAGTTGCGTATGCCGGAGAACAGCGGAGCAAACAACCGCATCGTCCAGAACGCCGGCATCGTTGAAACGCACGGGGATGTCTACATTAGTCTTGGCGACACGGCGACCTACACACTGAACGGCGGGTCCCTGCTGTCGCATGGCGGCAGCATTTATGATGGGTTCAGCTATGCCGGCACGTTGACCCAGGCGGCCGGCACGACCGTGGATACCTCCACGACGCCCGGCAACCCCGCCGGTGGTGGCGGCCACTTCTCCGTGGGGTGGAGCCCCGCCGCGGGCAACTGCGTGTATAATTTCAATGGCGGCGTCCTCCTGGTGGGGGGGCACGTCTATCAACGCGTGAACGCCGGATACACCTCCACGGTGACGCAGGGCGAGGGCACGGAGATGCGCGTCAATGGCGACTTCTATGGCTGCGGATTCCAGGGCCCCGGCATCTGGACCCAGAACGGCGGGACCAACACGATCACGGGGCAGTTCCGGCCCGGTGAAGCCGGCGGCGCGGGAACCTACAACCTGAACAACGGCGTGCTGCAGCTCAACCACGGTAACAACCACCTGTCCGTCGGTGGCGGAGGCGCGACCGTCAACCAGGCCGGCGGCACGGTGAACATCCCCAACGGCTTCCTCAACGTCAGTTTGAACGCGGGCGGCGTGTACAATCTTTCGGGTGGCACGCTGAACGTGGCGACGCTGGACCGGAACAACGGCGGCGGCATCTTCAGTTTCACCGGCGGCAAGCTGAGCGCGACAACGATCAACTTCGACCTGACCAACGCGGGCGGCACGCTGGCGCCGGGGCTGGCGAACGGGATTGGCCACACGACGATCAATGGCACGTATACCGTGAGCTCGGCATCGGCGACCTTGCAGGCGCAGCTGTCCGGCACGGGCCAGGGCACGACCTATGACTGGCTCAGCGCGAGCGGGGCGATCAGCCTGAACGGCAACCTGTCCGTGCCGTTGGTGAGCTTCACGCCGGGCGGCGGCGACAGCTTCACGATCGTTTCGGGCGCCTCGGTGATCGGCACCTTCGCCAACGCGCCGGTGTCGGGCAACCGCTACAACCTGGGCGGCGGGAGCTTCATCGTGACGTACAATCCGGGCTCCGTGGTGCTGGGCGGCTACGAGGCGCTGGCGCCCCCCCTGCCTGCCAACACCGTTATCCAGTTCAAGTAGAGATCGCCCACGCTCGTTTCCGGCGTGCCGTCCCCCCGGCCGCCGGAGGCGAGCTTCTTCAGGAGTTCCGCGTGAGCACAGCAGAGAAATTCGGCTCGGCACAGCCTCGCCCTCCCGTTTTCCTGATCGAGGATCTCTTGACGACGGCACATGGAGGGCGAGGCTGTGCCGAGCCGTCCGCATCGGTGGGTGCTCGCGTGTCGCATAGCGTTAGCCGCAGATTCGGGCAGACACGACCGACATGCGTTCTGGCCGTCGCGCTTGCTGCGGTGTTGGGGCTCATGGGATGGCCTCTGCGCGGGGAAGCGGCGGACTTCGGCGCCGTGACGAATGGCGATTGGGGAACCGCCACGACCTGGACGGATGGCGCCAACCCGGGCGTCCCCGGCGCCGGGGACCGGGCCTTTGTCGGCGGGGGATTCGTGGCGGGTCAGGCCGCCTCGGCGGCAGTAAGTGTGACGACCAACGCGGCCGTCACCGAGGTCTTCATGGCATTCCAGGCGCCGGGCACAGCCAGCATCGACATTCTACCGGGCGGCGCGCTGATCGCCGCGGGCCGCCTGCATGTGGGTATGCACCCCGGCGGGACCGGAACGCTCACGCAGGCCGGCGGCGTGTTGGCGGGCGGCGGCGATATGGTTATCGGGGACGGTGGACCTGGTGCGGTCGCGATTTCCGCCGGGCTGGCGACGCGGGCCGGCATCTACGTGGCGCTCGGCGCCTCGGGCGCGTTGACCATGACGGGCGGCACCGTTACCAACAACGGTTCATTGGTCATCGGGCATGGCGGCGGAAACGCCTTTACGGCACGCGTTACCGTCGCGGGCGCCTGCATGGCGAATGCCGGTCAGACGGAGATTGGCACGGGTGCGCCAGGGGATGCGCAATTCAGCAACGCGGTGTTTCTCACGAGCGGTCTGTTTGTCGCCAATGGCCAGCAGGGATCGCTGGTGCTGGTTGACGCCGTGGTCACGAACCTGGGTACCTTCATGGTGGGGCACGGCGGGGGGGCGGCGGTGACCGGCCGCGTATCCATGATCGGTGGGCGCCTGGATTCCTCGATCGGGCAGTTTGGGGTTGGCAACGACGCCACGGGCCTGATGACCGTCAGCAACGCCTGGATGCGGACGGGGCAGTTCTTCATGGGCCAACATGTGGATGGCGCCTTTGCCATGAGCGACAGCGTGTTGATCAACGCCTCCGGCGGTTTCCGTGGCGGCCTCAACCGCAGTGCGTCGTTTGTCCAAGTCGGGGGCACCAACCTGGTGGATGGTGGGGAGTTCTGGATGGGGGAGGCCGAGGGGACTACCAACACCTACACGTTGTCGGGGGCGGATGCCCTGCTGCGGGCGACGAATGGCCGGCAGCTCATCGGCGTGTACGGCGGCAGCAACACCTTCAACCAGTTGGATGGGCACGTCGAGATGAACGACCTGCAGGTGCCGTTCACGGGCAGCGACGCGCCGATCGGTGTCTACAACCTTCTCGGTGGGAGTTTGAACACGGTGCGCCTTTCCAAGAATGGAAACCCGAAGTCCTCCTTCGCCTTCGCCGGCGGGACGCTCAGCGCCGACACGGTTACCTTCAACTTGGTCAACCGCGGTGGCACGCTGAGTCCTGGACGCACCAACAGCCTGGGGCGGACGCAGATCGAGGGGAGCTACACGGTTGAATCGCCCGCCGGGGGGCTGGCGATTCAGGTGGGGGAAACCAATGCGGGCCTCACGAATGACGTGCTGCAATGCAGCGGCGCGGTGACCCTGGATGGAGCCATGCGCGTGAATCTGGTCGGCGATTACGTGCCGGAGACGAGTAACGCCTTCGTCATAGTCACGGGTTCCCTGGTCAGCGGGACCTTCGCCAATGCGCCGGTCTCCGGTCAGCGCTACAATTTCGGGGATACCAGTTTTGTCGTGACCTACAGCGGCACGTCGGTGGCGTTGAGTGACTACCGCGATGCGCAGCCGCCTTCGGCGTTGCTCATCCAGGTGCGCTAGTGTGGTGAGCGATTAGTTCGTTGATTCTTAAACACGGTCGGCGAGCCGCCGACCCTCCAGGGGAACTCCCATGTTTCGAATGCGTCCGATGGAGGGCCGCCGGCTCGGCGGCCTCTGTATTGGTGTGAACCAATCGCTCACCACACTAGCTGCGTGTTGAAGAACAGTCCCTCGCGCGAATGCGGCTCAGCACAGCCTCGCCCATGCGCCCCGGACGAGGTTGGCACAGGCGACTGGAGGGCGAGGCTGTGCCGAGCCGTTTCCAAAGGGCAGCGAGCAGCGTGGTAATGCTCACGGAGCGCCGCCATCGTCGAAGGCGTGCATTTTGCAGACGGTTCATATACAAAGAGCAGTGAGGTTCGGACCGTTTCCAGCCGTACGGAGTGAAGAGTTATGGATGACGTTTTGACTGACGCCGGCGATGTGCGCGTTTCGTATGATCCGGAGACCGGCGGGGTGACGCAACTTTTACTATTTGGCCGGCCGCTGTTGGCGCCCGCCGATTCAGCCGAGACCGAGCTGGCGCTGAACGGACTGCCTTTCCGGGTGCGTTCGGAAACGGCCGAGATCCGGCGCGTGATCGCGGAGCGCACGTTGACCGAAGCGCCGGAACTGAAGAGTCGCCAGCCGGGCGCCATGTGCGGCGAGCGGTTCATCAACCAATACACAGGCTTCGGCCTGGATATCACCCGCACGCTGCAGGTGTCGACACATCTGCGCCAGATTTGCTTCAGCTACCAGGTGGCGCGGGTGCGGGCGCGCTCGTCGTATCCGATCCATGGCCCCGGCAGCCCACCAATCGAAGGGCGGATGTACGTGGATACGCTCACGGTTCCGCGCTGGAACTGGAGCCTGTGGGGCGACGACACGCGCATGCTGTTTCTTTCCACGCAGGGCAGTGGCCCGCATGGCGACTGGGGCCATGTCGGCTACAATCGCGGCCCCGTTCCCGAGGTCAAGGACTCCCTCAAGAACATCTGGCGCCGGCTCTATCCCGGCGTGATGGGCATCCATGGGGCGGTCTACTATGACCAGAAGTCCGGCAACTGGCTGGCGTTCACTTGCCGTCGCCCCCAGGTGGGCTACTACCTGGAGACGGAAGGCACGGGACTCGGGCTCTCCTTCAGCTTCACCCTGCACGCGGAGTTCAAGCCGGACGAGACCGTGCTGCTGCCGGATATCAAGCTCTACTACGGGCGCACGGCGGCCGAGATGGACTGCTTCATCAAGGACTACCTGACCACCTCCATGCCCGAAGCGCCGGCGTGGAATGGGCGTACGACGTGGTATGCGGGGAGCCTGTGGACCCCGCACCCGGACTGGAAAGACTTCTGGGCGCGGCACACGGCGCTGATTGATGCCGGCGTCTGCACCGGGCTGGGGCCGTACATGCTGCTGCACAACTGGTCGCGTTCGCTGGGTGGGACGACGCCCATGGGCTACGAGCCCGATCCGAACATGGGGCCGCGCGAGGAGTTCGAGCGTGGGGCACTGGCCATGAAGGCGCGCGGCGTGCCGATGGGGATTTGGCTGAGCCAATCCGGGTTGGCCCCCGGTCGCGAGATCGATCCCGACTGGTTCATCCGCGGCGTCGATGGGCGCTGGACCGCGTCCTGGGGTAGCGAGCGCTACCCCGCGCTGGTGGAGATCAACCCCGGCCACCCCGGCTATATCGCCTACACGAAAAAGTGGATCCGGTATTACATCGAACTGGGCTTCAAGTGGTTCTTCTTCGATTGCGCTGGCCGCGCCGGCACGATGGATTTCACCCCGCGCGACTTCATGCGCTATCCGGGGGACACGGGCCTCATGTCCGTGCGCTTCTATGACGAGATCGTGGCTTACGCCAAGTCGCTCGACCCTGAGGTCGTCATCTCCGGCGAAGGGAGTTGTTCGGACTTCCCGATCGTGACCGCCATCAACAGCAATCCGGTGCAGTCCGATGACGGACTGGGCCCGCGCGATTACCTGCTGTCGCTCAACCGCCTGCCCGGCAAACGCATCGTGGTGGACCAAGCCGGCGAGAACGTGCCGGCGAGCGGCGTGTGCGTGCTGTCCGGCGCCCATGACCCCTCGCTGCCCTGGGATGTTGAATCGCGCTTCGCGGCGCTGTTGAACAACCGCATGTTCAAGGCCATCACCGCGTTTGTGAAAGAGCACGGCATCTACCACGGTGAACATCTGCCGGGCGATTTCTCGATCATCGACGGGCACCTGTTCGTGCCGCTGCACCAGAAGGGACGCGCGTTCGCCCTGCCCGGGGCACATGCCGAGTGGCGCAGGCTGTTGCCCGCAGATGGCGGTGCCGCGGTCGAACGTGACGGGGATGGCACGTTCTGCGTCCCGCAGGCTGGCATGTACCGGTTATCGTGATCCACCTCACGCAAACGTGAAACGGCCGAAGTTCCGGAAATCGTGGAAATTCTCGCCCGTGCGCGTGCACCACGCCCAGCGCCGGACCGCGGGGGTGTCGTAGTCGATGCGGTACACGTTGGCGCGCCAGGTATCCCCGGGGCGTGGCGGGTCGCACACCCCCACCAGCAGATCGAAGGGGATGCAGAACTCCACCGTCCAGCCCGACACCCGCGCGCCGGGCCGCTTGGGCCCACCGCGGACCGAGGTGGCGCGGCGGGTCACGCGCGTGTTTTCGTAATGCCAGGGCTGCCAGCCGATGAACGTGCCGCGCCGGTTCGGCACGAGGATGGCGAGTTCCGCGCCCAGCGGTGAAATTTCGTATTCGAAATAGAGGGGATGGGCGGTGTCCGGCCATAGGAACAATTCGATCACGTCCTCGCGAAAGAGATCGCCACCGTCTGGCAGATTCGTGCAGGTCAGTCGGCGATCTTCGCAATCGCAGAGAACGTACAGGGCCGTTGCCGAATAGCACGCCTTGAATCGGGTCGCATAGGCGGTGGCTGGCCCCTGGCCGACGGGCGAGAGGGGGTGCCAAGCCATGCGCCGCCACATTCGGGCTCGCCCATCGCCGTGGATGATCGCTTCCCTCGCGATGCGGCTCAGCGCCAACACGGGCATGCTATTGCCAGCGGCGCTCAAGCCTGCCCCTCGCGCCCATACATCTCACGACTGATGGCCAGGAACTCGGCGCACATGGCGTCGATATGCTCTTGCCGGTGGCCGGCGCCGCGTGGGTCCGCATACCAGCGTGGAATGAAACCGCCGGTCGGACGCGCGAGATGGTCGACCATGCGCCGTGCGTAGGCGCGGACATCGTCCGTCGACCCCTGCATGCCCACTTGAATGTCGACCGGCGCGAAGAAGGTGAGGCGACCGCCGAACCGCTGTCCCAGCAGTTCCAGCCCCATGTTGGCCTGCTGATCCAGTTGGATGACGTCCAAGCCAATCTCGATCAGGTCGTCCAGGATATCCACGATGTATCCGCAGCTGTGCAGAATCGTCAGCAGTCCGGCGGCATGGGCGGCCGCGAAGATGCGCGCATAGGCCGGTTTCCAGAGGGCTCGCCAGTGCGCCGGCGCGATCATCAACTGCTGCTGCAGGCCCCAATCGTCCAGCAGGAATAGCCCGTCGACGCCTGCCGCCGCGTAGTGCTCGATCGCGACGAGGTTCATGTCGACCAGGATATCGATCAAGGCGCGCAGTTCCGTGGGGTTGGTGTGGATATCCATCCACGTATTTTCCAAGCCGCGGATGAAATGGACCCGCTCATACAGCGAGATCCCGAACCCGACCAGAAATCGGTCCCCGGCGCGTGCGCGTACTCCGGCCAGGGCCTCCCAGCGCCGGGGGTCACGGATGTCGGGGATCTTCAGGGCGGCAAAATCGCCCCAATCCTGCAAGGGCACCTGTTTGACCTCGCCGACCATGCAGGTTCCGAGGTTCTCCCAGACCGCGCCCCACTCGTCGACACCGCGCGAGGGTCGATCATCGGGAGAAGGCTTTGACGATGCCAGCATGGCGAAGTCCGACCCCCAGTTTCCGGGAAAGTCGCGCGGCAGCCAGGCCGGCGTGGCGAACTGGATCGCGCGACGGACGTTCTCGCGGCTGGTGAGAGGCGAGGCGATGGGCGGTGTAGTCGTCATAGGGCTCCATTCGGCTGCAGGTGTGCGTCCGGGGCTATTTCGGGCCGTATTGTTCGGTCGTGTCGTCGGCGTGGCTGTAGACGAGCTGGCCACCTTTGACGAACGGAGTGGCCAAGGCCCAGAGAGTGCCGTTCGTGTTATGGATGGGTTCGCGGCTATATTGCGGGAGGTATACACGCCGCATCCGTGGCGTGGTGTTCGCGCCGCTGCGGTGGAAGTTGTAGCTCGTGAACGCGACGATGCTGCCGGCGGGAGCGATGATGGGTATGCCGGGATCGCTCCCGGTGTAGCCGATCAGGTCGTTGGTGCCAGCTTCCATGGTGTGGTCAAAGATCGTGTGGCTGGTGCCGCCGCGCGAATGCGGCAAGAGGTAGACCGTGCCGTTTTCCTCGCTCACGTCGTCGAGTGTGCACCAGCAGGTCAGATACGGCTGGTGCCGGGTCGTGGTGTCGCCCCACTTCACGTAACCGCTATCCTGATGCCAGGCGAACTTCATGCCTTGATCCGGGCCCTTGACGACCCATTGCTCGTGAAAAAGATACACATCCGGCCCGAGCGCGACCTGGGCCACCTCGGCCATCAAGGGGCTGAAGATGAACTGCCAGAGCCGGTTGCTGGCGCGGTACCGGTTGCTGATGAAGTAGCGTTTGCCGCGGTGACTGAGGCCCTCGGTCTGCGCGCCGCGGGCATCCATCTGCGCGTCGTAGTAGCCGAGGAAGTACGAACATTCCTCGCGCAACATCGCCAGCATCTCCGGCGGGATCACGCCCGGCAGAATCATATACCCTTCGGTCCGGTACTGTTCACGTTGCGTGTCGGTGACGATGTTCATGGGGCCTCTCTTCTCTGCAGTTCCTGCGGTTTGCCTTGGGCCGCTCGATCGGTCTGGCCCCTACCGCGCGAGCCCATCTTTCCCGGGCGCGTGCCCGGCCGCAAGCAACTCAGGTTGTGTTCAGATGGTGGGTCTGGTAGCGTGACGGCATGAGCGGCCACATCCGCGTGCCTTGCGACTTGCCGCCCCTTGAGCGCGTGCTCCCGGGCTTCAAGGGATTTCCGGAGCGGGAGACGCGCACCTATGCGCTGCTCGCCTGCTTGCGCCGCGTGGCCCGCGATCTGCGCGGCACCCGTTCCCGCCCGTTCTACTCGACGCGTGCGGTCGCGGGCTTCTTCGGTGTGCCACAGACGATCGCGGTACGCGTGTTCCACGAGTTGGAGCGCGAAGGCCTGCTGGTGCGCCGCCGCGCCGTCGGCACGTGGTTGCGCCCGTTGCGCCCGCAACCGCGGGTTCCCGTGCGGGGCGTTGTGGGCCTGCCCGTGTGGCAGTACGGCTACTGCATGATCACCGAATGGCGACACTTCTATGAACGCATGGAAGCGGCGTTGCGCCAGCACCAGTTTGTGGCGAACGTCATCTTCTTCCGCAGCCACGAACCGGAGGATCCGGCCTTTGGCGACCGGTTGCTGGCCCATGAGTTCGACACCCTGCTCTGGTTCAAGCCGCTGCTCAGCGCGGTGCCGCTCATGGAGACGCTCGTGGACAACGGCATCGAGGCGGTGGCCCTGTCCGACCTCCATCAATCGCTGCCGTTCCCGGAATACCGCCTGGGTTGGTCGAATGCGTTGCGTCAGGGGCTGCGCGCGTGGCGGCGGGACGGCATCGCGCGGGTGGTGTTGATCGGACAGCAGGACGGCGCACGCGCCTGCTACGCGGTTGGCCGCCTGCTGCGGGAATTGGGGTGGCCGCACGTGAGCATCGCCACGGGTGGGGACTTCTCGATGGAAGCGCGGGCCGCCATGCGTGCCGGGGATCAGACCGGCGTGATCCTGCTCGATCAGTACGCGGAACTGGCGCTGGGCCAGTCTGAACCCCGCCAACTCGCCGAGTGGATCCGGGCGAACCGCGTCCTGACGCCGTACCGGCTGGACTTGCCGGCTGACTTGCTGCGGGGCGCCCGCATCGATCTGGCCGTGATGGACTGGGCACGCATCACGGCGCGGATCGCGAGCGACCTGGCGCGTGGCGAACTGCGCCGGCTGCGCGCGCCCATTGCCATCGAGGCCAGTTGGCAGCCGCGCGCCGACGCCGCTCAATTCGCCCAGGCGTTCTGAAGGCAGGGCCTGGCCACCGGCGCGTTCACGCCGCCGTTGGGGCGCGCGCGGGAAGCGGGGCCGCGTGCTGGTAGCTCGGATTCTCCTGCTGCTTGCGCTGGATGGCGGCGATTTCCTTCCAGGTTGCGATGAGCCCGCGGGGGCAGGGTGGCAGGTCGTGCTTAATCAGCCGGTGCAACCGCGCCAGCCGGTAACAGGGCACCGCCGGATACATGTGGTGTTCCGTGTGGTACTGCATGTGCCAGTACAGCATGCTGAACAGGGGGTTGATGAGCATCGTGCGGCAGCACAGGCGATAGTCGGGCACGTTGTCCTGCAGCCCGATGTGCTGGGTGCCGTTGCAGAGCGAGAACAGCCAGGCGCCGTAGAACGGCGCCAGGGTTGTGACCACGGGCAGCATCCACCATTGCAGCGCGATGGAGGCGATCACGATCAGGGCGTGACCGGCGAGGACGACGCGCGCCCAGCGCATGATGGGGCGTCGCTTGGCGGGTTCAGATTCCGGGAACAGCTTCATCTCCCACTCCCCGGTAAACCCGCCGCGTGCGATGCGCAGATGTTCCTTCACGGCCCAGCGCAGCGCGAGCGGGTTCACGAAGGCGGTCTTGAAGAAGTCCTTGCGCGTGATCCGCGTGGGCAGGACCACCTCCAGATCGTCGGGCGGGTGCAGCGTGTAGCGGTGATGGCGCGCGTGGCTGGTGTAGAAGGCATCGAAGTTGATCCAGCCGAGAAAGGCAAACAGCCGCACGAACAGGTCGTTCAGCCAGTTGCTGCGGAACACGGTGCGGTGGCCGAGTTCATGCACGGCGTTGATCTGGAATGCGAAGCAGGTGCCGTGCAGAAAGACCAGCGCCACGACGGCCGGCCAGGGCAGCCGCCCGACCGCCAGGCAGGCCGCCGAGCCGGTGGCGACGAGGATGCCCAGGTAACCCAGCGTCTGCATCAGGCCCAGCAGATCGCTGCGCGCGTGCAGGCGCTCCAGTTGGTCGGGGGGCAGTGGCGTTCGATACCACTTCACAGGGACGGGCTTGCGTGTTTCGCTCATGGGGGAGAGTATGCCCGTGGTCGTGCCGATTGTCTTTCCAGTCCGTCTTGCAGTACAATTTCATACATGCAGCGCACGCATGAACTTTTTGCGCAGCCGCGGATGGAACTGCCACGCGGGGGGGTGGGGATCGCCGGGCTGTCGAACTTCGGGCGCTACAACTACACGCGCGCGCGCGCCGGGCTTGCGCCGCATGCGCATCCGGGCGCCATCGAGATCTGCTATCTGGTCAAGGGCCGCCAGACCTACCATGTCGGCGGGCGGGACTACCGCTTGCGCGGCGGGGATGTGTTCGTGACGTTCCCCGGAGAGTCCCACAGCACGGGCGGTGCGCCGGAAGAAAAGGGCGTGCTCTACTGGCTGATCCTGCGCCTCCCGCGCCGTGCGGCCAGCGGTTTCCTGGGCCTCGCACCGGGTGCGGCGCAGCCGTTGGCGGGGGCGCTGCGCCAGTTGCCGGCGCGCCATTTCCGAGGCACGCCGGCCATGCAGTCGCTGTTGGACGAGATTCTGGTCGCTGGCCACCAGCCACGCTCCCCGCTGCGCGCCACGCGCATCGCGAACCGCCTGACCACCTTCCTGCTGTTGGTCGCGGCCCGTGCCGACGCGCGCGCCACGATGCCCGCCGATCGCGGGCTGGCGCCCGTCCTGGAGCATATCGCGGCCAACCTGGAGACCCCGCCGACGGTTCCCGAACTGGCGCGGCTGGCCGGGCTCTCGGTTTCACGGTTCCAGATGCGCTTCCGGCAGGAGACCGGCGTTCCGCCGCGCGAATACGTGCAACGGGCGCGGATTGACGAGGCGCGCTGCCGGTTGCAGGTGGCGGGCGCCCGCGTCACGGACGTGGCGTTCGCCCTCGGGTTTGCGTCATCCCAGTACTTTGCGACGGTCTACCGGCGGTTCACCGGGAAGTCGCCCGGGCGCCGGCGGTGAAGCTTGAAGCTTGGCACCAGGGGCTTGCGCTCCGCGGATAAGTATCACATAATTGTGACATTATGAAAACAGCCACAATTCGCGATCTGCGTTACGACTTCCCCCGGCTGCAGGCGTGGTTGGAAGGCGGGGACGATGTGTTGATTACCAAACACGCCAAGCCGGTTGCCCGACTGACGCGGCCGGCACGAGGCGCGCGCCGGCACTTGCCCAATCACCCGGATTACGAAGCGCGGTTGCACCGCATCTGGGGCGACCGGGTGTTCACGCAAGCGGAAGTGGACGAGATGCGCGCCTTCGAGACGGGAGAGCCATGATCGACTATCCCGATACCAGTTTCTTGTGTGCGGTATATCGAAAGCAAGTGCATACGCCGCGAGCGCTGGCGTACCGGCGGGCGATGACCGCGCCACTGCCTTTTACGCGGCTGCTGGAGTTCGAGTTCACACAGGCCATCCGGCTGCAGGTCTTTCTGCATGCCGCGGATCGGACGAAAGGCTATGGCGTGGCGGAGGCCGATCAGATGCTCGCCGATTGGGAGGCGGACATCGCCGCCGGCTTGAATGCGCTCGTCCCCGCCGATACCGACGCCGTGCTGCGCCTGGCCCGCACTTACGCGCTGCAGCGCACCGCCACGGGGGGGCACCGCACCTTGGATATTCTGCACGTCGCCACCGCCGTCCACCTGGGCGCCAAGACCTTTCTGACGTTCGATGAGCGACAACGCAAACTGGCGCGCTACGCGGGGTTGAGGGTGCCGCTGTAGGCGCCGAAGCGGGTTCGCGAAACGCTCGCCAAGTACGGCACGGCGTTGGTCACCAACAACGGCAAGCCGATGGCGCTGCCCAGATCGACGCCGAGATCCGCACCTCGCGCAAGCGCAGGCGGGGCCTCTCGTGACCGTCGCGGTGTTCGACACCAACGTTGTGGTCTCGGGCATCCTCTCGACGACCGGCGCGCCCGGCCGCATTCTCGATGCCATCCTCGACGGGTTCTGCCAACCCGCCGTCACAGACGCGATTCTGGCGGAGTACGAAGAGGTGCTGAGCCGTCCGAAATTCCGGTTTCCGCCGGCGAAAATCCGACTTGTGCTTGCGGCGATCCGGTCACGTGCCGCCTTCCTTGACCAACTCAGCGATCATGAATAACGGAAATGAAGAACCCGCCTGGGTTCTGGTGAAGGAACTGGAGCGCTTCGCTTGCGAGGTCTCCTGCCTCGACCGCATCTGGCACGTGCTCTTCCCGGACCGAGCGGGCAAGTGGCGATAACCGACTAACCCGCATGCTGCACGAGCGTGAATTCACTCGTGCAAGAAGCGGGCTAAGAGTGAGATCACGTGTAGCGACTACGCCGTGTCCGGCGTGTCTCGACGTAGTGCCCTGGGCGGCGGTGATTCGATGACGCGCAGCAGTTGGTAGGCGAGGACGTTGGCCAGGAGGAGGAGCACGCTCGCCAGCGCGATAATCATCAGTTCGAATTCCATCTGGATGTGAATCAGCCAGGCGAACTGCAGCCAGCCGATCAGGACGCTCACCAGGCCTTGCAGGCCCAGGACGATGAGGACGCCGTGGTGCGGAATGCCGAGGCGGATGGCCGCGCCGCGCGCCACGGTGCGCAGATCGGCCTTGATGGCGAGCACCAGCCGGAGCCACAGCGCCAGGACTACGAGCAGGGCGGGGATCATGAAGGTCTTCAGCAGGGCGGCGGCGGCGGGCATCGCGTGGTACTGAAATGCAAAAGAGAAGCGAAACAGGTTGAACGTGAACGAGCCGTCGTGCCGCACGAGCCACAGGAGGGCGGGCACCGCCAGGAGGTTGAGCACGATGATGGCGGTGTTCAGGTGAAGGCCGAGCATCAGGTGCTTCGGGCTGGTCGGGACGGAGGGCGCGGCATCGGTGACGGCTTCGAATCCCGACGGGTCCCAGGGGGCCGGCGCGCGGTAGCCGGCATCGCCGCCGAGCTGCAGCCATTTGCGGTAGGCGAGGACGTAGCAGATGGTCGCCAGGATGTTGCAGCCCCAGAACCAGAAGCCCAGGTAGCGATACGCGAAGGTATCGCCGCCGTGGAGCTTGAGGAGGAGGTCCATAAACAGGCCCACCAGGACGCCGGCCACAATCGTGGCGGCGGAGCGGACCATGGAATAGGCGGAACTGAGCTGGCCATAGCGCGACTTCGGCATCAGGCGCATGAAGGCCGGCAGGAAGCAACAGCCATTGAGGGCCCCGGCAAAGACGCCGGCGAAGCCCCCGGCCACATTCATCCAGAAGTACAGGTCAGACGGGAAGGTGATCAGCAGCCAGATCCAGCCGCCAAACCCGCCCACGGCGCCGAAGACGGCCATGTAGGTCAGGATGCGCATGGGGTGCCAACGGTCGACGAAGATGGAGGCGAAGTACACCGCCACCATGCCGATGACCTGCCCGATCATGCCCAGTTGGCCCATCTGCGTCAGGTCCAGTCCCATTTCGATGGACACGAACATGCCGAAGATGCCGCCCGCGCAGGCCATCGCAAAGAAGGCCTGCGACAGGTACCAGTACCAGTAGAAGCGCGTGCTGAAGCATTCCTTCGCGTAGGTCTGGAAGTTGTCGATGAATTCCCTCAGCGGACCGACGTGGGGCTTGTCGGCATCCGGGGAGGGTGGGTATTCGCCTTCCTTGACGAAGATGCACATCAGGCCGAAGCCGACGAAATAGAGCAGGGCGGCTCCGGTGGTGATCTCGCGCATGTGAGTGAGCCCGTGGGGGAAGATGAACCCGCTGTAGAGGGCGCCGGCACCCGTGCCCACGATGCGGAACATGCCGGTGAACCGTCCGAGCAAGTGGGGCGGGACGACGTCGTTGAACAGGTACCAGTAGACGGAGTTGACGAAGAGATTGAAGAACTGAAAGACCACCAGGAAGATGGCCAGCAGCGTGATGGTGACGGTGGCGGGCGCCACCTGGCTGAGCCCGGGCAGCCAGGTGGTTGCGAGCGTCGCCAGCGACTCGCTCCATCCGATCAGGATCAGGCTGATGCAGAGGAAGGGCATGGTGGAGAGGATGAAGGGAATGCGCCGGCCCCAGCGGCTGCGGTGGCGATCGCTCTTGAAGCTGACCCAGGGGCAGACCGTCAGGTTGAGGATGGCGGGCAACGTTGTCAGGATCAGCGACAGCAGCGAGGAGGAGGCCCCCAGTTTTTGAAGCTTCAGCGGGGCGATGGAGGGCACGACCGACTCCATGAGGGTGAAGCAGAAATCGCCCCACAGCAGCCAGGCGAACAGCAGGGTCACGGTGTGGCGCGTGTATTGCAGCGTGCCGCAGGTGTGCGTCTTCGGGGCGGGGCTGGCCGGTGTATCGTCGGGTGTCTTCACAGCGAGGCTGAGAATACCACGCGGTCCGGGGGTGCGTCACCCGCGTGCGCACTGAACACACGCTGAATGGTTTGGACGCGGTGGCGCCTTCGGGCAAACTCCGCGGGCATGAATCACTCTATTCGCCGGGTCGCGCCCGGCATTTGGCGCATCCGGTTCGGCACGCCGGAGCGCCGCACGCCCGTCGCCCTGCGCGCGGTGGGTCCGGACCGCGCGGGGCTTGCCGCGTTGCCGGCCGTGGCGACGCCGCCGTTTGCTGCGGACGCGCTGCGCTTCACGCGCACCGCGCGGGGCTGCATCGTGGAAATTCCGATGGGCGATGGTGAACAGGTCTACGGGTTCGGATTGCAGCTCAAGTCCCTGAACCAGACCGCCAAGAAGCGCACGGTCCGCGTGAACAGCGACCCGATCGCGGACACCGGCGATTCGCACGCGCCGGCGCCCTTCTACGCGTCCACAGCGGGTTACGGCGTGCTGATCGACACGCTGCGGTATGCGCTCGTGAACACGGGGTCGCACGTCAAGGTTGGGCAGGGGACGCCGGCCGTCGGCGGGTCGGTGCCCTCCGGTCAGGTGAGCGAGTTGTACAAGGCGCGCGCGCTCAAGGGGCGCTATTGCGTGGTGGATATACCGGCCGCCAAGGGCGTGGATGTTTACGTGTTTGGCGGGCCGGATTTGCGCGGGGCGGTGCAGCGCTACAATTTGTTCAGCGGTGGCGGTTGCCTGCCGCCGATGTGGGGCCTGGGGGTCTGGTATCGCGGGTCCACGCACCACAGCGCCGACGCGTTGCTGAAACTGGCCGGCGGCCTGCGCGCGGAGAGAATCCCGTGCGATGTGTTCGGGCTCGAACCCGGTTGGCAATCGCAGGCGTACTCCTGCTCGTACCGCTGGAGTCCGGACCGTTTTCCGGATCCGGACGGCTTCCTGGCGCGCCTGCATGCGCTGGGCTTTCGCTCCAACCTGTGGGAACACGTCTTTGTGCACCCCTCGGCGGAACTGTATGAGCCGCTCAAGCCCCTCAGCGCGGACTACGAAGTGTGGGGTGGCTTGATTCCCGACCTGTCGCTGCCCAAGGCGCGGGCCCTGTATGCCGGCTACCATGCACGGGCCTTCATTGACAAGGGCGTCAGCGGCTTCAAATGCGACGAGTGCGACAACGCCGACATGACGCCTTGGTTCTGGTCCTTTCCGGAAGCGGCGGCCTTCCCCGGCGGGATGGATGGTGAGCAGATGCACTCGGCGTTGGGCTTGCTCTATCAGCAGACGCTGCTGCAACCGTTTCGCGCGCGCAACCGCCGCACGCTTTCCCAGGTGCGCGCCAGCCATGCGCTGGCGGCGCCGTACCCGTTTGTGCTCTACAGTGACCTCTACGACCACCGCGATTTTGTGCGTGGCGTGACGACGGCCGGCTTTGCGGGATTGTTGTGGTCGCCCGAGGTGCGCGATGCAAAATCGGTTGAGGACCTGCTGCGGCGCATCCAGTCGGTCGCGCTCTCGCCGCAGGCCCTCGTCAACGCCTGGTACATTGCCCATCCGCCCTGGCGGCAGGTGGACATGGACAAGAACAACCGCGGCGAATTTCAGGCGGACGCGACGGCGGTGACCGACAGCGTGCGTCGGATCTTTGAATTGCGGATGGCGCTGTTGCCGTATCTGTACGCGGCGTTCGCGCGCTATCGACGCGAGGGGATTCCCGTTTGCCGGGCGTTGGTGATGGACTATCCGCAGGACGCGCAGACGCACAACGTGGACGATCAGTGGCTGTTGGGGGAAAGTCTGCTGGTGGCGCCGATGTTTGTGGGGCAGACGGAGCGCAAGGTCTATCTGCCGGCGGGCGCGTGGCGCTGCTTTCACTCGGGGGCTGCGTATGCCGGCGGCCAGGCCCACACGGTGGCGGCGGACCTGAATACGATCCCGCTCTTCGTGAAGGAGGGCACCATTCTGCCACTCGCCGCGCCCGTCCAACACGTCGCGCCCGATACCGTGTTCGCGATCACCGCGCAGGTCTGGGGGGAACCCTCCGCGCCCTGCGTTCTGGAAGAGGACGACTTTGAAACCTTTGACTACGAGCGCGGGGTCTGCAACCAAGTCATCCTGAGTTGGAAGAGGGGCAAGGGGCGGGTGCGGCGCCATGGCGCCTACCGCGGCCGTCGGTATCGTGTGGTGGCATGGGAGCAGCGCTAAGAAGAGGCGGTGGCAATGAATATGATCCAGGTCAATCCGAGTGGGGATGGGTTCATCGATACGGGGACGAAGCAGCGCTTCGTGCCGGTCGGTTCGAACTACGCCGCCATGCTCGACATGGTGAAGACGAAGGGGCGGGCCCGGCGCTTCGTCCAGTGCTTCGGCGTGGACCGCGAAACGGAGGCTGACGGCCTCGCGGAAGCGGAGAAGTACATGCGCAAGATGGGCGACCTGGGGCTGAACGTCATCCGGATGTGGACGGAGCCGCAAGACCTTTTCCCGCTGGGCAATCGGTTGGATCCGCAGGGCGCCGACCGGTTCGATCGATTTCTGGATATTTGCAAACAGAATGGGATCTACGTTTCCGTCGGGATGCACCTGGCGCCGTCACCCACCGGTTGGCCGTTCCACAATTTCCAGCCGCCATTCGACGCCATCCTGCTTGAGCACCTGCATCTGATGGGCCGGCGGTGGGGCGCCTGCGAGCAAATCTTTTCCTGGACGATCGTCGGCGAGGGGCAACTTCCCTGGTACACCAAGTGGCTGGCGGACCAATGGCCGGTCTGGCTGCAGTACTGGTACGGGGACGATCTGGAGGCCCTGCGCAAGTCCTGGGGCGGCCTGACCGGCACGTCCATCACCAGTTTTGCCGATGCGCCGGTTCCGCCGCGCAACGTGGGGGCCTGCCTGGGCATCGACCGCGTGACGATCGGGCGGCTCGCGGAACTGCCGGATGATCCCTGGGCCGGGTCGACGTGGCGCTATGACTGGCGGCTGTTTCTGGAGCACGTTGGAGCCCGGCGCGTGCACCGCGAAGTGGGGATTCTGCGCAACGCGGGCGCGCGGCAGATGATGACGGTCGGCGCCAACTCCTGGACCTTCCCGAACCTGCCGGCGTCGCAGATGACGATGGGCTACAATCCGTACTTTCTGTGCGACAGCCTCGACTACTTCTGTGAGCACAACTACCCGATGCCGCAGTGTCTGCCCGGGGGGCACGGCAACCCGTTCGAGAGCGAGCAGGCGATGGCGGACTGGATCACCGCGAACGAGATCATGGGGCGGATCTATACGAGCCTGGGGAAGCCCGTGGTCATGGAGGAGTGGGGGTGGTACGGGCCGGGGCGCGCCGAGTTCGCCGGGGTGGACATGGGCATGCGCACCGCCGAGGATCAACTGCGTTACGGCGACCGCATGATGGAAAGCATGCAGCACGTGTTTCAGGGCTGGATGTACTGGATGCACCGCGACATGCCTCACGACGGCGATCTCACCCAGGTCAGCGGGCTGTTCCGTGCGGACGGTACGCTCAAACCCTGGGGCAAGCGCTACGGCGAGTGGGCGCGCATGCTCCAGGCGGCGCCGCCCCGCGTGGCCAAGGCGCGCGAAACCGTGGATCTGGACATGAAGCGCATGCTCACCGACGATCGTTTCCACGAAACCTGGTGGGCCACGGCGATCCGCGAGTACGCGCAGCGTGGCCCGCTGGACTTCCGCTATGTCTTCGAGCGCAAGCCGCTGACCGACTGGCCCAACGACGTTCGCCAATTGGACATCCTCACCGGGCAGGCGGACTACTGGGCGAAGGGTCTCGACCAAACTTGAGATCGCGTCCGCGCCACGCGAACCAGAGGGTCCCGAGCACGCCGAAGGCGAAGGCCACGCGCAGATT
>CAZWQJ010000014.1:0-45846 GCA_964635825.1 uncultured Victivallales bacterium | reverse complement strand
TCATCGATCATGCGGACGTTGCCGCAGAGGTAGCAGCGCGTGTCGGGGGCGACGGGGTGTTCGCGCAGGTAGTCGGTGACACGGCCCGGATAGTCACCGCCGCGGTCGCGCGAGGTGCAGAGCACATGGCGCTCCGCGGCAAACGTTTCGGCGCCGAACGCCTCCTGGGCGCTGCGGACACCATGGAGGACCTGGTAATTCAGTCCGGAGTACGAGCCCGCCATGGAGTGGAACGGAGCGATGCCGGTGCCGCTGGCCACAAAGAGAAACCGGTCCCGCAGCAGATCGGCATCGTCGATCGTGAAGAAGCCGACGGCGCCATCGAGCTGCACGCGGTCGCCGGGCCGGCAGTCGCACAACTGGCGGGAGACCACGCCGTCCTCCACGACGCGGATCAAGACATCGAGGGTCGGGGCGTTGACGGCACTGAAAATGGAGTACTCGCGTTGCTCGCGGTGGCCCGGCAGCCCGAGGATCACACACTGCCCCGGCGTGAATTCCAGGCCCTGCCGCTCCAGTCTCAGGACATACGCATGGGGCGCCAACTCGCGCACTTCGCACACCGTCGTCGTCTGCACGTCCGTCATATCCGTTCCCCGGTTGTCGCCCCGCCCGCCGCGGGATCCTTCTCTATTTGTTCCAGTTCCCTCAGGATCTGCCACATCTTTTCGCGGCGCTCGGCCACCGTCGCGTACTTGCGCTTGAACAGGGCGCGAACTTTCTCCAACACGACCAGAACCTCGTCCTCGCCGCGTACGGCCGCTTCGAGTTCCTCGCGCACATGGCGCGACATGCCCGCCGCCATGCCGCCCGAGCAGATGGCGAGGGAGAAATGCTCGCCGGCGACCACGGCCGGCATGATGAAATCGCAGTAGGCCGGGATGTCGACGGCATTCAGCAGCGTCCCGCTCTCGCGCGTGTCGGCGTGGACCTGGCGGCTCAGTTCGCAGTCGCCGGTGGCAGCGATGACGAGCTGCTGCCCCGCCAGATGCTCGCGGCGGTAGACATCGTGGATCCAGGGGTGGCCGTGAGCGGCGAGCAGATCGCGCACGTCATCGCGAATCACGGGACTGACCAGCGTGAGGCGTGGGCGGTGCGGCAGCAGCTTCTCCAGCTTCTCGTGCGCGATGGCGCCGCCGCCGATCATCAACACGCGCATGCCTTCCAGCTTCAGGTTGATGGGAAACGTCTTCATGGGCGGCGGAGACGGCCCGCGTACGCGAAGGCGCCCAGGGCCAGCACGACGGCCTCGATGGTCCAGAACAGCATCAGGGCTCCCCAGATGCCATGGGTGAATCCGTAGCTGTGCAGTCCGACGCCGAGCAGGTTCACGCCCCACCAGGAGAAGGCCACGATGCAGGCGCCGACGATGGCGAGCATGCTGACGCCGAACTCGCGCACATAGCCGCCCATGCGCGCGTGCAGCACGATCAACTGCCACAGCACGATCATCAGCGCCCCGTTCTCCTTGGGATCCCAGCCCCAGAAGCGGCCCCAGCTGTAGTTGGCCCAGATGCCACCGAGCATGGTGCCGACAAACGAGAACAGCAGCCCGAAGCAGAGCACGCCATAGACCATGCGCCCGATCCCGGCATACCAATCCGGGTCCTTGGCGCGGATGCGCAAGACGCGACCCAACACATCCAGGTGGCCGATGGCGCCCGCCAACAGCCCCGCCGCATAGCCGATCGTGATGCAGGTCACATGCGTCGCCAGCCAGAAGTTGGTGTCGAGCACGGCCTGCAGGCTGGGCATCGTGTCGGTGGCTTCCTTGAGTTCGTATTTGTTGGCCAGGAAGAGACCGAGGGCCCCCAGGGCGGGCGCCAGCGCAATGGCGATGCGCTGCCGGCTGATCCACTCCAGCGCCACGCTGATGAGCACGGCGACGGCCGTGATGAACAGGATGGTTTCGTACAGCGTCGAGACCGGGGGCCTGCCGCGAATGACACAGCGCATGGCGATCACCGCCACCAGCAGTACCGTCGCCGAGGTCAGCGCCCCGTAGGCGGCCGCGCGCGCCGTGCCCACCGCCAGGCGCCCGCCGGTTCCCGTGGGATCCGGCCGCAGCCAGGTGGCGGCCAGGCATAGAAAACTGAAGACAAACGCGAACAGGCTCCAGAAGAGGAAGTTGGATCTGTACAAGGCCAGCTCGAGTTCAAGGCGGCGTCCCTCGCCGCGCGCGGCCGCGGTGGAGCGGGTGGCGGTGGCCAGGGCCTCGACGGCCGCGTGCATCGCCACTGGGTCCTCACGCGAATCGACCAGGCGCTCCATCGTGGCCAGCAGGTCCAGGCCCGGCGCGTTGGTCAAGCCCGAGGTGAACACGGATTGGATCAGGGTGCCGGCGGAGTCCCAGTCCTCGGTGGTGGCGTGGGGCGGCGGAAAGAGATGCAGGCGGTCGGCGGCGGACATGGCCGCCTGCAGCGTGCCGAGCTGTTCGGTCATGGCTTCGACCGCCGCATTCAGCATGGGCGAACCAGCCGGTGCCCGCTTAATCACCGCACGCACGCGCGGCAGCACCCGCAGATACTCGCTGACCCGCATGAGGGTGTTGCTCTCGGCAATACCCGGGAGCGTCAGCGGATCCACCGCAATGCGGCTGCGGGTGAAGCCCCACTCCTGCAACAGGCTTTCGAACTCGAAGAGGTTGCCGGCGAGCGCCACGAGCATCTCCTGATGCGGGCTGCGCAGCCGGCGCTCGATGCGGTCATACTGCTCGGCCAGCTCGAACAGACGCTGGCGGCCGGGGAAGAGTTCGGCGTAGGTGTAGCGATCGCGGCGGCTGGCGTGCGGTTCAATCCCGATGGCCACCGCGAGATCGGTATTGTCGAGGCGAAATGTGGGATAGTGGACCGCCCACTCGGGATAGATCAGGCAGGTGGCCACCCACTCGGTCGCTCCCATGCGCGGCGGGCGTGCGGCGGCATCCGCCCCCGGTAGCGTCAGCGAGCGGCTGCCATGGAGCCGCAACAACAGCACGCGCGCGTAGGTATCGAACGGCTTGACGCGACCCCCATCCTGAATGGGGAGCGCCTCCAACAAGTCCACCGTCCGGCCATCGATGCGGACGGCCTCCACGGGCATCGGCGGCGACGGCTCCTCGGCGCGGACGGCCCCCAGGCTGAAGGCGAGCAGCAACAACGCGGGCAGAAGACGGAAGCGGTTCATGTGGGCGGCCTCCGGCGCAGGTGCCGTGCGAGCATCTGCACAAAATGGATGAGCATGCCGGCGCCAACCACGATGCACGAAATGAGCGGCCATTGGTCGGCCGGGTTGCGAACCACGGCAAAACCGGAGAACAGCGGCGCACCGGGAGCGGCGTCCTGAGGCCCCCAGGTGGCCTGGAAGAGCGTGTAGCCGGCATGGCGCAGGGGGGCATTCATGCTGATGTTCACGGCTTCGCGCACGGGCCCTTCGATGCGCGTGATTGTGCTGCGGAAGACGCGCGGGATCGCGGTGTTCGGATGCTGTTCCATCACAAAATCGTCGAGGTGCACGGTGAAGGGCAGCGGCCACGCGCGCCGCGACAGGCCCACGGACCAGCGCTCACCCGCCACGTCGACCATCCACGGCTGCCGTTCGAGGCCCCAGAGCAGGCCGGCGGTGGCCCCCGTGGCATTCGTGCCCCCGCCCTTCGGGAGCACATCCGCGTAGACGCCGGCGATGTTCTGCTCTTGCTCCCGGTCGCGCGGCAGCGGGCGCAGCACCACGCCATCGATCGCGCGCAACATCGGCGCCTTTCCTTCCCACGGCTGCGCGTTCGGTTGGAACCCCGACAACACCAATTCGAAGGGGATCTCGGGGGACACAAACGTACGCGAGCCGGCGGGGGCGATGGATTCCAGGTCGTGGCCGGGGATCACCCAGATCTGAGACGATGGGGTCGGCGCGAGGCGGCGGATCTCGACGACCCATTCGTAGTAGCTGCGGAAGGTGTTGGCGGATTGTCCCTCATAGAGAACCATGGAGCCGCTGGTGGAAAAATGAAAGGAGACGAACCCGCCGGCCAGGAGCAGCAGGATGCCGGCATGGGCAATCAGCATGCCGGGCGCGCGCAGGCTCTTCGGGGCGCGGATGATCGCGCCGCAAACCAGATTCACCGCCAGGAGCGACATCAGCAGGTAGACGCCGGGCAAGGGCACCGGTACGACGCCAAAGAGATGGTGCACCAGGAAGAGCGATTCGAAGTACTTGCGCTGGACGAGGTACAGGCCCTGGTCCGCCTGCTCGACGGTGCCCAGAATCGTCAGCACGAGCAGGAAGGCCAGCAGGACCACCGCCAGCCCATACGAGGACAGCAACCGGAACCATCCGGAAGCCACCGCGGGCATGCGTGCGCCCGCCCTGGTGTTGTCGGTCATCCATCCCCCCCTTGAAAGAGCGGTAATGATACGGGGACGCGCCGGGTGCTGCCACGAAATTCGACATGCACCGCGCTTGCGCGGGTGCAACAGGCGGGCTACGCTGGCGGAACCTATGAACGAGAAGCACCTCCAGATGTTCCAGGTGAAGCCGGGCGCTCGCGTTCAGCTTCAGGACTATCCGACCCGGCTGCGCGAGCGCAATGGCGCTAAGGGGAACGTGGTTCCGGCGGACAAGGACGAAGCCAAACGCCGGTTCGATGAGCGCCGGGCCGAGTTGGCCAACGCCCAGGAATTGCTCTACGCCAACGATGTGCATGCCGTGCTGATCGTCTTCCAGGCCATGGATGCCGCCGGCAAGGACAGCACGATCCGCCACGTCATGTCGGGCGTCAATCCACAGGGCTGCCAGGTCTTCAGCTTCAAACAGCCCTCGGCCGAGGAACTGGACCACAACTTTCTCTGGCGCTATGCGTCACGCGTGCCCGAACGCGGACGCATTGGTATTTTCAACAGGTCCTATTATGAAGAAGTGCTGGTGGTGCGCGTGCACCCGGAGTGGCTGGACCGCCAGCGACTGCCGCCCGGCAAGCGCGGCGATGGATTCTGGAAGAAGCGCTTTCAGGACATCAATCACTTCGAGCGGCACCTCACGCGCAGCGGCACCTTGATCCTGAAGTTCTTTCTGCATGTTTCAAAAGAGGAGCAGAAGAAGCGCTTCATGGAGCGGCTGAACCGCCCGGAGAAATACTGGAAGTTCTCGGCGGCGGACCTGGACGAACGCGCCTGCTGGAAGTCGTACATGAAGGCCTACGAGGAGGCGCTGTCGGCGACCAGCACGGACTGGGCGCCCTGGTTTATCGTGCCGGCGGATCACAAGCCGACGATGCAGGCCCTGGTCGCCGACATCGTGGCCACGTCGATTCGTGGCCTCGGGCTCAAGCCTCCCACCCTCTCGGCCGCGCACCGCCGCGATCTCGCGGCCGCCAAGCGCCGCCTGCAGCGGGAGTAGCGGCACGCGCGGGTCACCGGCACGGGGTCACGGCGTCGCCGCGCGCCCCATCAACTGCGCCACGAATGGCCGATCGGCGGGGGCGAACTCGAAGTGGGCCATGTCGGCGGCGGTGACCCAACGGGCATCGTCGTGATCCTGCAGGCGGATGGTGCCGGTGAACGCGGTGATCGCGTAGAAGAGCAACCGCACCGGGCGGGGGCCCTCGGCGTGGGTGACATCGGCCAACAGTGCGCCCACGGTGGCGTCGATGCACAATTCTTCGCGCAGCTCGCGCGCCATGGCCACCTCCGGCGATTCTCCCGGATCCACTTTTCCCCCGGGGAATTCCCAGAGCCCCGCGAGGCGCTGCCCCGCTGCGCGTCGCGCAATGAAGTAGCGATCGCCTTCTCGTAGTACAGCCGCGGTTACCAGAATCATGCCGCCCATTCTCCGGCATTGGCGCCGATCATGCAATGCGCCGCTCAGGCCCCGGCGAATCCGTTTGCCGCCATCGTGGCGTCACGCTACAACCTTGGCGGGGGTATACGTATGAACAAGGCATATTGGGTGGTCGGGATCATGGTGCTGGCGACCGCGGGCTGCGGGCGGCCGTCGGACGAACCCGTGGTCATCACGGAAACGCGCGAGGCGGGAGCGCCGCCGGATAACGCCGCCACCGTCACGTCCCGCGAGCGCTTCGGACTGAGTACGCGGACGCCCTCCCCCTCGCCGATGATGGGCAGCGCGGCCGCCGCGGGAGGCGCGGCCGCCGCTCCCGCCGCCGGCTGGACCTGGTCCGCACCGCCGGGTTGGACACAAGGCCCGGACCGCTCGATGCGCGTCGTCACCTTTACCGCGGGCAGCGGCGATACGGTGGAGTGCTATGTGACCGAACTTTCGGGCACGGCCGGCGGGGTGGAGGCCAACTTCAACCGCTGGCGGGCACAGCTGGGCCTGCCGCCCTGGAGCTCGGCCGAGATCGACGCGCTGCCGCGCATCACGTTACTGGAGGAGTCGGCTCCGCTGCTGGACGCCACCGGCACGTTCACCGGCATGGGCGAAACGGAGAAGGCGAACCACCGGATGCTGGGCACCATGGTCGTGCGCGACGGCCGCGCGATCTTCGTCAAATTGATCGGGCCCGCCGCCGAGGTGGACACCCACCGCGACGCCTTTGCCGCGTTCTGCGCGTCACTGCGCGCCGAATAGCCGATCTGTTACGCCTGCTGCTCGGCCAGGCTCTTCACGTTGCGCTTGCGCAGCAGGTCGAAGGCCGGGATGGTGGTCGTTTCCAGGCTCATCTTGCGCATCGTGATGGCCTTGGTCGGGCAGATGCGCAGGCACTTGCCGCAGCGGATGCACTCGTCGCTGTCGATCCAGATGAACGTGGCCTCGGCCGCCTTGTGCGCCTCCACCTTGCCCGTGACCACGCCATTCTCGTCGTGAAACAGGCGCGACACGCGTTTGATGCAGTTGCGTGGCGTGACCTTGATACACCAGTCGCAGTGGATGCAGAGGTCCTGGTTGATCTCGAACTTGTAGTGGCAGAGATAGCAACGCGTCGCGTGCTGACCGGTGAGGGATTCCGTGAACCCGGTCTCGACCTCCGCCAGGCCATCGCGCTTCGCCAGATCCAGCGCGGGCATGTGCGGCGGGTTCTGCATGTCGTGGTCGCGCACGCGGCCGGTTTCGCCGTTGGTATCCATCAGGGTCACGGCCACGTGCGTCTTGCGGCGCAGCGCCCCCATCAGGAACGCATCGATCCGGTCGGCCGCGCGCTTGGCATCCTCGACGGCATGGATGACATCCAGGCCGCCGGTGTGGAAATCGCCGGCCACGAAGATGCGCGGGTTGGTGGTGACGTGCGGATCGGTTGCGCGCACGCCGGAGGCCATGATCTCCATCGTCCGAACCTGGCCGATGGCCACGATCAGCAGATTGCAGGGCACCTCGAATTCGCTATCCGGGATGGCGGTGATCGCCGGCTTGTGACCGTCGTCCGTGCTCCCCAGCATGTTGCGATGGAAGACGACGCTCTGCAGGCGGCCGCCCGCCGTGTAGGCGCGCACCGGCGAGACCAGCGTCTCGACCTCGATGTTTTCCTCGCGCATCGCTTCGAGCTCATCCATGTTGGCCGACATCTGGGCTTCGGTGCGGCGGTACATGATGGCCACCCGGCCTTCCGCGCCCACCAGCCGCCGGGCGGCACGGGCACAGGACCGCGCGCAGTCGACCGCGGTGAAGCCGCCGCCGACGATCACCACATTCTGCCCCTGCATGTCGCCGATCTCACCGAAGTTGTAGCGGCGCATGAATTCGATGCCGGGCACTTCCATGCCGGCTTCGACGCCGGGCAGCTTGAGGTCGGACGCGCGCATCGCACCCGCCGCCACCAGCACCGCATCGTATTCGTCCGCCAGGGAGGCCATGCGCGCCGCATCCACCGTCTCGCCGTAGCGCACCTCGACCCCGCTCTCGACGATGGCGCGCGCCTCAGCCTCGACCACTTCGCGCGGCAGGCGGAACTTGGGGATCCCCATCGTCATCATGCCGCCGAGGAACGACTCCTTCTCGAAGAGCGTCACGCGGTGGCCGTAGCGCGTCAGTTCACGCGCCGCGGTCAGCCCGGCGGGACCGCCGCCGATGACAGCGACGCGCTTGGCGGTGGGCTCGAACCACGCGGGCAGCGGCGCCGGTGGCTTCTGCTTGTAGTCCGCGGCCGAACGCTTCAGGTGGCAGATATGCACAGGGCCATTGACGTTGGTCCATTTGTGCCGGCACTTGGTCTCGCAGGGTCGCGTGCAGATGCGGCCCAGCACACCGGGAAAGACATTGTCTTCCTGGTTGATCCGGTAGGCCTTGTCCGGATCGCCCTGTGCGATCGCCTCGATGTAGGCAGGCACGTTGGTCTTGGCCGGGCAGGCGGCCTGGCAGGGAATGTCCTTGGCCACGGTCGCAAAGTCGCGCGCCGCGTCACCCACCCCGGTGAAGACCGAGAACTCGCCCGGGTCCGGCGCCTTGCGGTAGTCCAGCTTCAACGCCCGAACCGAGTCGGCAAAGGGATGTGTCATAGCCCAAATCCTGTGCGTTCCACGCACTCCGCCAGCGTCTCGTCGCCCTGGCGGATCTTCATGAATGTCTCGAGAATCGTTTCCACCACCCGCGGGCAATCCGCGGTCTTGAATTCGCCGACCTTGCGACCGAAGCGGTTGTGGGTGCCGCCGACCAGCAACTCATACCCCTCCACCGACCCCAGCTCCTCGCGAATACGCAGGCCGCGCAGGCCGATGTCGGCGATGCGGTAGGGCGAGCAGGAATTCGGGCAGCCCGTGATGTTGATGGTGACCTTCTTGGCGATCGGGTCGAACTTCGGCTGCCGCACGACCTCCATGAGCAGGTCGTACATATCGCGCGTCTTGGCCACCGCGAGCGGGCAGATGGTGGTGCCGACGCAGGGCACGATATCGCGGATCCCGAACCCGCCATCGGTCGCGAATCCCAACTTGCTGATCTCGGCCTTGACGGCGTCCACCTGGGCCGGCAGCACACCGTGAATTTCGATGTTCTGGCGGTTGGTCGTGTACACGCGCTTGTTGCCGTAGATCTCCGACAGCTCCGCAAAGCGCCGCAGGGCGGAATGTTGCATTTCGCCTTTGGGGATGATGGCGCGCACGGTAACGCGGCCATCGGTGCCGACGGGATCCTCTTCCGTGAGCGGGCGGAGCGGCCAGGCCGGGCCGGTCTCCTGCACCGGAGCCGTCTCCAGATCGGCCACGTCCATGCCTTCGGCCGTCAGATTCGCGAGCACGATCTCGCGGCACTTCGGAATGCCGTAGCGGTGCACGACGAATTTGAGGCGCGACTGCGCGCGGTCGAAGCGGTCGCCGTGGTCGCGGAAGAGCAGCCCCACCGCGCGGCAGACTTCCTTGATCTTTTCTTTCGGCACGAAGGAGAACAGCTCCTGGCCGAGGAAGGCCTTCCAGCCCATGCCGCCGCCGATGATCACTTTGAACCCGGTTTCTTCGGCGCCCGCGGCGTTGAGCCGCTGCACCGCGACGATGCCCACGCAGTTGATGAACGGCTGGCCGCAGCCGGCACCACAGCCGGATAGCGTGATCTTGAATTTGCGCGGCAGGTTGTCCAGGTCGCGGCAATCCGAGAGGTAGCGCGAAATTTCCTTCGCGTAGGGCAGCACGTTGACGCGCCGGTAGCGGCATGTCTCCGCCAGTGGGCAGGCCGCCACGTTGCGCGTGACGTCGCCGCACCCGTGGAACGTGGTCATGCCGTCCTCCTCCAATGCGCGCAGGAGTTCCGGCAGGTTGGGAACCTTGAGCCAGTGCAGTTGGATGGCCTGCCGCGTGGTGATCGAGAGGCGGCCCTGGGCGTACAGCTCCGAGGCCTTCGCAATCATGCGCGCCTGGCTCGATGTGATCTGCCCACCCGGGACGACGATGCGCGCCATGTGATTGCCCGGCTGGCGCGAGGCGTAGATGCCAAACCACTTCGCGATCGTCGTCTCCTCCTTCGACATGGCGCCCTTGCGCGCAATCTCGTCGAAGTCGATCGTGAGGCCGGCTTCCTTGACCTCTTCCTCTTCACTGCGGTGCTTGAATGTCAGCAGGCGTTGCATGGTCAGTCCTCGTAGAACAGCAGGGTGGACACGTAGCGTTCGCCAATGTCGGGCATCATCGCGACGATGGTTTTGCCGGCGAACTCGGGACGCCGCGCGAGCACGCGCGCCGCGCAGGCGGCCGCACCGGACGAGATGCCACAGATGATGCCTTCCGTGCGGGCAAATTCCTTGCCCGCCTCAATGGCGTCGAAGCTGTTGACCTTGACGATGTCATCGACAAGGTCGCGGCGGTAGACGCCGGGAACGAATCCCGCGCCGATGCCCTGGATCAGGTGCGGGCCCATGCGGCCGCCGCTGAGTACCGGCGATTCCTCCGGTTCCACAGCCACCACCTTCAGTGCCGGATTCTGTTCCTTCAGGTAAGCCCCGGCGCCCGAAATGGTCCCGCCCGTCCCCACTCCCGAAACGAAGACATCGATGCGACCCTTCAGCGCGTTCCAGATCTCCGGCCCCGTCGTGCGATAGTGCATCATGGGATTCGCCGGGTTGTCGAACTGCTGCGGCATGAACGCACCCGGCAGCCGCGCGCACAGTTCCTGCGCCGCCGCAATCGCGCCCGGCATCCCCTTGTGCCCATCCGTCAGCACCAATTCGGCACCCAACGCCTGCAGCACCTTGCGCCGCTCGATGCTCATCGACGACGGCATCGCCAGCATGCAGTGGTACCCCCGAACGGCCGCCACCATCGCCAGGCCAATCCCCGTGTTGCCCGACGTCGGCTCCACAATGGTCCCCCCCGGCTTGAGCCGCCCGTCGCGCTCGGCCGCCTCGATCATGGCCAGCCCAATGCGATCTTTCACGCTCCAACCCGGATTGAACGCCTCCAGCTTCGCCACCACGCGCGCCGAAAGCCCCGCACCAAACCGGTTCAACGCCAATAGAGGCGTATCTCCAATCAACTCCGTTATGTCCTCTGCAAACCTGCTCATGGCAATTACTTCCAATCCCGCCCCGAGGGGACAGGTAACAAGAGCCTCGCTAATGACTACAAGCCCTATGGGTCAAATAGGACTTATATAATAAAGGGATCGGGTTCCCCCTGTCAAGCGGGTATGGGGCTTGGGCGCTCAACTGGCGGCGCGGAGCTCGGGTTGGGCGAAGGCGGTGCGGGCGACATCGGCGAGGGCCTCGGCGAGGAGGGGGTCGTCGTTGAGCATGTCGATGCGTTCGAGTCGGATGCCGCGTTTGTGGGCAAAGGGTTTGGCCTCAAGGTCGATATCGTAGAGGACTTCCAGGTGATCGGCGATGAAGCCGATGACGCAGACGAGGAGCGCGGCTTCCTTCTGGTTGGCGAGGTCGTCGATGACAGTCAGGAGATCGGGGCCGAGCCAGGGTTCCTGGGTGCGGCCGGCGCTTTGGTAGCCGAGGCTCCAGCGGCCGAGGTCGAGGCGTGTGGCGAGGGCCTGAGCGGTCTCCAGCAGTTGGGTCGGGTACGGGTCATCCCATTCCTGGATGCGTTGGGGCAGGCTGTGGGCGGTGAAGACGACGTGGGGGCTGAGCTGCCATTCGGTGGGCCAGCGCGCGAGCGCCTGGCGGACGCGTTGCTCGAGCGCATCGAGGAAGCGCGGGTGCAAATGCCAGTTATCGATTTTGCGCAGGCGCATGGTGGCCCCGCTTGCCGCCACGGCCTCGTCGAGGCGCTGCATGTACGCGCCGACGCTGAGGCGTGAGTAGTGCGGGGCCAGCACGATGGCCGCGGCATCGGTGATGCCATCGCGGGCCATCTCCGCCACCGCCTCGCGAATCCAGGGCTTCCAGTGGCGCATGCCGACATAGACGCGGTACTCGTCCCCGAGGGCGGCGGCCACGGCCTTGGCCTGGCGGCGCGTGATGTCCAGCAGCGGCGATTTGCCGCCGATGGACTCGTAGCGGGCCTTCAACTGGGTGAGCAAGGCCGGCGGTGGCGCCTTCCCGCCCCGGATATCCAGGTAGAAAGGCTCCACATCCTCCAGTGCATCCGGAGCGCCATAGGCCATGAGCAAAACGCCGCGTTTCATGAGGCCCCAGTATAGGGACCCCAGCGCCAAACGCAAGCCGGCCCACGCTTCGGCTTGCCTCCCCGCCACTTCTTCGACATTGTGCCGCCAAAGCGCGAATTCGTCGGAAGCATCACGGCCTTTATCTCAAGGGTACACATGTCAGCAACGTCGGCCAGGCCCCCCCAACAGGGCCCATTCCTTCACCCGCGGCAACGCGTGGGGCTGACGATATTCGGCGGGCTCGCGCTGATCGCCATCGTTGCCGGGCTCTCCTTTTTCGTGGGCCGGCACGATCGCGAGGATGGAGCCTCTGCCGCCAGTCCCGGCCCCTCGCCACCGGGCACCGTCCGCATTGCACTTTGTCAATTCGACGTCGTCGGACACAACCCCAGCGCCACCTTAGAGCGGGCCATCGGCATCGTGCGGAAGGCCTTTGACTCCGGGGCCACATACGTGTTCCTGCCCGAACTCACGCTACATGGAACCCGTGAAGTGACCCGGCCCGATCCCTTGGCCCACTCGCTGGAGGAATCGCCCGCGGTGGCGGCCATGTCGCGCCTCAGCCGCGAGCACCGCGGCTATGTCGTCATCAATTTGCTCCACCGGAACGGCGAGAAGATTTTCAACAGCAGCATCGTCATGAATCCAGATGGTCGCGTTATCCATGCGCACCACAAGACCATGCTGGCGAATGTGGACCGCAAGGGTGGCCTCTCGGCCGGCCGCGAGTACCGTCCCGTGGCGACGCCCCACGGCACGATGGGTATCCTGATCTGCCGCGAGTCGGAGCGCATCCTGCGGATCCTGCGACAGGTCGCGGCAGACGAAGCGGCCGGGCTCATGTCGGTTCCGCCGCCGGACTACTGGCTGGCCCAAGCGGCCCTGGCCGCCTATCGCGGTGTGGATCTCCTGCTGATCCAGATGGCTTTTCCGGGGCTGACCGACACGCGCACCCGCGACCCCTACGTGGGCGACAAGCTATGGGAGATCCCGGGCCGGGTTGCGAACATCGCGCTGGAATGGGCGGCACTGACGGGCGCGCGCGTGATGGTCGTCAACAAGACCGGCGCCGCACGGCGACACCGCTATGGCGGCCATTCCTGTGCGGTGACCCCGCGCGGGCGCATGCTGGCCCTGGCCGGCTACCGCCCCTACGTGCTCTACCTGGACTTGCCTCTGGATGCGAAGGGGCAATTCTGCGACGACACCGTAGTGGCCCCGTCAGAGCCCTTTCTCGGCTGGTCATTGCCACAGGATCCGGAGTAGATCCATCCCGGGATCGGTGCCGTGCACTCACCCCCACGTGCATTCCGCTCACGGGCGCCAGGCGTGGACAAACTCGGTGAGGCGGCGCAGCGTCTCCGGCTGTGTCTGCGGCAGCACCCCGTGACCGAGATTGAAGACGAATCCGTTGGGGGGCGCGGCCGCAAGGATGGCGCGCGCGCGCGTCTCGAGAACGTCCCAGGGCGCCAGCAGCAGCGCGGAATCGAGATTGCCCTGCAGGGCGACGTCCGCCCCCAGCCGGCGGCGCGCCTGGGGCAACTCCGTGCGCCAATCCAGCCCGATCACATCACCGCCCGCCGCATGCAGCAGTTCCAGCAGGTGGCCCGTGCCGACGCCAAAGTGAATGACCGGCACGCGGGTCACACGCCGAAGTTCAACAAACAGCCGGCGCATGTGTGGCAGCACATAGCGTTCATAGTCCGCGTGATCCAGTTGCCCGACCCAGCTATCGAAGACTTGCAGGGCCTGCGCGCCCGCCTCGGCCTGGACCCGCAGATAAGCCACCATGGCACCGGTCAGCAAATCCATCAGCCGGTGCCACGCCAGCGGTTCGCCATACATGAAGGCGCGAACACGCGCGTAGTGCTTGGAGGGGCCGCCCTCGACCAGATAGCACGCCAGCGTGAAAGGCGCGCCGCAGAACCCGATCAGCGGGACCGCCAACTGCGTGCGCAACAGCTGCACCGTTTCCACGACGTACGGCAGCGCCGCCGCGAAATCCGGCACGTGCAGATGGTCAATGTCCGACGCCGCCCGCACGGGGTTCTCGATCACGGGCCCGACGCCGTCGCGAATATCCGCCTTCACGCCCATGGCGGTCAGCGGGGTCATGATATCGGAAAACAGGATCGCCGCATCGACCCCCAGATGGTCCACCGGCAGCCGCGTAACCGTCGCGCACAGGGCAGGGTCACGCACGATGGCCATCAGGCTGCGCGTCTCCTTGATAGCACGGTACTCGGCCTGGTAGCGCCCAGCCTGCCGCATGTACCAGACCGGCACGTGATCGACCGGCTCGCGCCGGCAGGCCTTCAGAAAAGTGTCATTGAATGTGGGCATGCGGGGCGCAGTCTTCAACATCCATGGCCTAAATGCAATCTCGTCCTGCCCGCGTTGCTCATGCGCCGAAGACATCCGCCAGTTGATCCGGCGTGCGCAGGACCCCGGTGATGATGGGTGTGTCGAGCAGCGTATAGATGCGCGCCGCCGTGGAGCGCAGCGCTTGCACGAGATCCGAGAACAAGGGCAGATCGTCCATCTCGTACGCCACCACGAACTCCTGATCCTGGATGCCGAAGGAGTAGAGTAGCAACTGCTTGATGGCGGGGTATTGCTTGCCGAGGCGGATGTGCTCGGTCATCAGCACCTGCCGCTCCTCGCGCGGCTTCTGGTACCACTCGGCCGTCTTGGAGAACGGGTAGATCACAAAGTACGGCTTGCGGTCGCCGTCGTACGGATTGATCTCCTGCGGATTCTCATGCGGCTTCACATAAGTCGACGGCTTCGTGATGCCGCACAGCGTCAGGGGAACCTCCACGTGCGCGCGAAAGGGGGCCAGGCGCCGCGCAAAGCGCTCGAAATAGCGGTCGGGCGCATCGAGCGTCTCGCAGTCCACCGTGGTCCACAGCAGGCAATCGTATTCGGCGCGCGCGGGAAACACCTGGTACCAGAACGCGCTCTGCCCTGCTTCGGTCATCGTGCGCAGGAATCCGCCCAGCCATTCGCGACGGGCCGGCGCCGGCATCTGCCAGAACGGCTCACGGAACGAGAAGGTCGTGTAACTCGTCAGAATGCGCTGTGTCAGCATGATCTCCCTCTTTCTCGGCAGAGCCGGTAAGGTAATCGACCGCCGAAAGCCGGCGCAAGGGGATTCGCCCGTGAGGAGGCCCGCCAACTTCCCGCTTCCCTTCGCCGGCCTGAGACCGTACAAGCAGCACGCACATGGACGCCATCGACCACATCGTCGCGCACTATGCCGAGATCGGCCTCAAGGCCAACAACCGCGGCCACTTCGAGCGCCTGCTGATGCGCAACATCCGCCGCAAGCTCGGTGACGCTTGCCGCGGCTGCAGCCGCGAGTCCGGCCAGATCACCGTCCGCCTCACCCCCGGCGCGGACCCGGCTGCGGTCATCGACGCCTTGGGCCGCATCCCCGGCATCGCCCACTTCGCACCGGCTCACCGCCTCCCCAGCGAGCTCGCCGCCTTCCGTCCGGCCGTCGTCCAGATCCTGGCCGGGCGCTCGTTCAGTACCTTCAAGATCGACACCCACCGCCCCCACAAACAAAGCCCGTTCCGTTCGATGGAGGTGAACCGCGAACTCGGTGGCGCCGTCCTCGAGGCCTACCCGGACAAGCGCGTGCGCCTGACCGATCCGGACATCGTCGTGAAACTGGAGATCACGGAGAAGGCCACCTACCTCTCCGCCGTCCGCCATGACGGCGTGGGCGGACTGCCCACCAACCCGCGCCAGCGCGTCGTGACCCTGCTCTCCGGCGGACTCGACAGCCCGGTGGCCGCCTACATGATGATGAAGCGCGGCTGCGAAGTCGTGCTCGTCCACTTCCAGAATCGCCATCAGGCCACCGGCGACGTCGAGGACAAGATCGTGCGCCTCGCCGAACAGCTCGCGCGCTATCAGGTTCACACCGCCCTGCACATCGTGCCCTTCGAGGACCTGCAGCGCGAGATCATCAAGGACGTGCACTCCACGCTGCGCATGCTGATCTACCGGCGCTGGATGATGGATATCGCCGCGCGCATCGCCCGCCGCGAGCGCGCGCGGTTCCTCGTGACGGGCGATTCACTGTCGCAGGTGGCCTCCCAGACTTACGACAATCTCGCCGCCCTCTACACCGGTTGTCCCTTGCCCGTCCTGACCCCACTCATCGGCCAGGACAAACGCGAGATTGTGGCCATCGCCCACCGCATCGGGACCTACGCCATCTCGTCGTTGCCGCACGAGGACTGCTGCAGCTTCTTCGTGCCGAAGCACCCCGAACTCCATGCCCGCGCCGAAACGCTGGACGCGCAGGCCGGCGACATGAATATGGACCCGCTCATCGCCGCCGCGCTGGCCGAAACGCGCGTCGTCACCTGGCCCCAGGGCCCTGCCGCAGACGTTCGGTGATGGGGGCTTTGCGGACTGGATGGTGGGCCGGGCGCTCCGCGCGCGGCCTGCATGCCCGCGCAACGGAGCGCGCGGGCCGCCATCGGCGGCACGTCAACAAATGCGAGGCAACTGTTCGCCGCTGAAGAGATCCATCAATCGCGCGGGACCAGCCACACTGGCGACGGAAACCCGCGCCTCGCCGTCCCGCACCTCGCCGATCACGACGGCGCCGTGCCCTTGCGGGTGCGCGCGCATGGCGGCCAGCACGGTCGCCACATCCCCGGCGGGCACCACACACACGCAGCGCCCTTCATTGGCCACATAGAACGGATCGAGCCCCAGCAGTTCGCACGCGCCACGCACAGCCTCCGTCACGGGCACGTCTCCCTCGCGGATGTGCACCGCCAGCGACGAGGCTTCCGCCAGCTCGATCAAGGCCGCTCCCAACCCGCCACGCGTGCAGTCCCGCAGGCAATGCACGGTGGCGCCGGACGCGAGCACGTCGCGCACCAGCCCCGACAGATCCGCCGAGTCGCTCGTGATCGGGCTCTCGAACTCCAGCCCCTCGCGCTGCGCCATCACCGCCATCCCGTGGCGGCCCACGTCGCCATTGAGGATGATCGCGTCTCCCGGTCGGATTCGGCCGGGCCCGATCGCAACCGCGTCGGGAACGACGCCGATGCCGGACGTATTGATAAAGAGGCCGTCCCCCTTGCCGCGCTCCACCACCTTCGTGTCGCCCGTCACGAGCAGCACGCCGGCGCCATCCGCCGCCGCACGCATCGACGCCACCACCCGGCGCAGCGCGTCCAGCGACAAACCTTCCTCGATAATAAACCCTACGCTAAGATAACACGGTCTGGCCCCGGCCATGGCCAGGTCGTTCAGGGTGCCGTGCACGGCGAGCGAGCCGATATCGCCGCCCGGAAAGAAGAGCGGCCGCACGACAAAGCTGTCGGTCGTGAAGGCCAGGCGCGCGCCCGGGGCAGGAAAGACGGCGCTGTCGTGGCGCTGGGCCAGGATGGGGTTGTCGAAAGCCGGTCGGATGATTTCGTCCAGCAGGCGCGCCATCAGGCGTCCGCCGCCGCCATGGCCCAGCAGCACCGTATCGTGCGATCCCAGCGGGACGGGGCAGGCCGCTTGAAAGTCGAGAGGCGTGGTCATGGGGTGCGCCACCCGGAAACGTTTAACGTCCAACGGAATCGTGGTTCGTCCTTGAGCGTTGAACGTTGGGCGTTGAATGTTGGATGTTTCCGGTGCTGGTCGTTCATGCCGTGGCTCCGGTTCTCCCCGCCAACGCCGGGCGCCGGTAGCGGTAGTACGCCGCGCAGGCGCCTTCGGAGGACACCATCGTGGCGCCCAGCGGATGCTCGGGCGTGCACGCCTTGCCGAACGCCGGGCAGTCGTGCGGCGATTTCTGCCCCTGAAGAACGAGGCCGCTGATGCAAACCTCGGGCTCGCGCGCGTGCAGCGCCTGTACCCCGAAGCGCGTCTCGGCATCGAAGGAGGCGAACGCCGTCGCCAGGGCGAGTCCGCTTTGTGGAATCTCCCCCACCCCACGCCACTGCCGCGACACCACGCGAAACGCGCGTTTCATCATGGCCTGCGCCGGCACATTGCCCTCGGGGCGCACGACGCGCCCGTAGGCGTTCTCCACCTCGGCGCGCCCGTCCTCCAGTTGCTCCACCACCATCAGGATGCCGCGCAGGATGTCGACTGGTTCAAAGCCGGTCACCACGATCGGCACCCGGTAGCGTGCCGCGAGCGGAACATATTCGGCGCACCCCATGACCGCACACACGTGGCCGGCGGCGAGGAACCCTTGCACACGCGTGCCGGGTGCAGACAGTATCGCCTCCATCGCCGGCGGCACCAACACCTGCGAAATCAGCATCGAGAAATTGGCAACCCCGTGCTCCTGCGCCTGGACCACGGCCATCGCATTGGCAGGCGCGGTGGTCTCGAATCCCACCGCGAAGAACACCACCTCGCGGCCCGGGTTGGCTTCCGCCAGTTTGACGGCGTCCAGCGGCGAGTACACGATGCGCACATCCCCGCCCCGCGCCTTGACCGTCTGCAGATCCGTCGCCGACCCCGGCACGCGCAGCATGTCCCCAAACGTGCAGAAGATCACGTGCGGCAGGCTTGCGATGGCCATGGCGCGGTTGAGTTGTTCGAGCGGCGTCACGCACACCGGGCAGCCAGGCCCGTGCACCAGGGTCACCCCGGACGGGAGCAGGCTGTCGAGCCCGAAGCGGACAATCGCGTGCGTCTGGCCCCCGCAAACTTCCATGATCGTCCAGGGGCGCGTGACGCGGCGCGCGATCTGCTCGGCACAACGGCGCACGGCCGCGGCGTCGCGGTATTCGTCGAGATGCTTCATGCCTCGAGCGTGGCCTCGCCGATTTCTTTGAAGTACGCCAGCGTCTGGAGAGCCTCGGCCTCGTCCACCACACTGATGGCAAAACCGACATGGACGATGACATAGTCGCCGACGCGCGCTTCCGGGACATACGCGAGGCTGACTTCCTTGACGATGCCGCCGAAGCTCACGCGCCCCGTGCGCTGCAGGGGCCCTTCCCCCCGCAGATCGAGCAACTGACCGGGTATGGCGAGACACATGTGCGCTTACTCCACGTCGGCGAGATGGCGTGCGGCCCCCACCACCTGGCCCAGCGCCAGGCCCCCGTCATTGGGAGGAACGCGACGATGCCAGAGTGGTTTGAACCCGGCGGCGCGCAGGCGCGTAATGGACTGCTCCATGAGTAACGCGTTCTGAAAACACCCGCCCGTCAACACCACGTAATCCTCGCCCACACGTCGCGCCATGTCAACCACGGCATCCACGAGGGCATGGTGGAACTGGGCCGCCAGCTCGGCGCGCGCGCGCCCGGCCGCCTGCCCCGCCAGCATGGCGGCAACCACCCCACCCCAATCCAACTGCCAGCGCGGAAATGGTGCAGCGGCGGCCGCCGCGCTCTGGATCGTCATGGCAAAGGCCGGTTCGGGGCGCGACACGACGTCCTGAGCGGCATACTCCAGCGCCATCGCCGCCTCGCCCTCGAAATGTGCCACCTCGCAAAACCCGAGCATCGCCGCCACCGCATCGAAGAGGCGGCCCATGCTGGACGTCAGCGGCGCGTTCAACCCACGCGTCAGCATCGTCTGCAGCACGCGCTGCTCCTCCTCCGTAAAGGATTGCAGGACGGCCACGTCCCCGCGTGCAAACAGCGCATCGCCCGCCAGGGCATACAGCAGGCCCAGCGCCGTGCGGCGCGGTTCGCGCACCGCGCGTTCGCCTCCCGGCAGGCGGAATGGGCGCAGACTCGCCACGCGCTGTACGCGACCGTCCCGCACCCGGAACCACTCGCCGCCCCAGATCGTGCCATCCGTGCCAAACCCCGTTCCATCCCACGATACGCCCAGGCAGGGCACATCGAGTTCGTTATCCGCCAGGCAGGACAGCACGTGCGCCACATGATGCTGCACCGGCACCGACTCGCCCGCCTGCCCGGCCGCGTAGTGCGTCGAGCGGTAATCCGGATGCAGGTCGCGCGCCACGCAGGCGGGCGCCTGCCCGTACAGTGCGCGGAAATCCTCGACCACGAGGCGGAAGGCATCGCAGGCAGGCACCGAATCCAGGTCGCCAATGTGCGGGCTGAGCAGGATGTCGCGACCGTGCGTCATGGCCACCGTTGATTTGAGATGGCCGCCCACGGCGAGGATCGGCGGCAGTGGGGCGCCCATCCGGATCGGCGTCGGCGCGTAGCCGCGTGCACGGCGGATCACCATTTCGCGGCCCAGGATCACGCGGGCCACCGAATCGTCGAGGCGGCGGACGATCGGGCGGTTATGCACAAGAAAGACGTCGGCGATCTCGCCCAGGCGCGCGAGCGCCTCATCGTCGTTCACGCAGATGGGTTCTTCGGACGCATTGCCGCTGGTGGCGACCACCGGGAACTCCGTCGCCGCCAGCAGCAGATGATGCAGCGGGGAGTACGGCAGCATGGTCCCCAGATTGGGGTTGCCCGGGGCCACCAACGGCGCGATCCCCGCGGAACCGCCGCCACCGGCACGGCGGCGCAGCAGCACGATCGGCGCTTCCGGAGACTGCAGCAACCGCCGCTCCTCATCCGTCACGCGGCAGACCGCCTCGATGTCCTCCAGCGCTCTGAACATGACGGCGAAGGGCTTCGAGGCCCGGTGCTTCCGGCGGCGCAGCCGTTCCACGACCTCGTCGCGCCGCGCGTCGGTCAGCAGTTGATAGCCCCCCACGCCCTTCAAAGCCAGGATGCGCCCCTCGGCCAGGGCCGCTGCCGCGGCCTGCAGGGCCTCGTCGCGTTCGGCCAGCACGCGCCCATCGCGATCCCACAACGAGAGACGCGGGCCGCAGTCCGCACAGGCGATCAACTGCGCATGAAAACGGCGGTTGGAGGGTTCACCGTATTCGGCCTGGCAGGCGGCGCAAAGCGGGAAGAGCCGCATGACCGTGTTCGCGCGATCGAACGGAAGCGCCTCGACCACGCTGTAGCGCGGACCGCAATGCGTGCAGTTGATGAAGGGGTAGCGGTGACGGCGGTCCGCGGGGTCGAACAACTCCCGCAGGCATTCCGGGCAGGTGGCCACGTCCGGTAGCAGGGCCATGCGCCGATTTCCCTGCCCGCTCGCGCGGATGGCAAACGCGTCGCCGCCAGCCGCAGAACCCAGTGGGTCGAGCGGCGTCACCACCACCTCGACCAGATGACAGAGCGACGGCTTATCCCGGTTCAGGCGCCCGACAAAATGATTCAGCGCAGCGGCGGACCCCTCGATCTCGAGCGTGACGCCGCCGCTGGTGTTCTGCACCCAGCCGGCCAGGCCCAGTTCCGTGGCCAGGCGGTAGACAAAGGGGCGGAAGCCCACCCCCTGTACCACGCCTTCCACCGCCACGCGGCGGCGTTCCCATCCGGACGCATCCGGCGACGCGGCACGCATACGCGGGCCCCCTTCTGCAACGGCTAGGTCAACTCGGTCGGGGCGCCCGATTCACGGGCCATCTCCCGCATCTGCAGGCGCGCCGCCTCCAGGCGCCGCGCGATCGCCGTCGTGAAGCGCAGCAGCAATTCATAGCCGAACCGGTAATCATCGGTGAACTGCGCGCGTAAGGCTGCGGCATCGAAGGCCAGCACGCGCGACGGCTCCACGGCCACCGCGTCAAACCGGTACTCGAAGGGCTCCATCATCCACGAGATGCCCAGCACCTGGCCGGTGCTCAGGGATTGCACCGAGGAATCGCCGCGCTCATAGCCCGGGATGCGAATGGCAATCTCGCCAATGTAGATCAAATAGAAATGGGTGGCCCGATCGCCCGCCCGAAATACGTACTCACCCGCGGCGAACTCGCGCTCGGTCGCGCACGCTAGCATCCGCTCCTGATGCGCGGCGTCGAGTCCATGAAAAATATGCGATGGGTTCGCTGTAAAAAAGCCCCGGATGGGATTCATGCGATTTCCTCCTGCACCGCCCCGCGCGGATGGCGCCCCGCCCTCCCAGCTACGGCAAGTGTGGGCCAGTATAGCACATAGCACGGTGGGCTGTAGCAAAAAGGACAGCGTGCTGCGGTTTGACGCGGCTGCGGCTGGGGCGTATTCTGTCGGCATGCCACGGACTGACATAAAGCTCAAGCAGATGTGTGCACCCATTCGGGCACTCCAAAGGCAGACCGACGCCGTGATGCGCGCCCACCCGGATTGCGACCGGGGGACCGTCCTGCGCACCTTCATGAACCTGGAATTGTCGCCGTTGGAGCGACTGCGGAGAGCCTTGCGCCGTGCGCCGCGACATCCACATCTTTTCCACTAAAGAAGTTGAATTCTTGCGCGAGCTCGTCCGCCACCGCGTCCCATTTATCGTGGTGGGCCTTTCCGCAGCCGCCCTGCAGGGCGCTCCCATGGTCACCCAGGATGTGGATCTTTGGTTCCGAAATATTGACCATCCCGGCATTCAGAAGGCCCTGCGCAAACTTGGCGGGATTTTCGTTCCGTCCTTTGGCCTGAATCCACCGATGTTTGCGGGCAAGCATGTAGACGGCTTCGACATCGTGCTCACCGTGCATGGCGTCAAGTCCTTCGACACGGAACTGAAGCATGCCCTTGACTGCCGCTTGGGCGGCGTGAACATCAAGGTTCTTCCGTTGGACCGAATCATCGCGAGCAAATCCGCGTTGAAGCGCGAGAAGGATCGCGCCGTTCTGCCGGCCCTGCGTTCGGCGGCGAAGGCCTTGCAGAAGAAAACGAAACGTTCCACCGGAAGGGAGGCCGCATGATGACTCGTCGCGAGCGCCTGATGTCGTCGTTATTGGGTAAACCCGTGGACCGGCCGCCCGTCAATTTCTACGAGATCAACGGCTTCGACGAGAATCCAGCCGACGCCAGCCCCTACAACATCTACGCCCACCCGTCCTGGAAGCCGCTGCTGGACCTGACGCGCACGCGCACCGATACCATCGTCATGCGCAACGTCGGCATCCGCAACGCGCAGCCTCACGCCCACGCGCCTTTCACGACCGTAGTCACCGAAGAGACGCCCACGTGCCGCCTCGTGACACGCACCGTGCGCGCGGGCGGCCGCGTGCTGACCGAGCGCACGCGGGAGGATCGCGACGTGCGAACGGTCTGGACGCTCGAGCACCTCTTGAAAGATGCGGACGACCTGCGGGCGTGGCTATCCCTGCCGCCGCCGGTGTTCAGCGGTGAACCCGATACCCAGCGCGTGCTGGAAACGGAGGCCGCGCTCGGGGATGCGGGCATCGTGATGATCGACACCGCCGATCCGATCTGCTGCGCCGCCCAGCTCTTTGAAATGGGCACGTACACGATCATGGCCACCACGGAACCGGAACTGTTCCAGGAGACGCTTGCGCGCTTCGCGGCGGTGCTGCAGCCGCGCACGGAAGCCATTGCCCGGGCGCTGCCGGGGCGGCTCTGGCGCATCTACGGCCCCGAGTACGCGTCGGTGCCGTATCTGTCGCCGCGTCTGTTCCACGACTACGTGGTGCGCCATGACAAACCGATGGTCGAGGCCATCCAGCGCCATGGCGGCTATGCACGCCTGCACTGCCACGGCAACTTGAAAGCCATCCTGGACAACATGGTCTCCACCGGTTGCAGCGCCCTGGATCCGCTCGAACCGCCGCCGCAGGGCGACATCACCCTGGCCGAGGTGCGCCGCCGCTACGGCCGCAACCTGACCTTGTTCGGCAACCTCGAGATCAGCGACATCGAGAGTCTCACAACCGCCGAAATGGAGCAGAAGGTCCACACGGCCATTGGCGAGGGCACGGGCGGCGAAGGGCGCGGGTTTGTCTTGATGCCCACCGCCTGCCCCTACGGCCGTGTGCTGCCGGATCAGACGCTGCGCAACTACGAGGCCATCGTCCGCATCGTGGAGTCGCTGTAGCCCGGCATGTCAAGAGGTGGCCCGGCCCTACACGCGCGGTCGCGGCCGGCGGCGCGCGTCGCCTGCGCCTTCACTCCGGCGGCAAGTCGGCCCGGGCCTTGACCTCGGCAATCATCCGCTCCCAGTGCGGGGCCAGGAAAGGCGGGTTGCGCATGCTGTCGCGCACATACGCCCGGTCGGCGCGATCCAGATCCAGCACCGCGGTGATCATCTCTTCCTGGTAGTAGCCGGCCTCGGCCAGCGGGATGCCGTTGGGTTCGCGGATGAATGAAGCGCCGCTGGAGGTCTGCTTCCCCTCAGGATCCTGGCCGATCGTGTTGGCCACGCAATGGAACATCTTGGTGTTGGGGCCCACCGGCTGCTGCGCCCGGCCGGATGTGCGCTTCCAGCACACCGCCTCGATCTCGTCTGAACTGCACGACGGGTGGAATAGAATCTGGGCCCCCGCCATCCCGGGCACGCGGTACAGCTCCGGGTGCCGGCCGTCGCGGCAAATCACCAGCGTGCACAGGATGCCATCGATCTCGAAGAGCGAGAGTTTGTTGCCGCCCCGGCAATGGCGCTGTTCGTCGCGCCCCGCCATGTTGACCTTGGCATATTCGTGCGTGATACGCCCCTCGGGGTTGATCACATGCATGATGTTCAGGTGCCGGTCGCGCGTGCGGCGCAACGTGCCTGCGATCACCCAGATCCCGTGTTGCGCGGCCGCGTTGCAGGTGCTCTCCAGCGCCGCCTGCACATCCTCGGGATCGAGGTTGCTGACATAAGGAAAGTAGTAGCTCGTGAGATTCGTTTCGGGGAACAACACCACCCGGCTACCCTCCGCGGCGGCCTCACCGATGTAGTGCAGCGTGCGCTCAAGATTGAATTCCAGCGTCTTGGCCCAATGCATCTGCACACAAGACACCTTCAGGATCTTGCCCGTGGGACTGGTCATGTTGTCTTTCCTTCCGTCGCATCGGCGTCGAGCAAGCGGCGCAGGGCATCCGCGCCCAACTGGTAGTCCCGGCCGCACATGTGACAGGTTACGGCATGGGGCCGCGCCAGTGCCAGCAACTCTTCCAGGTCCTTGCGCGGCAGGGCCCCCACGGCCGCCTCGACACGCTCCGGCGAGCAGCGGCAGCGGAAGCGCAGTTCGCGCGTATCGCCCCACGCAAGATCGGGCAGCGCCAGGGCCTCGCACATCCCCTCGAGTAGTGCGTCGCCGCTCAGCACCGTCGCCACGCGCCCATCCTGAAACGCATCCAGCACCGCCGCAAAATCCTCGGATCGCGTATCCGGCATGCGCTGCGCCATGGCCGCTCGCGCCTGCGCCACACCGCCGGTATCCGCCCGGACCGCAATCGCCACCGCGGTCGGCACCTGGAGCGATTGAAAATAGTAGCGCGCGAGCAGCTGGTCCAGGCGCGGCGGCCCGACCTTCAGCATGCTCTGGTTCAGCACCTGCCCGGGTAGCGACTGCACGATCTGGGCCGCCCCTGCATCGCCCAGCGCCGGCGCCGACGCGATGACCGGCCCGCCATCCAGCTCGTCGAGTACCTTCTTGTTGGTAAAGCCGCGCAGGTCTCCATTCCCCGCCGCTTCCACCAGCAGCCCCTCCAGCGGGCCGGAGACCCTGAGCCGGATGTACACCGTCTCATCGGGACGCGACAGGTCAGCCGACAGCAGGGCGACCCCGGCCAGCCCCTCGGCCAGCACCCGCCCCGCCACCGGACCGGCAAGATGCCGAGCCTGCAAGGCCTTCGCCAGCATCGTCACGTCCGCCATCACCACGCGCACGTGCGCCCGCTCACTCCGCCCCTGGCGCAAGACATCGGTCATGCAGTCCCCGCTTCCATCCCCGAAAAAAGGAAAACCCCACACATCCGGGAAGGACGTGTGGGGTTTCCACTCCTCATCCGTTTTCGACTACAGCTTGTTGGCGGCGGTCGAGAGGTACTGGGCGACGCCGGCGGCGGTCGCCTTCATCCCCTCTTCGCCCTTCTGCCAGCCGGCCGGGCAAACCTCGCCCACCGTCTCGTGGAACTGCAGCGCTTCCACCATGCGCACGGTCTCGTCCACATTGCGGCCCAGCGGCAGGTTGTTGACGACCTGGTGCTGCACGATGCCCTTCTTATCGATGAGGAACGTCGCGCGCAGGGCCACACCCACGTCCGGGTGCAGAATGCCATAGGCCGCGCCGATCTTGCCGCCGAGATCCGCCACCATGGGGAAGCCCAGCTCGCCCACGCCGCCCTTGTTCACCGGCGTGTTGCGCCACGCCGCATGCGTGAACTGCGAATCGACCGAGACTCCCACCACCTCGACGCCAAGATCCTTGAACTTCTGCAGGCGCTTGTTGTGCGCGATAATTTCCGTGGGGCAAACAAACGTGAAATCCAGCGGCCAGAAGAACAGCACGACGTACTTGCCGCGCAGGTCCGACAGCTTGAAGTTTTCCTTGATGCTGCCATCCGACATGACGGCGGCGGACGCGAAGTCCGGCGCTTGACGACCAACCAATACACTCATGGGTTCATCTCCGTTCTCGTGTTCAGGTACTGCGTGATTGCGGGGAATAGGATGCCAATTTCGCGGCAGGCGGTCAAGCCGCGACGGCGAAAACATGGCCTGTTCGCGCCACTATCCCGCCAGGTGGGTTCGCAGAAAGGCCGCCCCGCCCGAGGCCCTGCTTTGCGGGTCCAGGCCCAGGTCCGCGATCGACAGGCCGTGGCCCGCCTCTGGCGGCAGCACCATTTCCGCCGGAACCCCGGCCGCGCGCAGGGCATGGACCATGCGCTGTGTCTGGCCCACAGGAACGACGATATCGCGCATGCCATGCACAAAGAGGAAGGGGGGCAGACCCGGCCGCACATGGTAGATGGGCGAGCTGTCGTGCGCGGCAGCCAGGCAGGTTCCCAGAGGAGCCCCCAGCAGATCCTCGGCATAGCCGCGGTACTGCGGGAGCTCTTCGGCCCAAAGGGCGACATCGGTTACCGGGCAGAACGGCAGCACGGCGCGCAGTGCTGGCGCCGGCACCGTGCCGCCTCCGGCCTTGGCGCCCACGAGCGCGGCCAGATGCCCGCCGGCGGACGAGCCCATCAGCCCGAGGCGCGACGCATCGAACGGGAAGGTCTGGGCGGCGGCCGCCACCCAACGCAGCGCGGCGCACACGTCTTCCTCCTGGGCAGGATGCGGGTGCGTGCCCGTCAGGCGGTAGTTCGGCAGCACGGCCGCGAAGCCCAGATTCACCAGCGCCTCGCCCAGCGGCGCCGCGCCTTCCTTACTGCCCTCGCGCCAGCCTCCGCCGTGCAGATAGACCACCACCGGGAACGGCCCGTCGCCGGGCGGCAGCATCACATCCAGCAACCCGCGCTCGCCCCAGGGGGCGTAGGCCAGATTGCGTGTCGTCACGGCCATGGTCAGCGGCTCCCGCACGCGGGGTGCGCCACGCAGGGCCAGTGCAGCGTCTGGTGGCTGCGATAGAAATTCAGTTCGGCGATGGACGCCAGCACGTCAAAGTGCGCGTCGTGCTGGGCGGCCGTGGAATTGAATTCGCCCGGGAACCAGTGGCGCACCAGCGCCTCGTCATCCTTGTCGAACGGGGTCTCGCCGACGGTGTTCTTCCAGACCACTTTCCAGCTGCTGACATCGACCACGCGGTAATGCGCGCGATCGATGAGCGCGGGCAGGAAGCGACGCGCGAGGAACCAGTCGGCCTGCACGCTGTTGCCACCCAGAGGCGGGCGCCGCTTCACGCTCGCCGGATTGGGGCCCAGCGCCTCCTCGAGATAGGTGGCCAGGCGTGCGTTGACGTCGGCCACCGGCACCGCGGCGGGGGATCGGCACTGGCGCACCAACTCGCCCAGGTGCTGCTCAACCCACGGGCTTACGGACTGATCCGGCTCCACCCGCACCAGCAGATTAAAGTCCTGCTCCGGCGGCAGCAGCCGCTGCAGCGTCGCGTCCGTGGCCACCAGCGCCACTTGCAGCAGGCGCGCCTCGTCGAGCTCCAGCGACGTATACTCCGTATCGAACCAGAGATAACAATTGGAAAGATCCGCAGTGCCCGTGGTCATGTCGCTTCCCCCCGTAGACGTGAGCGGCCACTATCCCACGTCGGCCGCCGGGTGGCAATATCCCGCTGCCGGGCCGCACTTCCCCAGCGTACGCTCTTGTGCTATAAGGCCGTACAGATGCAAGTTCATCGCCACCCAAACGGTCGCGGGCATCGGTCCGGCGCATCGAGTTCCGCCGGGATCGTCGTGACCCCATGAAGATCCTCCTCATCGCGCCCCACCCGTTCTTCACGGAACGCGGGACTCCCATCGACGTCTTGCTGGTCCTGCGTGTTCTCTCGCAGCGCCCCAACACGGAGATCGATGTCCTGACCCTCCACGAGGGCCAGAATGTGAGCCTGCCGAACGTGCGGATCACGCGTATCCCCACGCCGCCCGGTGTTCATCGCGTGCGCCCCGGGTTTTCCCTCAAGAAGGTCGTCTGCTTTTTCTATCTGCTGCGCGCCGCCCGGCGGATGACGCAGAGCACGCACTACGATTTGATTCACGCCGGCGAAGAGGCCGTCTTCATCGCCATGCTGCTGAACCGCCGACTGGGCATCCCCTACGCCTACGATCTCGACTCGTCGGTGGCCCAGCAACTGGTGGAGCAGATGCCGTATCTCCTTCCCTTGCGACCGCTGTTCAGTGCGCTCGAAGCGCGCGCGATTCGCGGCAGCCTGATCTGCCTTCCGGTCTGCAACGCGCTTGCCGCGCTCTGCAAACGCCACGGAGCCCGCAACGTGGTGACGCTCCATGACATCTCGCAGCTGGCGACTCCAGCCGCCCCCGCCACGGGATTTCTCAAGAAGGAACTCGGCGTGCAGGGCCTGCTCTTCCTCTACGTGGGCAACCTCGAACCCTACCAGGGGCTCGATCTTCTCTTGGGCGGATTCCGCCGCGCCGCCGCACAGTGCCCCGATCTTTACCTCGCCATCGTCGGCGGCCCGGCGCGCCAGCACCACTACGAAAACCGTGCCCGCCGCTTCGGCCTGGAGGGGCGCGTGTTCTTCCTTGGGCCGCGCCCATTCAGCGAGTTGGACCGTCATCTTGCTGAAGCCGATGTGCTCGTCTGCCCGCGCATCCGGGGGCTGAACACCCCCATGAAGATCTTTGCGTTCCTGGATGCAGGCCGGCCCGTGCTCGCCACCGACCTGCCCACCCATAGCCAGATTCTCACCCCGGAAGTGGCCATGCTGGCGCCCCCCACGCCCGCCGCGTTTGGCGATGCCATGCTGCGCCTCGCCAACGATCCCGCCGAACGCCAGCGCCTGGCCCAGGCCGGTCACGCCTTCGTCGCCGCCAATCACACGTTCGATGCTCACCAGCACCGGCTGAACGGCGCCTACGACTGGATCGACGCACAGCTGAAGACGGCGCCATGTGCCGACGCGCCGGCGGTCGCTTGACACGCTCGGCGCACAGCCTGTAGCGTGGGACCCCACGGAAGGATGCGTAGGCTATGAAGATTCTCGTTACGGGCGGTTGCGGCTTCACCGGATCGGCGCTGGTGCTGCGGCTCTTGAAGGATGGCCATCAGGTGCGCGCACTGGACTACAAGCCCGGCATCCGTGACGCCATGCTCAAGCAGGCCGGCGCCGAGGTCATCTACGCCACCGTCACCGACTCGCAGGCCGTCCGCCAGGCCGTCGCCGGATGCGAGATCGTCCATCATCTGGCCGCCGCCTTCCGCGAACTGGATGTGCCCGAGTCCTTCTACGATGATGTCAACGTCAACGGCACCCGCCATGTCATGGAAGCGGCCCAGCAGGCGGGCGTCAAGAAAGTCGTCTACTGCAGCACGCAGGGCGTTCACGGACACATCGCCAATCCGCCCGGCGACGAAAACTCTCCGATCGCGCCGGCGGACTACTACCAGAAGACGAAGTACGAGGGGGAAGTCGTGGTGCGCGAGTTCATGAAGACCGGGCTCAAGGCCACGATCCTCCGCCCCACCGCCATCTACGGACCCGGCGACCCGGAGCGCTTCTTCATGATCTTCCGCAAAGTGAAGAAGGGCTTCTTCCCCATGTTCGGCAGCGGCAAGACCTTCTACCACCCCGTCTACATCGACAACCTGACGGACGCCTTTGTGCTGGCCATGGATCTGAACAAGGGCAACGGCGAGACGTACATCATCGCGGATGAGGAGTATGTGCCCATTCGCGAATTGGTGGAGCGCGTGGCGAAGGCCATGGATACGACCGTGAAGATCCAGCACCTGCCCCTGCTGCCGCTGCTGATCGTGGCGCACCTCTGCGAAAAACTCTGCAAGCCGTTTCGCATCAAGCCGCCCATCTTCCCGCGACGCGCGGACTGGTTCCGCCAGGTGCGCGCATTCCGCATCGACAAGGCGCGCCGCGAACTGGGATACGTCCCGCGCATCGGCTTGGATGAGGGCCTGCGCCGCACCGCCATCTGGTACCGGGAACAGGGCTACCTGTAATCGGTCCCACACCCCGGGAGCGGCCGGCGTGGACAGGAGAGCGACACCATGTGGAGCGAATCGGATCCGCGTCTCAAGACCTTCGAGACCCTGATCGCCGAGCAGGAGGAACTCCTGTACGGCTTCGCGCTCTATTTTGAGGGCTTAACGCTCCTGCATGCCGGCCAGGACGCCGTGCTCGAAACGCACCGCAAGCAGTTCCGCAATTTGATTCAGGCCGGCAGCGCGGAAATCCAGCGCGCACGCGAGCTACTCGAGGAAGCGCGCGCCAACCCGATGAAGTTCACCATGGTGGAGCAGTTTGCGTTTCATCTGGGGGATGGGCACCCGGATCCGGCCGGGCTGCGCATCAAAGCCAAGGCCCTCGTCACGGCCTATGGATCCCTGTTTCCCGGCCGGCCGCGCGAGCAGGCGCTCGACAGCGCCGACACCATGAAACTCCTCGCCGCCGCCAGCCGGGGGCCATAGCCACCTGGCGTCACGTCGCGGACGGCCGCACGTCGGACAGGCTCGAAACCGATGGCGGCGTGGCGGCGGCGCCATCCGTGGCCCCGTGTTCATCGGCCATGCGGGCCCCTTCCATCAGCAGCGACATCGAGGAAGACTGGATCGAACGCTCGGGCGTCTCGCCGCACTGGCGCGTGGTGAAAGTCCCGGATTTCCAGCGCATCAACGCATAGAAGGCGGGCTCGCCGCGCAGCGCCCCCAGCATCGCGTGCACGATCTCGCCGTCCCGGATGTACACGCGCCCCTCCTCGTTCTCCATGTTCAGGAAGAGGTCCACGCTGCGGCGGCCCGCACACAGGATCTGGATCATGTCCGTGAAACTCATCTCGTCCAGCGAACCGCTGACGCCGCACTCCCGGACGCTGACGCCGACCGCCGAGAGGTGATTCTGCACCTTCAGAAAGAGCAGCTCCGTGTTGACGGGTTTCGCCAGGAAGTCGTTGGCCCCCGCGCGCAGGCACCGCACCGCCAGCTGCGAATTGTCGCCGCCCACCACGGCCAGAATCGGCGTGCCCGCCGTGCGCGCATCGCCCTTGACGCGTTCGCAGAACCACAGGGCCCGATCCGGCGTCCCATCCATGCTGACGAGGATCAAGTCCGGGCGGAACTCCTCCATGGCCTCGCGCGCCGAACGCGTGTCCGGCATGGCCACCACGTCATAGCCCATGCTGATCAGCGGCGGCGCCAGCGCACACAGCGACACTTCCTCCGGGTCCACGATCAGGATGCGCCCGCCCGACTGGCCAAGGTTGTCCAGAAACTCCTCGTCGACCAGGATCTGCAAAAACGTCTCGAGCATGTCGACGTGCTTGCGCGGCGGCGTCCAGCGTCGAAAGAGCTCGCGGCGCGCCAGGGTGATATCCCGCCGTGCATCGGGCTGCTCATCCTTGAGATGCTGGTAGGCGCGCACCAGGCTGAGAACCAAGGCTTCGATACGGATATCTCCGGCGGTGCTGCCCCGCCGCCGGTCCGTCGTCAGCACATCCTCCAACCGATACGGGGTCGTGAGCTTGGAGGCCAGCCCTTCATCCTCCGGCAGCATGCTGAGCCAGGAGGCCACCGTCAGCGCATCTGTTTGCACCGCCGTCAGGCGCAGGCGCGACGCGAGCAACTGGCAGTAGCGCACGCGCGTGCGCGCCAGGTGCATCTCTTCCGGCTTATCCGCCAGGCATTGCCGGGCCAGCAGCATGGAGGCACTCACCAGCGCCTGACTCATGTCCGCGTATGAAGGCTCCCGCGCCGCAGGGGGATCGGACCGCGGCGCCGGCGTGCTGCCGGCACCCGCCGGCGTCGGCCGCTTCTCCGCCTTGGCGGGCCCCTGGGCTGCGCGCACCGGCCGCGGCAGCGCCCGCCCCACCCCACCGTGCGGCGTACGCGTCCGCGCCACGGCTCGCTCGATCTCGGCAGCCGACGCAATCGTAAACGTGAGATTCACCTCATGATCGAGAAACCGCAGCATGCGCTCCAGGGTTTGCGCCTGTTCCGGATCCCAGATGGCCATCGTCAGCCGGTGGGCCTCGGGATCGTAGTTCACCGGAAACGCACCGGCGTGGGCCGCAAAATCCACGGACATCCATCGCAGGCTTTCGGGCGATGGGCGCAGGTCCATCAGCGGCGCATACGGCAGCCCGGTCAGCCGCGCGCAGGCGGCCCCAAGGTCGGGAAACGAAATCATCAACAGGCGCACGAGCGCCTCGGCCAGCGAGACACCATGCTCTCGGGCATAGGTCTCCGCGCTGGCCATGCGCGCGGCACTGACTTTGCCGGCGGCCAGCAGATCCTGCTTCAGTTTCTCCGCGTCCAGCACGTCAGGCCTCCGCATGCGCGGATGTTTCGGTGGCGACATACCCGCGGTGGCTCAGCAGCCACTGCAACTCGCTAGAGATCCGCAACAACACGCCCTGCAGCCGCGTCGACAACCGGTTGCTGCTGTGGATCACTGTCAGGTAGATATCCCCGCTGGCCGTCACCGTCAAGAAGCGCCCGTTGGCCCGGATCGAAAGCGACTGCACCTCGCCACCACCCACGACGGCCAGGTTCTCACGCACCTGACCGTGCAGCCGCGGCACGATCGCGCTTAAGGCCACCGCCTGCTCACCGACGCCGCTCTCGGCCAGCAGCAGGCCATCACGATCCGTCAGCACGCAGCCCGCCAGGCCCCGCTGCCGCGCGACCGCTGTCACCAGTGACGGGAGATGCCCCACAGCCGCTGGCGAAACCGCCAGGCAACGGGCAAGGATTTCGCGGCGATGGCGGCCCGCGCGGCTGTAGGGCATTCCCGTGATCTTCCTGAACGTGGCGCGTCCCACGCCGGGCACGTCCGCCAAGGCAAAGATGTCGCCAAAGGGCCCGGCCTGGCGGCGATGCTCCAGAATCGCTTGCGCCACGCGCCCCGTCACCCCACGCAGCGTCATCAGGTCCGCCGCTCCCGCACGGTTGAGATCCACCCCGTGCAGACGCCCCAGGGCCTGCTCACTCACAAAAGCCGGCAACGGTTCGGGCACCGCGGGGGGCGCTGCAGATTCGGACTGGTCGGACTTGCCGGACTCGTCGGACAAGTCGGACGCGACCTTCGGTTCGGCAACCGCCACGGGTTCCACAGCCAGGGGCTCGGGTGCGGCCACCGCGGCCACGGGCTCCGGCACCACCGCGATGGGCACTGCCGCCTCAGCCGGCGTCTGAAACAATTCCGGCAAGTAGTCCGCATCGAGCTGTCGCCGCCGCGTGGAGGTCCGCTGCGCCAGCCCATCCATGCCCACGGCCTGCACCACCGCCTGCAGCGGGATCGTGACCACGGACTCCGTATCGCGCAGCGCCACCGACGAGATCAGCCCCACCGGCACACCAAAGACCAGGCGCGCCACGGAGATCGTCACTTTGCCATTCGCCAACTGCTCGAAAACATCGTCAAGGAACACACGCACGGGGAGCTCACGGTTGATCCCGACGGGTGTCGTGGTCAGACACCGCGGCGGCAGCGCATCCAGAATGATCCCCAGCGGCAATACGAATCCCGTGCCGGTAGTTCCATCCGTGTCGCGCTCCTCACCCAGGTCTTCCAACATCTGCTTGCTGAGATGAAAACCCACGATCGCCCGCTCCACCGCCGGATCGAGCTGCTCGGGCTTCCACCAGTCCGGCGTATCCAGCAGCCGGGTGTCCGGCGACGGCAAGGACTTGTTGTCCTTGATGGTGGAGATCCACCGGTCGACCTGCTCGCCTTCATTGGTCTTGCGCTTGTCGAGGTACATGCTGGCAATCCTCCCCTCACACCACGTGTCGCGTCGCAGGATTAACTAGCAGCTTCCATGCCAAGCGGCTGGCATGAAAGCTGCTTGTAGTGATGGCGGGCAAGGGGAGTCGGGGCAGGCTCCCACGCGGGAGGCAGACGCCGGGCCAGCGCCGGCACGAATCGAGGGACAGGAAGGGAAGGCCGATCATGTCATTCGTGAACTTCGACAAGAAAGAGATCAGCTTCAAGATCGTCTACTACGGCCCCCCCATGGGCGGGAAGACCTCCAATCTGGCCTACCTGCATGATGTCATGCCTGCGGGCGTGCGCGGCGATCTGACCATGCTCTCCACCCAGCAGGACCGCACGCTCTACTTCGACTTCCTGCCCCTGCAGTCCACGGTCATCAAGGGCTTCATCTCCCGCTTTCAACTCTATACGGTGCCCGGGCAGCCCATCTACGACCGCACCCGGCGCATCGTTCTCACCGGCGCCGACGGCATCGTCTTCGTCGCCGATTCGCAGTGGAGCCAAATGGCCTCCAACGCCGACAGTTTTGAGAATCTGAAAGCCAATTTGATCGCGCACGGCCGCTCGCTCGACACGACGCCCTACGTGATCCAATTGAACAAGCGCGATTTGCCGGAGGTCGCGCCGGCGGCCTATATGGAGTTCATGCTGAACCGCGGCGAGTGGCGCGCCGATTGCATCGAGGGCGTCGCCGTGAAGGGCACCGGCGTCACCGCCACCTTGAATCGCATCTGCAAGTTGGTCCTCGCTCAGTTCATCGAGGAGCACCACATGAAGACCACGATTGCCCGGGCCAGCCAGTCGGCGTGAGGACTCCATGAATGCGCTACTCACAACCGAACAGGGACGCGCGCTGAACCGCGTTGTATCCGACCTGCTGGTCCAGACCGAGTCCAACGTGGTGCTGCTCACCGATATCGGCGGCAACATCCTGACCCAGGCCCCGAATCGCGAAGACCGCAACCTGCCCACGATGGCCGCCCTGGCCGCCGGCGCCTTCGCCGCCACGCGAGAATTGGCACTGCTCACCGGCGAAACCGGCTTCCGCTGCGTTTCCCATGAAGGCGATCAGGCCGGCCTCTTCGTCCATAGCGTCGGAGCCGACGGCCTGCTCGTCATCGTCTTCCAGCGCACCACAACCCTTGGCCTGGTGAAGCTGTACGCGCGCAAGGCCGCCGAGGAACTGGCCCCCATGCTCGCCGTGGTGATGGGCGGGACCCAGGCCCATCCCGAATCGATGCCCGCCTTTGAGTTGTGCGATGCAGACAAACCGGTATTCGCCCTGCCGGAACCCGCCGCCTCCCCCCGGACCGCGGCGCTGCGCGCCGGATAGATTTTGACCACCGCTCTCGCCCTGCGGGGATAAGGGTTGCTTACCCCGCAGGGTGAGAATGCGGCTTTCACGGCCTCACCCACCCCGCTCGTTCGAACCACATTCCTGTAGAGACGCACCCCTTTCCTACAAACTTGTATCGATTCCACACCCTCCTCTTTCGGCCAACCTCACCCACAGAACATTCCCAACATACTGATACAAATGATGTTACAACAAAACACACAGCCCGAACCCTCACTTGGCACGCCCCCTGCGTCATGCACTGGCCGCACATTGCGCCTTGACGGCGCCGGCAGGAAACGAACATGTTCAGCAGCAACAAAGGAGGCATCCGGATGAAGCGAGCGAAGACCATGCGGGTACTGGGCGTCTGCACCGTGGCAGCGCTGGCATTGGCCGTGAACGGACAGGCGCAGGAAGAGGCAGCCGCGCCGGCAGTGGAGGCGGCGGCTGCGGTGGATGTGGCCTCGGCTTACATCTTCCGTGGCGCAACGATCTCGGACGAGGTGAGCGTGCAGCCCACGCTCGAAGCCGCGTTCTACGGCGTCACCCTCGGCACGTGGGCCAACTTCAATACCGCCGATGAAGTTCGCCAGTTTGACGAGATTGACTACTACGCGAGCTACGCCCTGCCCGTGGGCAAGTGCCCGGTTGGGCTCTCGGTGGGCTACACCGAGTACACCTACCCCACCGCGTACACCGGGGCTGAAGTGGACGATGCCGGCATGCTCGTCGCCGATGGCGCCGGACTCGAAGCCGATCGCGAAGTCAACGTCACGGCCTCCTACGAGACCGGGCTGTCGGACAGCCTGACGCTGAGCTCGGCCGTCGCCGGCAACTTCGGCATCGAGGGACCGTTCCTGGATGAAGGCATCTACGTATCGGCCGAGACCGGTCTCGAGCAGGCCGTCTGCGATACCGCGGCCGTCAACTGCGGCGTCGTCGTCGGCGCCGAACTGGGCGACAACTACGAGGAAAACGGCGTGTCCCATGTGACCGCCACCGCGGGCGCCAGCTACCGCATGCTGGCCGTGACGGCGGGCTACGTCTTCGAGACCAATGACGAGATCGTCGAGGTCGATGAGGACTTCTTCGGTTCGGCCTCGCTCAGCGTGCCGTTCTGATCCCGTAACCGCGTTCACAAACGCAATGAGCAGCCCCCGCCGGCCCACGCCGACGGGGGCTTTTTTTTCGGCAAGCGGGAGCGACCGGTCCGGCGCAACGGCGGCGGCGATCAGCGGGCGGCCGCGGCGTGCGTCCAATTGCGGAGGCGGCCGGCGTAGTCGAACAACTCGAGCGCATTGCGGGTGGTCAAGCGCTCGACCAGCGCGGGGGCTTCCGCTTCCGGCAGCCAGCCCTCCTCGACCAGTTCGGACAGCGCCTGCGCCAGCCCCTGCCGGGCCAGGTGCGCATGGCCGGGAACCAGTTCCACCGGCATGTAGTCCCCGCCAAACGTCAGCAACTTGTTGGCCGGCGCGGCCATCAGGAACTCCTTCACAAAGCGCACCGCCGCGAGCGGATTGAGAATCCAGGCCCAGCACAGGTCCACATAGGCGTTGGGGTACTGCTTGGCCAGCGCGATCGCTTCGTCCTGGTACGGATAGGTCATGTGCATGATCACGAACGGCGTATCCGGATAGCGCGACAACAGCGGGCAGAGATCGGCGGCGTCGTGCCGCACGCGCCCGAGTGGCATCCAGCCCTGGCCGGCGAAGTAGCCGGTGTGCAGCTTCACCGGCAAGTGCTGCTCGCGCGCGCGCTCCAGACAGTAGTGAAACAGATGGTCCTGAATCGCCTTGTGCTCCGCGGGCGTCAGAAGCTCGGGCGTGCGGACGCGTCGGGAGAAGAGCCCCTCCACCTCGCTCGCGGCCACCGGTTCGTAATCCAGCCGACGACGATAGGCCCCGTTGTTCTTCGCGGCGATCGCCCTGGGGCCGTAGGTGGCGAAGCACCAGTCGATCACCGCGTGCCAGTCCGCCAGGGTCCCCACCGTCCGCCCCGCCAGCGCGCCGATGGCGTCCAGTCGGGGAACTGTCGACAGGCCGATGAACGCGAGGTCCTGGCACAGCAGGTCGGGGTACTCCGTCTCCTGAAAAACTTCAGCCTCGAGACTGTGCACCTGGCAATGGTGCAGCCGTGCGACATCCCGAAGGATCGTCCGGTAGTAACCGGGGGCGATGCGCGCGCTCAATCGTTCGCTGATGGATTCGCAGTTTCCACCGTGCAGATCGTCCTCGCCGAACAGCGCCCGCAGCGATTCGCGCACCGCGCGCAGATACCCCGTGTGGCGCGCGCGATCGTAGAATGGCGCCAGCCGCGCCCACTTGTCCCGTGGCGCAATCGCCGGGTCCGCCAATCGCGCCAGATCCTCGGCAGGCATGCCGGCCACCGCCAGATCGTCGCAGGCGTAGTGGCTCAGCAAGACGCTGAAGTCGCGCCCGGCGCACCACGAACCTCGCGCGGCGGCCGGATCGCAGCGGGTGCGCTCTTCCAGCAGGTGCTCGTGCGTATCAACCAGCAGCGCCGCCTGCACCAGTCCGGCGATGTCCGTCCGGATGCTCATGCAGGCATGGCGGCAGCCGACACCACCCGGTTCCGCCCTTCTCGCTTGGCCTGGTACAACGCGCGGTCCGCCGACCGGATGAGCCAGTCCACGGTCATCCCGTGCGTCGGCACCGCCGCCGTGACCCCGGCACTGATCGTCACCAGTCCTCCCACCCCGGAGGCGTGCGGCAAGGCCAGCGCCTCGACGCGCGCGCGCAGCATCTCCGCTGCGCGAAGCGCATCATCACCCTCGACATCGCTCACCACCACCGCCAGCTCTTCGCCACCGTAACGCGCCACAAAATCCGAGGCGCGCTGCAGGTTGTCCCGGATCACGCTGGCGATGCGCTTGAGGCAGTCGTCGCCCTGCAGATGTCCATAGGTGTCGTTGTAAGTCTTGAAGTGGTCGATATCGATCATCACGAGCGCCAGCGTCCGGCCCACGCGTTGCATCCGCCGCCGTTCGCGTTCGACGTGCTCGTCGAAATAGCGACGATTCGGAAGCCCCGTCAGCCCGTCGATCGACGCCAGACGGTCGAGCACCCGGTTGGCCGCCTCCAGATGCCGCTGGGCATCCAGCAATTGCTCATAGAGACGGGCTTTTTCGATGATCGTCGCCACATGCCCGGCCAGCTGGCAGAACAGGTCCACGTGCGCATCGGCATAGCAGCCGACCGTGCGGCTGGAGAAGAACATGAACCCCACCGGCTTGCCCGTCGCCACCAGCGGGCAGGTCAGGCTCGAGCGAATCCCCTCCTCCACCACGCGCCGGGTGGCATCGGACTTCGGATGGTCCGCCAGGTAGGCGGCGAGATCGTTCAGAACACGCGGCCTCCCGGTGTCCAGAATCTCCTGCAGGCTGCTGCCTTCCATCGGGGCGGCATAACCGACGGGAATGCCCGGCGACTCGCTGTCCGTGCGGGACCACACCGCCCGCAGCGTGCGGCCACCGTCCTCCAGCAGGGAGCACCCAATCCGGTCGTACGGCAACAGCGTGCGAAACGACGCGTAGATGTGCGTCAACACTTCGTCCAGCATGACGCCCGTGTTGACCTGCTCGGTGACGCGCAGCATCTGCCGCACCTCCGAGAACTTGCGCTCCAGCGCCGTGCCGAGTTCCAGGATCGCCTCGCCCAGCATCCCGACTTCATCGGGTGGCACCACGGGAACGCGAACATTGAAACGTCCGCGGGCCATCTCCAGCGTGGCATCGCGGTACTGCGGAATCCGTGCGTCCACCATCCCACACCCCTCCCTCGTCAGCCATTCCCACGGCATCGCGCGCTCCCACACGCGATGCCGCTGCCGCATGCACTACGGCACCGCCGGAACTTCCGGCTGCTGCAATCGCATGGCCCCACCCAACTCGCTCATCCCGGCCGTCCGCAAATCGGTCCACAACGTCCCATCCCCCGCGTGCAGGATGTTGACGCGCACCTCCGGGTTGAGCTGGGCGGCAAACTCCCAGAGCGTGTATGCCCGCGCATCGCCGAAGGCCGCCGCCTTCAACTGCAGCCCGCGCGCCTCCTCGCCCTTCACCAGCCTCACGGCATCCGCCTCCGCCTTGGACATCACCCGCAGCGTGTCCGCCTGGATGATCGCGGTTCCCTTGCGAACCTCCGCCACCTGACGCGCCGCCTCCGCCCCGATGTAGGCCACCTGCTTCTCCTGGTCCGCCATGATCTCCGCCTTCAGCTTCTCGGTTTCGATCGAGACCTGCTGCCGGCGCTGGTCGATCATGCTGATCTCGGTATTCAGCTCGGCCTGCTTCTTCGCCGTGTTCTGCCGCTCCTTGTTCGTCAGGTCCTGCTCCACCGCCAGGCTCGCCTGCTGAATCGGATCCAGAATCTGCTGGGGAACCTCGGCGTGCCGGATCAGCGCGTTGTGGACCACGATGTTCTTCTGCACCAGCGTCCGCTGCAGCGCCTGCGTCAGGTCCTGCTGGAACTTCTCGCGGCCCTCGCCCACGATGAAATCCCGCGCCCGGTATTCCGAGCCCTTGTTGCGCGATACCGAACTGATCTGCGGCAGGATCACCTTGTCCACCACCGCGGGCAGATCGCCATACGTGCGGAACAACCAGGCAATCCGGTCGGGTTCGAGCTCGAACTCCACCGTCATGTCCAGGCTGATCTGGAACCCGTCGCGCGACGGGAACTCGACGAACTGCGAGATGCCCAGCGCGCCCATGCTGTCGCCCATCTTGTACTCCGCGGCGACCTCATCCAGCGCCTGTGCCTCCAGCTCCTCGGGGGACGTCGGGGCGTACGCTCCCGATTCCGCCGCCGCCTTCGGCTGCGCGCGCGAGCGGCGCGTAAACAGGTCCGCGCTCTGCTGCAGGTAATCGAACCGCTTATGCCGCTGTTCTTCCAGCACCTCCGACTGCAACTGCTCCATCGCGGCATTCTGCGCCTCGATCTTGCCCTTCGTGATCACCGCCCCGCCCTTCTTGCCCAGCAGCGAGACCTGGTTGACGCCGATCTCCAGCACGTCCACCTGGTATTCACGCGGGTTCACATAGTACAGGCCGGGCTGCAGGATGTCCTGCCGGACGCCCTTCTGGTTCGGCCCCGCAAAGGCGCCATCGGCCACCTGCGCCCCGGATAGCGACGTGATCACGCCCGCGTATCCAATGGGGATGCTGATCGCCGACACCTTCTCGATGTTGTAGCCGTAGGGGTTGAAGCGATAGCGCCCGGGGCCAAGCAACTGCCGCCAGATGCCCTTCTGGCCCGCAGCCGCCAGGAACTCGCCGGGGGGCAGGTTCTCGCCGATCTTCGACGTCACCACGCCCACCTTGCCCGGCGGAATGTTCAGCGCCTCATGGATCTCGTGGTCGTAGAAGATCGGATTGAGGAAGTGGCGCCCTTCACCGAGCACCTCCTCCTGGATCCCCTTCTCGCCCTTCTTCGCCAGAATCTGGTCCCCAGGCAACTCCTTGCCCGTCTTCGCGATCACCACCGCCATGTAACCGGCCTCCACATAGAACCGGCAAAAGCCCCACATCCAGATGAATTGCCCGAGGGCGCCAACCAGGATCACAACCGCCACAATGGGAATCAATTTCTTGTTCAAGGCGCCACCTCCTTTCCCGCGGACTCTGGCAGGAAGGGCAGGAACAGCCCTCCCAGGCTGTCCGGCGCGTCGCTGCCGAGCACGCTTTCGATGCGCGGCCCAAGCCGCTGATACAACGCGTAGCGCGATAGATTCATCCCCGAGCCGAACGCTTCCACCTGCGCACCCACCACCTGGGCTTCCGCCTCAATGCGCACCCGCACCGCGTCCCGCTTGCCTTCGGCCTCGGACAACACGGCCTGCCCCTGAAATGCCGCCGCCTCCAACTGCACCTTGGCCACCTCCAACTCGCGGTTGGCCGCAATCACCTGCACGGACTGCTCCTGCTCGGCCCCGATCACGGCCTTGATCCGCAGCGTGTCCGCCTCCACCTTCTCCTTGTTCTGCACCGCCAGCATCTCCTGCTTCACCAACTCCGCTTTCGATTTGGCCTGCTCGATCTGCTGCTGGAACTTGCGCGAATCCTGCACCGCAATTTCGCGGTCGCGGTTGATGCTGGCAATCGCATCCGGCGGCACGATCTGCCGCACCAGAACCGAACGGATCTCCACACCCCACGGCTCGCATCTCTCCTTCAGATGCTCCTCGAGACTGCTCTGAAATTTCTGGCGATTCTCGCCCACGATGAAATCGATCGCGGGGTGCTTGCTGCCCTCGATCCGGCTGAACCCGCGCGCCCGCGGCAGGATCACCTTGTTGAGAATGTCGTCCATGTCGCCCACCCGGTGCGTCAGGAGCGACGCGTGGTCCCGCAGGATCGCGTACTCCAGCGTGCCCTCCACCGTCACCGTGAACCCGTCCAGCGTCAGGAAGGTGATCACATCCTTGGCGCTCAACTCGAAGCGCTGCCCTTGCAGGTTCACTTCGCTCACGCTAACCATATAGGGGTTCAGATAGTACGAACCGGGATCGATAACCTCGCCCACAACGCCTTTCATGCCCTCTGCCACCAGGAAGGCATTGGTCGATGTGGCACCCGCCCCTTCCGCAAAGACATCGTCGCCGACCAGCCGGGTGATGACGCCAACATGGCCGGGGCGTATCGTAATGGCATCGAACAATTCCACGTGGTAGGCGTAGCTGTTGATGCGGTAGCGGCCGGGGCGCAGCACGTCCTCGACAATGCCCTTGGTCCCTTCCGACGCGATAATTTGCCCGGGGGGCAGATCGTCGCCGAAGAGGCGCGTCTGCACGCCCAGCTTTCCGGCGGGAATATCCGTGATCGTGCCCAGCTCCCAGTTCCAAACGTACGGATTGCGGAAGTAGCGCCCTTCGCTCAGGACATCCAGCTGGATCCCCTTCTGCCCGGACTTGGTGGCCAGGATCTCTCCGGCCGCCAGGTTGGTTCCGGTCTTGCGCGTCAGGATCGCGAGTTCGCCGGCCCGCGGTTCAATGCGGCAACCGAACCAGATGAAGGCCGGGATGAAGGCCAGCAGCAGGAAGACCCCGTAGCCGGCGATGGCCCCAACGGAGAGGCTCCGCGTTCGGGCCGGGGGTGCCGCGCGGCGCGGAACCGGTGGTGGTCGCAGACGTGACTGTTCATCGCTCATCGTTGGTTTCCCTTCCTCGTCATGATTCCCATCGCCGCTGGCGCCGCCTCCCGGACCGCGCCACGCGCTACCCCCGCCGGCCCCGGCGGCGCCAGTACTGCGAGAACGCCACCACCAGCGTCGCCATCGGAATTAACTGGGTCCTCGGCAGCAGGCAATAGAACCCCGCCGCAATCGACCACAGCATCCGCTGCCACACCGGCAGGCCATACATGGACGTGTACACATAGGTGAACGTCCCACCCACAAACATTCCGACCAACAATCCAATCTGCCCGAAACTGACAAAATCAACCGCGTCCACCAACACCGCCGCCGCAAGCGGGCCGAAGGCATCCGCCAGATTTCGCCCCGTGCGGCGGGCCCGGCGCGCACGCGGCTCGCCTTCCGGCGGCAGCACTTCCGGATCTTCCACGACGGGATCGTCTGAACGGTCTTGCATGTTGTCCTCGGCGTAGCCTTGTATAACCCAGCCCGCCTCGCATCTCAAGCGCACATCGCCGCCAAGCGCTATTGCGGAGACGAGCCGCCCCCGAGTTCGCAGATCGCCAGCGGCCCGATCCAGCGGATGCCGACCGGGGGCGCGTCGGCACGCAGGGCGTCGGGATAAATCAAAGTATCCACCAGCAGAACCCGTGGTGTGGCCGCCGCGGTGGCACGGGCGGTTTTGGGTGACGGCATGCGGTCCAGCAGGTAGCAAACGCCGACGGCCTGGTCGCGCATCCAGCGCCCATCCAGCTCCGCGGAACGCACGCCATCGGCCGCCAGTGCGGCCGCCGCGCGCGTCTGGATGCGGTACGCAAGGCCGTAGTCGCCCCCCGTCCCGCCATGCGTCCGAATGGTCGACAGCACCAGCAGCCAGGCGGCGGTGCCAACGCCCGCCAGCGCCAGCAACAGGGCGGCGGCACCAGGGCCTGACGACAACCGACCGGCGCCGCGCGCCGCCAACAGCAGGAGCGGGGCCGTTGCGATGATGAAGTAATGTGGCGGCGCCGTCACGCCAGCCAATCCGCAGAAGAGCAGCGGGGCCAGTGCGTACGCCGCGAGCCAGCGACCGGACCTATGGCCTGGGGCGCCCGGGGCCTCGTGCTGGCTGGACCGCACCCCCAACACGGCCAGCGCCATGACCGCCACGGTGCTCAAGAGCGCGGCCATATCCACGGCGGCGGCCAGGCGGCCGGGAAGCGCGGCGGCGAGCGCGGCCGGTCCAAAGACAAACGGGGCGCCCAGCCCGCGGGCGTGGCACATGGCAAACGCGGAATGCGCCGCCACCAGCAGGGAGCCAAGCCCCGGGCCGTGAGCACCCGCATCCACGGACACGGACACATCGCGGAAGCCGGTGCTCCCCAGATGCACCAGGAAGGGCACCATCATCGCCAGCGCCAGCAGCGCGCCGCAGACCAGCATGGGCACGTGCACCCGCCGCCGGACCAGCGCCACCGCCAGCCACCCGCCAAACACCAGGGCCGGGGCCAGCGCGGAGTAGTGCAGGTTGAGCATCAGGGCCAGCAACGGGAGGGCCCAGACGATCGCCCGTGACCGCTCCCGCTCGTGCGCCGTCATCCAACACCACAGGAACAGGGGCATGGCCAACGGCAACAGGCTCTGCGCCCAGATCTTCCGGGAAAACAGAACCAGCCAGGGATGCGTCGCGGCGAGCAGGGCGACGCCGAGGCCGACGCGCATGCCCGCCATCCGGCGGCCCACCCCAGCGAGGACGAACACACCCGCCACATTGGCCAGCGCCACCAGCACCCCGATTCCCAGCGTGGAAACGCCCAGTGCAAGCGGAAGCGCCAGCAGATAGATGAACCCCGGCGGGTTGCGCCCGCCCACCCCGCTCGTCAACCCATGCAGCGGAAGGTCGCCCGCCACACAACGCTCCGCCATCTGCAGAGCCGTCACTTCATCGTACTTGAACTCCATCACGTCGAGATCAAGCACCCGCAGGACCACCCCCACCGCCCCCACGCCGACCAGCGCCAGCAGACCCATCCGGCGCCCCCATGGCCACCGGCCCCGCCGCTCGTCTCCCCGCCCCGCGCGTTGCCGCGTATCCAACATAAAATTAACGTTAAGCCCTTGACGCTATTGCGCACCGCTGCTAGCCTCACGTTACCAGTCGCATCTGGGCGTGGAAAGCTTGAGCGTATGCAATCAGAGAATCAGCCTCGTCTCCCCGGTCCCGTTCTGCGGCGGTTTCCTCGCTACCTGACCCATGTGCGGGAACTGAAGAAGGTCCGGCAGGAGTGGGTCTCTTCGCGCGAAATTGCAGAGACGCTCGGCCTCACCACCTCCACCGTCCGCCAGGACATGTCGCATCTGGACCTGACCGGCGTCTCCAAACGCGGCTACCTGGTGAGCCGCCTCGAAGATGTGCTCGGTGAAGTGCTGGGCGCCAAGACGGAACACCGCAATGTCATCATCGGCGCCGGCTTGCTCGGGCGCGCCCTGGCCCTCCACGCCGACTTCGAGGAGCATGGCTTCAAGACCGTCGCCATCTTCGACGCGAGCCCCAAGATCGTCGGCCGCAAGGTCGGCCCCCTGACCGTTCGCGCCATGGGCCAGCTCGCCCGCGTGGTGCGCGACGAGAAGGTCGACATCGGCGTGGTCGCCGTGCCCGCGGTCGCGGCCCAACTCGTGGCAGACCAGCTCGTGGCCGCCGGCATCCAGGGCATCCTCAACCTGGCTCACACCCATTTGCATGTCCCTAAACACGTGGACGTCGTTGAAGCCCGCATCTTGGCGCGCATGCAGCAGATTGCCTATGCAATCCGCACGCGCCGCGCGCAGCAGCACGCCACCCAGGCCGCGTCCGTACGCGCCATGAATGCCCCATAATCGAAGGATCGTGGCCGGGGGCCCCGCCCCCAAGCGCAACGCGAAAAAGTTTTTGCCCGAAAGTGAAGTTTGCCGTAGACAAGACCAACTCAATCATGCATAACTTGAATCCACGATTTAAACACTCATACATTTAAGGACAACCCGAGGCGAGTCTGTCCGCCTACCTCCCACACCCGGAAACCCTCGAGACAGGTTCCCTCGGTTGTCCCCTTCTTCCAGAACGAACGCCCCGCACCCGCAGGGCGTTCGTTCGCTTTTCAGGGCACGAGGTCATCCGGAACGGGTGCGGGTGGCGGCAAAAGCGCCACCCGATGAACGGGCGGCGGGTTTAGGCTGCTGGCCAGCCGCGCACGGCGGGCGGCCCGATCACGACAGCGGTCGGTCGATCAGATCACGCACGGTGGCCACGGCGGCATCGAGGTGCTCCGCCCCTTCGGGCGACATGGTGC
>CAZWQJ010000013.1:0-46309 GCA_964635825.1 uncultured Victivallales bacterium | reverse complement strand
AATGCCAGCTTCCCAAGCTGGACGTCGCGGGTTCGATCCCCGTCTCCCGCTCCATTTCTTTTCTGGACACTCAGACCACCTGAGTGCCCTCTTTTTTTAAGCCAATCCCCCCGAACCGCCCATTCCTTTCCCAAATCGGGACATGAATGGGAATTTGGCCTGTTTGGGGCGGGTGAACGATACGCTGGGCGGTAGACTGGGCGATAATTGGCGGCTGGACGTTGCGGGCGTGGAATACGGAGGCGAAACGGGCGGGCTGGCAATCACCGAACGACATCAAGCGCGACTACCCATCGGCCAGCATCGTGGGCGGGAACCGAATCGTGTTCAACATCGGCGGAAACAAGTACAGGCTCGTCGTTAAGGTACAGTACGCATTTGGAATCGTGTACGTCCGGTTCATCGGTAAGCACAGCGATTACGACCGCATCGACGTGGAGACGATCTGATGAAAATTCAGCCCATCAAGAATGAACGGGACCACGCGGCGGCTTTGAAGGAGATTGACCGCCTCTGGGACGCCAGGCCGAACACGCCCCAAGGTGACCTCCTGGAATTGTGGGTGACGCTGGTTGAAGCCTATGAAGCCAAGCACCATGCCATCCCGCCGCCCGACCCGATTTCCGCCATCAAGTTTCGCATGGAGCAACTGGGCCTTTCAAAGAGCGATCTGGCCACCTACCTGGGCGGGCGGAGTCGGGTGTCGGAAGTGCTGAGCCGTAAACGCCGCCTATCCGTCACCATGATGCGGCGGCTGCACAAAGAGTTGAACATACCGGCGGATTCGTTGCTGGCGGTATAAAGGGAGCCGACATGCCAAACTTCGGCTCCCCACTGAGGCAGGAAATCGCCCGCATTGCCCGCAAGGAAGCCAAAGCCCTTGTCACCCCCGTCAAGACAGGCATTTGGGGACAACGTCGGTCACAAAGCCTTGAAAACCGAACTCTGCCCCGACTACCCGACCGCTCGCCAACGCGAGATCTTCCTGAAATCCGGTCAGGGCCGCGGATGGATCACCGCTTTTGAATCCTCGCGGCCCGCCTCCGGCGCAAAGCGGCGCCCGCAGGCGCATTCGACTTGTCCGCCGTAGCCCAATAGGCGGAGGCGGATCCCCGTCTCCCGCTCCATTCCTTTTTATTTCGCCACCGCTCCCTGCAAAGCACGCTGAGTACCAGCGCTTTGCACCGATTTTTCATATCGGGCTGAATTACTTCTGGCGTCACGGTGCATACCAGAAATCGAGACGAGCAGTCCGCTGTGGCAATCCGATACGTAAGGGGGATCGTCCCCCTCGGACAACTCCCCCTCCATCTGCCGCACCTCCTTGGGTGCAGACAGCTGGAGCGCCTGGCAAATCCTTACGGCCTGAACGACATCAAGCCTCGTCTCGTTCATCTCCACGCGGGTTGTGCTTACGGTTCAGGTAGTTGTTGATCCAGCAACCCCCTTGAAATGAATCGCACGCCGGACTCTTTCGCGACTCGTTATGGCCGGATGTCTTCTTTGATTACGGACGGCACGTGAGTGCCGATGAGCCGTTGCGCGAACACCCTCGCCACGGGATTGTCGAGCCGCCCCGCGAGGTGCACAAGGCAAATCCGGACGGCTCCTTGCTCCAGGCGCCGTTCCACGGCAGCGGCCGCGGGCGTCCAGTCGAGCCCCCAGCCGCCTTGACCGGTCGCCAGCACCGTTTGCCAGCCTGGTGCCGTCATGAGCTGCCCCAGCAAGGGCGCGGGACGCCCCACTGCTCGATCGTGCCAGAAGCGAAAATCGTGGGGCTGGAACCCGGCCACGAGCGGATGCCCGGTCGCGCGTGACACAAAGTGCCGCTCGCCCATCCCGGAGGGCTTTACCGCCACGTCGGAGGCGAAGATCGTATGCGTCCCTTCCGGCAGTTCGATGACCACCGCCACCGCCCCCGCAGCGACCAAGTCCCGGATCCGCGACTCCGCGGCATGGAACACCGGCAGGTCGTCGATCACAATGGTCTCGGGATGCCCGGCGAGCGTGAACCGCGGCACCCGGCCCAGTTCACGGACCAGGCGCGCGGCGACGCCACCGCGACGGCCAACAACGGCGACACGCGGGCTCCCTGGGTCTGCCTGTGGCTGCACGAGAAGATCCAGTTCCAGCGCGGTGTCGTGACGAACCCTACTCGCGGCGTCGAGCAGCGCCAGGCGTGCGACTGCGCGTGTGCGATTGTCGACACGCGGCAACCGGAAGTGAATCCGCCCGAGACAGGCGCTTGTTCCCCGCGGTATCGTCACCGCCACCGTGCCGCCTGCTATGACGGCGCCGTCAACTTCAAGCCGATAGGCCAGTCGGGCACCTCGCGGGGCGGCATTGGTATCGTTGCAGATCCAGGCTTCGAGTTCCGCAGTTTCGCCTCCGAAATAGGCGTGCCGATCCGTGCGCAGGTTGACCATCAGCGGCATCAAAGCATCGCGATAGGCGAAGTAGGCCGGTTTGGGCCGGCGTTCACAGTCCATCACCGCCTTCATCCAACCCGCCGGCCAGGCATCGATCAGCAGATGAATAGCCGTCGAGACCATGCGCGCATCGCGGCGGAAGGCTTCGGTCATCAGGCGCGTGGCCCAGGCCTGGTGCGCCTGGCTGGCCGCCACCCAGCCCGCGAGGGATGTCTGGGTATCGAACCACAGGTAGTGATGATTGCCGGTCTGGGCGCTCGTGATGTTGGTAGGTGTCCACGCAGACTCGGGGGTGCCGGCGCCTGGCAACCAGGCCGGCGGGTAACGCCGCCGCATCAGGTCAACCGAATCCAACCCCTCCGCCCCGTATTCCCCGCAGCCGTAATACCAACCGGGTTTGACGGCCTGCCAGAACCCCTTGTGCAGCCGCCCGAGTTCCACTCCGTGCCCGTTGTACCACCCGCAGTAGCAGTGATTGTCCGGCAGACCCGGCCCCGGCGGATCGTAGTCGCCATCGATCGGCTTGATGCAGCGGTCAGGATTGGCCAGGCGCACGGCCTCGTCGGCGGCGCGGAAGAACGCCAGCAGCTCGGTGCGCGTGAGCTGCCGCTGCGAGCGGTCGCCCCAACTTGCGGGAAACGGTTCGTTAATGTAGCTGACGAGGATGTTGCAGGGATGGCAACGGACCAGGCGTTCCATTTCCTCGGTCTGGAGGACGGCTTCGCAGAACTGGTTGCGCCGCAGGACGGCGAAGAGCGGCAAGTCGGTCTGGGTCATCAGGCCCAGGCGGTCGCAGGCATCATAGATTTCCGCCTGCACCGGCCGCTGTGTCAGCCGCCAGAAATTCATGTGGCCGAGTTTGGTCAGGAGGATGTCGTCGTGGAGTTGCCCTAGGTTTCCCTGCATCACGGCCACCTGCTCGTGCCCCATGGTATTGGCGCCGCGCAAACGGATGGGTTCGCTATTCAGAAACAACCGCCCCTTGGGGTCGCCGCGCTCGTCGATCCGGAATGTGCGCATGCCGAAGTGTCTTGCCAGGCGGTCGACTGCCTGACCCTTTTCATTGAACACGGTGACCGTGGCCCGGTAGAGCCACGGGTGATCGGGATGCCAGCGGCGTGCGCGCGGCATCGGCACCGAGACGATCATCCGGTTCGCTCCCGGTCCCATGAGCGCCACGGGTTCGTGCCGCAACGCCCTGACCACGCGGGAACGGAAATTGAGTCCCTCGACATCGATCGCCAGCGTCACCGGGCGGCGGACGCGCTCCGTGTTATGGACCTCGACCCACAGTTCGGCGCGCTGCTCGTCGGGCAGCGGTCGAACAAACAGGTCCCAGACGTGCTGGGGGGCGCGTCCTTCCACGCTGATGTCCTGATAGAGCCCCATTCCCGGCGGACAGTGATGCCACCCGACGGTCGAATCGTCCCAACCGGGACCCGTGGCGGCATAAAGTTTGTCGCCTTCGTACAAGTGGCCATCCTTGCCCCACGAATTGTTGCCCATGCAGATCGCATCATTCTCGAGGCGAACCAGCAGGCTGTTCGCACCGCGCCGAACGCAGGCCGTGACATCGAACTCGAACGGAGCGAAGAAGCCTTCGTGGGTTCCGGCCAGCGAGCCGTTGACAAAGACCTGTGCGCGATAGTCGGCCCCACGGAAGCAGACAAAGACCGCCCCCTGGTCCAGCATGGCCTGGGTCACGTTGAAGGATGTTCGATAAAGCGTGGCGGCACGTCCGAGCGGCGGACCATAGTGCGGAATGCTCACAGGTTCCCAGAGCCCTTTGCCATCCAGGACGGAGCGAAAATCGTGCCGGTCGGCCGCAGTTTCTTCGCGCCAGTCAAAGGTCTTGAGGGCCTGTCGCCGCCGAAGCGACTCCAGCGGCGCTGCGAGGTCGCGCAGATAGGGCGCCATGCGCTTGCGTAGTCGCACAAGCTCGCGCGCCAGTTTCGCGGGAGTATCGACGCGAGGCCGGGGCCGGAACGCCATCCCGGCCTCTGCCCCATTCAGCGGCAGCACCCGTTCGGGGATCGCCGGCGGCCCGGGGACGGTCAGGGCACTCCCGGTTTTCGCAGTGTCGCCGGCCGCAATAGCGGCAAACACATCGCGCGGCACATGGTTTCGTTTCCGGGACTCCTTCACAACTGCGTTCCGATGGCATGGAGTTGACGGATGAAGGACGCTGGGACGTTTCCCCCCGAGTCGATAGGCACATCCCAGGACATCACACCGCCTAGGCTGTTGATATACTTGGTGTATTCGATGACCAAGGAATCCGGATAGCGCGGCGCACCGTCGCGCCAGAACGTGCCGAGGAACGAAAGCAGGTGGAATTGCGCACCGTCGATGAAGCGGCTCAGTTCGTAGAACTTGTTCGGCGTGGGCATCTCATTCACCTCGCCGGCCGTGTAGTCGTCGAACTCGGATGTGGGCTTGACCATGGTCTGGACGCCGCTGTTGAAAGCGATGATGGCATCGGGGTTGCCCGCCTTAAGGGCGGCAGCGAAGGAGGCGAAGTTCGGTGCGTCGTCGTGTCGGTACATCTTGTCGGCGTGGTAGCACCCATCAAGCCACCAGCCCCGGACGTTCCCGCCCCAGCGCAGCGACCATTCGCGGATGATGGACTCCCAGTTGCGCTGCGCCACGGACAGGCGCTCGTCGACCGGCTTGTGGGCCTGGTAGCTTCCCGGCTTCAATCCCCAGTTCGAGGCATCCCAGGTAGGGGTGAACCCGAGCGCCTCGTTCGCTTCGATGTATGCAGTCGGACCATGCACCGGCAGGTAGGCGATCAGCGGGATGCCGGCGGCGGCGCAGGCCTCCGCCAGCTCGCCAAGAAGATCCCGACGGGAGAGGCGGCTGGGCGTGACGCCCACGATCCTGTCGTAGGTCGCGTTGGGTGAGCAGTAATAGCCGGAAGACTGCCCAATCGTGAAGATGAGGTAGCCGGCATTGATCTTCTGGAGCAGATGGACAATACCAGGAACGTCAAAACCGTCCACCTGCCGGTTCCACTCATCCCCGGACAGCTTGGATTCATTCTCAAAACTGGGCATTCCGGCCAGATAATGGAGCATGACGCCCCACTTCGCCTGGTGGAACCAATCCGTGTTCGCTCGCTGAAGCCTCTTCATTTCACCTCAATTTGCATGTTCAAAGAATATCGGAAAATGGCTTCAAGATATGCCGAAGCCCTGGGCTCGCCTTTCTGCCTTTCGGCGGCGAAAACCTGATCGAAGATCACAAGTCCGTATCCGACCTTCAATTCCGCCCCTGCCGGAATCTCCCGGCGCTCCGTATACCAAATTCCGTGTGCCGTGAGCGTGATCGGAGTAAGCCCTTCGCCTTCGAGCCCCGAATCAAGAAGGTGGGCGATCCTCCCTCGCTGGTGGTCGAACCAAAGACTGAAGTGGTCTGGCGCGAAACCACTGACGACCGGATGTCCCGTCTTGCGGCTTACGAACTGATGCCCGACAAGGGGGATGATCTTGACCGGCCTGTCCGCCATGCGCCAGATTGCCCCATGCGGCTGTGAGAGCCCGAGCATCACGCCGCCTGCGGAAAGATAATCGGTAACGGGCTTGTTTTCGGCGGCCAGCCTGCCGGCATCATCGACGATCAGGATATCGGGACTGGAGTCCGAATTCCAATTTTCCGGACTGGCGCCAAATGACTCGGCCAGAGACCAGGCGCGTCCTCCAGGGTTGCCGATGACGGCCACACGGCTTTTCCGTAGCAGTTGATTGTCGAACTGTGGAAAGACTTGAAGGCTTAGATCATAGTCGTGGAGAACTGTTCCGGAGCTGTCAAGAAGGCTTGCGCAGATTTTGAGAGGGCTCTCTGCATGGACGTCCGGGGTTTTCCATTGGAGGCGGCCTTGGCAGGAAGCCGTTGCCGCATCAAGGCCCACCAGGCATCGGTTTCGAAGAAGAACGCGCCCGTCCATTTCCACGGAGTAGACCACCCGTAGGTCTTTCTGCGGATGTGGCAGATCGTTTAAGAGCCAGACTTCGACATCCGTCGCCTCTCCACCCGTCACCGCGTGCCGGTCGGTTCGCAGGTTGACTGCAAGCGGGGTGTTGCGGAGGAAAGGCCGGTAGTGCGCCCGCAACTGACTAACTCTTGAGGACAGCTTGGACGGACCGTCCATCTTCTCGTGCCGCGCCGGAGCCGCGACTGAGGGGTCGTGTGCTATGGGAAGCCGGACTTCGGGCAGGCACGGGGCCGGTATCTCCTCCATGTCCGGTCTTACGGGACCTTTTCCGCCCGATGCCATGGCGGTGAAGAACGTGTCTGGCTGGTCCGATTGGATCATTAGACTCGTCTCCCCTTATTCGTTCTGTCTCCGTGACGTTAAAAGCCTATGCGCATCGAACGCCTCGACCTGCCGGTTCCACTCCTCCGGCGACAGGCTGGCTTCGTTCTCAAAGCTTGGCTGTCCGGCCAGGTAGCGAAGCATCACGCCCCACTTCGCCTGGTGGAACCAGTCTGTGTTGGCATGCGGAGTCGCGATCATAGGCCCGGCGTCGCCTCCGATTTCAAGCCCACACTGTTTACGGTGAAGACGCGGTAAGTATGGTTCTCCCCGGGCCTAGCCGTGGTGTCCGTGTACTTCATTTCGGCGAGCGGGGGAGTGGGGGAATCGCTGTAGCCGTTGTTTTGAAAAATTGGACGGCCAATGGGAAGCACCCCCGGCGAAGGTGCCGCTAAGACCACCCAGTAGCCGTTCTTTTGAAAAATCGGACGACCACTGGGGTCGGTGGGTGTTTCCGGAACGCGGGCGAGTTCCTTGCCATCGCGTTCGATGATGAAACCGGCAATGCCGCTTTCGAAATCGGCCTCCGCCTGCCACGTCAGGGTGTTGTTGGCATGCTGCACGTTGATAGGGGCGGGTGGCGGCGTCGCATCGGACACATTGCCATCCTTGACATATTCCGCCCAGGCTTTGGCCACCCGTTCGTTGGGCAACCAGATTGCGGCTTTGACATCACCGGAGAATTTCGCAGCAGGCTGGGCGGCATCGCCGAGCAAGGGCGCGAGATATGCGCCTTCGGTGGGCATGGCTTTTAACTTGGTGTCACCCCCATTGCCGAGACGGGCGCCGAGGCAGGCATCAAACCACGGGATGGCGAGGTAGCGCTGATTGTTGCAGTCGTGGCTGCTGTTGGGGTCGACCGACACCCCGATGAGACTGCCCTTGGATCGCATCTCCCGGAAGAAAACTTCATTGGCAGCCCAGACGCCTCCGAACTCGCCATCCTTGACCGTCACGCCTTCTTTCGTCCCGAGATTGCACATCACCGGCACCTGACAGGCGGCATCGGAGATGGCGTAGGGCGCAGGGTTGCCTTCCGCTGCTTTGACCGGAGGCACACCGGAGCGCAGCCAGGCCGCGGCAACGCGCTCGGGGTGGAGCAGCACCATGCTGCCCGCCCAATACCCGCCGCCACTGTGTCCCCAGAGTGCCCACGGCACGGTGGCCAGTTCCGGATGCCCGCTCTTGCTTCCCAGGTCGCTCAAGGATTTTTGAAACGCGACATCGGAGCCGTTGCGGGGATCGTACCACAGCCAGCAGCTGGCCTTCTCCGGCTGTTCATAGGAGGGCGACATCAATGCGCAGTCGTATTTCTTCGCGAGTGCCTGCCAGTGGAGATCGTAGGCGCCGGTTTGTCCGGACTTGCAGGAGCCTTCACCGCAACCGTGTTGATGGACAATCACTCCCCGCAAGGTCTTCACATCATTGGGCACCCACAGGGTGTAAGTCACCGGATAGATCAGCTCGCCTTCCTTGGTGGAAGCTTCATACCGCACGCGATAGTAGGGAGCATCGGCAGGCGGGGGGGTGTCATAAGGAGGCTGCTGGGCGGCCCGCACTCCCGAAAAAGTCAGGCGCAAGGGCGCGTAGCGGTCGGTCATGTGAAACCAGATAATCGGCATGACGGGGTGCATGGTGGTCTCGGGCGAAATGAGTTGGCGGCCGTAGTTGTAGCGACCGGCCAAAACGCGCAAGCGACCGCGTGGCGCGGGGGTTCCGTCGGCGCCGACAAGCTGATCGAGCGGGATCGCCATTTCGGCCGTCCAGCCGCGGTCGCGATCCGTCCAGTCGTTCAGCGTGCCGTCAACCTGGGTGGCGCCCTGCAGGGCCAGCGCGGCCGACAGCGGATCGCGCAAGCCGATATAGCCGTGGCTCGGGATCACGAACGCGCGTGTCTGGCCTGTCGGCGTGAGGTGCAGTTCCCAGTAGGTTTCCCGCCCCTCAACGGCCAGGAACATCTCGGCCAGGTCGCCCGTCAGGTAAAGCTGTTTCTCGTCGCCGCCGCCCCGCGCCATCACGTCGGCATCCTCGCAACGGAATGCCACGTAGAGAGTCGTCGCGTCGCTCGCGAACTGCACCTGCCCCGGTTCCGTCACCCCACGGCCGCCGGCCGCGGTGCCGGCGTCGAACCCAAGCGCGTAGGCCGGGGCCGTCTGCCAAACGGCATCGTCAAGCTTGCCGTCGATGACAACGCCGGACGCCGGCGGCGCCACCACGGCCGCCGGCGACGGGGGCGGCGACTTGACCGGCTGCAATCCGGCACAACCGCTGGAGAACGCGAGGGCGGCGGCCACCACCCCCAACCCGACCGTCCGCAGCCCAATGAACATTGAACGTCCAACATCGAACGCCGAACATCGAAGTCCAGACCTCCGAACTTCGGCGTTGGATGTTCGACTTGTCCCGCCGAAGCATCCCGGCGAAGGCGGATGTTCCGTGTTCGATGTTCGTCTGAGAAGATGCACGCATTTGCTTGTCATGTCGCGACGGAACAATAAAACGTTGCTCATAATCCGGCCTCCCGTGGTTTGTCCGGCGCCGATGCAATCCGTCGCATGCGGTCCAGCCAGGACCGGGCATCGTCCGCGTCTTCGGCGAAATGTTGAAAAATGAACCGCGTGCCGGGTGGCGCGTGTTGGACCAGGTAGGCTACATCCTCGGCCTCGATCCACGCCAGCACATGCGTCGGGGACCCCGGGCCAGCCAGGTGATCGAGAATCGTGCGGTAGCCCTGTTGCGCCCGCACCCGGTTGAAGCCGTAGAAATTGGGAATCTTGCGGAAGGCGGCGAACTGGTGCTCGGCGTTGGCACAGCAGTGCATGCCGATCCCGCCGAAGGTCTCGGCCAAGTCCACCAGTTCGGGGAGCAGGTACGTCTCGAACATCGGGGTGTTGAGCGCACCGCATTCGTCGTTGGACATCCACGGCCCGAGCTCCGGCGGGCACCAGGCGCCGGGACAATGCAAGGGGCTCATCTGCGGGAACTCCCTCCGCAGGAGCACCAGGAAGTCTTTGAATAGCTGCGCACACTTGGCGGCCAGGCGTTGGACCGCCTTCTGGCCTTCGTCATCCATCATCGCGCAGTACAGCTCCGTCTTATCCCAGATCAGACAGGCCGTATCGAAGCCCGTCTGCATGTCACACGGGGCCAGATACGCATCGGGCCCCAGCTCCCGGACCACCTTGTGCCCCAGTTCGATGACGCGCGCCAGCGTCGGCGACGACTCGATGCGAGGCACCACAATCCGATCCGCTTCCGCGGCGGTGGTGACGAAGGGCCGCGCGCAGGGATTGTCTTCCGCAAACGTCTTGACGGGGCTGCCGAAGGCGGCCGCGTAGATGTGAGTACCGGTGACCAGTTTCGCCGTGGGCACCGAATCATCGCCGACCCGCTCCTGCAAGGCCACGTGGCGGTGATAATTGCCCACCACCCACGCGACCCACTCGTCCACCGGCCGATCGGATAGCGTGAAATCCCCATGCGGCAGTTGGCAGAGCGGTGTGGTTCGCGGTTGGGCGCAGAACGCCACCCCGGACTCCCGGGTATGGGTGTAGAGCTCCCTGAGTTTCTCTGTGTTGTGCATGCGATGCCGTCCCTCGTGTCAGAACTCACACGTCACGTCGACAATGGAGCCCGCGGGTGCGGGGGGCAGGAGGTTCGATGGCGACGGGACGCCGTTGACCCGGATCGCGGGCCCCTGCTGCGCCGGACCCGCCGGTTTGCGGATGGTGATGCGGTATTCGGCGCCGCGAAAGTGGCGGGTGAGCGACGCGCCGGTCCAGGCCGTGGGCAAGCACGGATCGATGCGCAGGCCACCGAATTCCGCGCGGGCACCGAGGAAACCCTCCACGAGAATTTGCAGGAGCCACGACGGCGAGGCGCTCCACCAACCGGTGTAGCTCCAGCCGGGCCAGGACCACCCGGACCCCGTGATGGCGTTGATGCAGGTGAACGGTTCGGCGCCCGAGCGCGAGGACGGCAGCACGCCCGAGGCCGGCAGGACGCGACGAATGACCTCCCACGCGCGGTCGGCGTCGCGGCGCAGCAGGAGCGCGTGCGCATAGAACAGGGCCGCATGCACGTAGATGGCGTCGCTTTCCGAACCGCCACCGGAGATGCGCCCAAGGTGCGGCTGGAATGACGTGTAACCAGGCGTGTAGAGCAGCGGGCCGTGTGGGGTTCCGAGTCTGGCTTCGGCGGCCTCGAGCGCCGCGCGGGCGCGGTGCTCAGGCGCGGTGCCGGAGATGGTCGCCCAGGCCTGCGGCAGCAGGTAGATGTGGCCGCCCTCCGTCGCTTCCACGCTGCCGATCACGCGTCCATTGTCGCTGTAGCCGCGGCGATACCAGGCGCCGTCCCAGGCATGGGCTTCGAGCGCGTCGGCAAGCTCCACACGGCGGTGGCGGAAGTCGTCGGCCTCCGCGGCGCGTCCGCTGGCGTTCGCCATGTGCTCCATGAGCAGCAGCCCGTGGGCCAGGGCCTGGGTCAACCAGACCGATTCCCCCTTACCACCGATGCCGACGGTGTTGAGGCTGTCATTCCAGTCGCCTTCCCCCATCAGGCAGAGCGCATGCGCCCCGCGGTTCGTCCAGAGAAACGCGCCCGCGCGCAGCAGGTGCTCCCAGACCGTGACCGGCTCAGCGGCATCGATGAATGGGTGCGCTTCGCCGAGCAGCCCGAAGTCAGCGGTTTCGCGGAGGTAGGCGTCGAGACTGTAGAACAGCCAATAGGCGCTGTCCCTGGAATCAATCCACTGGTGCTTCCCCCAGGGCGCAGGATCCCAGCCGCGCGGCGCGTGTCCGTCGCTGCGCTGATGGCAAACGGCCGCGACGATCATACGCCGGGCGCGGGCGGGGTCGAGCAGACGCGCTCCGGCGGCATCCTGCAGCACGTCGCGGTAGCCCTTGTGTGCGGCCCAACGGGTCCAGCGGGCGTTCTGGATAACCTGACAGGGCAGCCAGCGCCCGAGGAAGGCCGCCAGCGGTCCGCTCACGTCACGCAGCTCCGCCCGTTGGCGGGCGGCGATCTGCGCCCAATACCGGGCCACCGCCGCGCGCTCCGGCTCGAAGCGCTCCGGCGACTGCGCGGCAACGGCACGCTCCGCAAGATGGGCACGATCGGGCACCAACCCGACCGAGAACAGAACCGTCGTGGACCCGCCGGCAGGAATCGACGCGCGAACCCGCACCGCGCCGGTGGTGGTGCCGATAATGGGCGGCCCCGAGTTCCGGCAACGGCCGCGTTCGACGGCCTGCGGGCGCTGGATCGAGCCCAGTGGCCCCTCGAACGCGAGCCGGCGGCAGTCGAAGTCGAGGATCGGCGCACTGGCGGTGATAAAGCCGGTTTGGTGGAATCGGTATTGCGGATGCGTTTTCACGTTCGCCCAGAGGGTGTTGCCCGCGGGGTCGAATCCGGCATCGATCGCAAAACCCGAATACTCAGGCGCGCCCGAGAATGCCCATTCCAGGTATAGGAAGGCGTCGTAGGTCCGGTCACGGCCCTCCAGATCCGTGAGTGTCAGGCGATGCAACTCGGTGTTTTCCTTCTGGCAGACCAGCGACTCGAGAACCACCTGAATCCCGTCACGGCTGACCTCCCAGCGCATCGATCCCGGTTCGTAGCGGCACGCATAGTCAGAAAATCCATCCAACGAAACATGAGCGGGAAAGACCGTCGGGCAGAAATATCTCCCGGTCACCGCGTCGCGCAGGTAGAAGAACCGCCCGCTGCGCTTATCGTCGAATTCCAGCTCCGCGTACGAGCGCGTCACCCGGTTCGCGAAAATTCCGCCGTAGGTGGAGAACCCGGTTCCCAACTGGCTGATCGAAAGCAAGTACTCGTCGTTCGAGAGCAGATTCTGCCAGGGCCGCGGCGTCGCGGGATCCGTGAGTACGTACGCGCCATCTTCGGCGAACATCCCGTGCTCCGGCCAGGCATGGTCACCGCCCGCAAGAGCCGGGTCAAAGGGTTGCGGTGCGATTGCAGCCACAGGCTCCTCATCGGCTTCAGCGCGCGGGGACGGCTGCGGTGGTCTGGCGGTTGTCTGTTTCATGAGTGCGTTGTTCCCGTTGGTGTTTCGGTTAATCCTTTTCAACGATGTCACGGGCGATCTTTACCCATCGGGCAAGACGGGAAGGGTCGCCCTGCAACGTCTCGGTGTCCTTGAGGTGGATGTGCACCCGGCAACCGCGGCTGGCGACGAGCCCCTCGCGCAGAATGTTGCGAATACGCGTTTCATCCCAGTCGGTGCAAACCTGGTCGGTGGGGTTTGGGCGCCAGGAGTAGACATAGTCGGTGCCGATCTGCTCGGCGCACTTCACCATGTCGGCCCACGGGCTGACGCCAATCACCCGCAGATTCGGCAGACGTTTGATGATCGGTATTTTCCGGGTGAGGTCGTCGCAACACCCATAGGCCACCAGGCCGAAGTGCTGGTAGATGGGAAACTGATAGTTGAAGATAAACTCCTCAAACATGGCGGGTGAAATCAGCGTGAACTCCTGGGCCGCGCAATAGCCCCAGAGGTCCTGGCGCCGGCGCGGGCCCGAGTTGGCCCGGGGCCAGGCGAGTTCGTCGCAGTAACACAGTTCCTGATTCACTTGGGAGGTGAGGGAATAGTCACCGACTTGGTCGGCGGCCGTGTTGTTCGCCAGAATCCCGTCGCGCATGAAGGCGACCAACTCCTTGAGTTTGTCGGGTGACTCGCAGGCATCCACCATGACCTGCTCCAAGCCGCGCAGGCGCGCCAGTCCGGTGGAGATGTCCGACGCGAACCCTTGGCAGATCGGGCCGCGTTCGACATTGATGGTAATCAGGTCGCCGATCACATCCTGCAGTCGTTCGACTTTTTGCCGGGTGGCGGATTCATCGATCTGGTGCGGCGGCGGGGAGAGCGTTTGCCGATCCTCCCACTGTGTGATCACGGCTTGATATTTCCATGCTCCATCGGACACACCAGGGTGCTGTTCTTCCTCTTGCACGCCCCAGTAATTGCCCCAGCCCCGTGAATGGGCGGCGCCGACCGTGAGCCACGGTTCCTGGATGGAGTCGTCACCCACGGAGAATTGAAAAAGAGCGATGCGCACGTTGCGCTCGTACTCCCGCAGAAACGGGTCGGTGCATTGCATGTGCTCATCGCGCCAGTACTCCATGCACCACTTGCTCCAGCGTCCGGCGGGGGCGAGGATGGGCACGCGGGTGGCGTTGAGGCTGTTGTGGGCTGACCACAGGCGCCGCCGCTCATCCTGGACAGGGTGCGCGGCGATCTCCCTGTACTGCATGACCAGATCGCGAAGGATGGTCCGGTCATGTAAAGACGTGGCAACCACTGGATTCATAGTGTTCATAGTACGGCTGTGTTGCTTATGTGCTACGATCCAGGTCAGGCGCCGGGAGCCTCGCCGACACCAATCGGGTCTGTCGCCAACCAGAGCAGGTGATCGCGTTTGTCTCCCATGCCGGGACGTCCCGGAAAGTAGGTGAAGGCGGTCTCGAGAGCGTAATAGGGAACCAGCGTAACCTCCACCGGCCGGCCATCCAACTCGGCTCGCACGGTTGCGCGGCGCTGGTCATCGTTCAGGCGGCAGGAATCCAGGTCGGGAACCACCTCTCCGAGCCGGTCGCCCAGCGCCTCATTGTCGGCGGAATCCGCGCCCCAGACAACGGGGCCACGCAGGATCGCGACCTTGTTTTGTTGCAGACGCATACCCCGAACCAGTCGCCAGGGCATGGCAAACACCAGTTCGATCCTGTCGCCAGTTCTCCACTCGCGATGCAGCGTGATCCAGCCTTTCCGGGAAGACGCGGCGATCCGCTCGCCATTCAGGCTCACGGTCACCTCATCGGCCCAACCCGGATAGCGCATGTGGAGCGGGAAGCTTGCCGGTCCTTCCGGAGCCAACTCGATGGAGACGCGGTTGTCGAAGGGATACTCCGTTTTGATCTGCAAGCCCACGGCTTGATCACCGCACGCGACCGTCAACCGACTGCTTTCGTAGAGGTCGATGGCCAGGCCATTTTGATGCGGACGGGCGATAAAGCCCGGCAACTCGCCCATGATCCGGCGGTAATTGCCCGGACAACAATACGTGTCGCCCTCGTGCCATTTGCGTTTTCCCTCGCCGGCGGCGTAGTAGCGGATGCGCCGGCCCGAGGGGTCCGAGGCGGAAAAAAGGGCGTTGTAGATCGACCGCTCCATCAGGTCACCAAACCATGCCTCGTGCGTGCGGTGCAGCAAGTGAGCGGCCCAACGCACCAGGTAGGCGGTGGTGCAGGTCTCTCCCAATTTCCCATCCATGCGCTGGTCGGAATGCCAGCATTCCGTGTGACCACAGGTTCCGCTCACAACCAGCCCACCACCGGCGCGCAGGTAGGCAATGACGGCCTGGGTCGCGGTGGGCAGCGAGGATTCCTCATTCGCTTCGAGCTGGGCCAGACTCCGCGCAAGGTAGGCGTAAGCATGTCCGCAGACCTCTCCCCGGCGGTCTTCGACAATCGGGTCAAACCAATCGGTGAGCCCCAGTTCCTCGCGGTTGAACGCCGCGTAGGTCGGGTCGCCCGTGGCGCGGGAGAGCGCATCCATCGCCCGATCGAGCCCGATGGTCGCCAGCGGGTTCCAGAGGAAATCTTTTCCCACTTCGGGCAATCGTCCGCCGGACAACCGCCCGATCAGCCAGCGTCCGAGCCGCTCCGCCGCCTGCAGGGACTTGGGATCGTCAAAGGCTGCGGCATTTTCCACCAGGGCTTGGAGCAGGTAGGACTGCTCGTGGACATCCCAGACCTTGAACGTACGCGAAGAGGCTTCGTAGATCCCCAGGTAGCCATCGGCCTCCTGCGTGCTCAGCAACTCGTCAACGATGGTGCGGCGCAAATCGTCGGCCTCACCCCCGTAGAGTCGGGCGGCATGGATCAGGCCGGATAGCGTCTTGCCCAACCCCACATAGCCCATCCCCTCGTCCTTTTTTGCGCGAAAGGGCGCGAGAAAATCCTGCTCCCAGTTCAGCTGTTGCAGGTTGCCTGCCCAGATGGCGTGGACGCGCTGGCCAATCACGCCGTCGAGTGATGAAGGTGCCTGTTGTTTCATGTGGTGATTGGACTTTGGTTTGGGCGAGCTGTTGATGGAGTCGTAGCGTGATGGGTGACCTGTTTCCCCGGTCCGACGTGGACGACCGGGCAGTCTAGCAGGGCCGTTGGACCGAGCCGTCTGGTTCGTGCTTCGCCGGATGATTCGACGAGGCATGTCACACGGGCTGGGTGGCTGGACGTATTTCTGATGTGCAGGCTCCGACGGGCGTCGTCCGCCCACTCCGCAGTGACCTGGTCAATGGCCCGGAGTATGCCGGTGTCCGGCTGGGCATAGATGCCCGGGACCTCCACGGCGGTCAGCAACATCGATACTTCGGGCCAGCAGGAACCGAAAAGGCGCTCGCCGATTCCGTCGGTTCCTTCCCAATCGCTCAGGTTGACCCGCTCGCAGATGAATCCCGGCTGCATCTGCGACGGGTCGCCGATTTGACGATTCTCGCGGCAGAGGAACTGCGGCAGGCAGCGGGCGATGTCTTGGAGCAGATCGAGACAGGGGATGTCTCCAGTGGCGCGAAACAATTTGAGAAGCGCATCCCCCGAGAGAGTGCAGATGCCGGGTGCACCATGCTTGTTCTGGACGTTGGCCCAGACCACTCCGGTTGACCGCACGCCCAGACGGCCCAGCGAACTTTCCGGGGGGAACCGGTGGTCATAACTCACACACCACGTCATGCACTGCCGTGCCATGTCGAGTGCCATTGGCAGCCATTTTGAGTCGCCGCTGCATTCATGCAGGATCACCAGCGACTCCAGCAAACCGAATGCCGACTCGCTGTCGGGGCATTGCAGGATTTCGCCCGGCCCGCCGGTTGTGAGGCCGGCCCGCGCGTCACGCTCGAAATACCGCCCGGCGATTTGCCCTGCCGCCGCCACCATCTCCTCTCGCTGAAAATACTCGCCAGCAAGAGCCAGCCCGGCAGGAACGATCGCCCCGGCGGTGGACCCGGGAACGAGAATGTCTCCGGTGTCGTAATCCACGAACTGGCCGAGTTCGCCCTCGCGGTCAAACGTCCTGACAAGATACTCCGCCAATCGCAAGGTGCGGGCTTTCCAGCTTTCCGGAAGGGCCCATGCGGGGTCCATGCGCTCCAGGAGTTGGTATTGCTTGATCAGGAAATACAGCGCATCCCCGCTGCGCCGGATCAAACAGCGGACGGGCAAGTCGTCCTGTCTGTTGAAGTCATCGCTCAGGACACGGCCCTGCCAGACGACCGGCGCAAGCAGTCCGCAGGCGGATTGCGTTTCCTCCAAGGCCCACCCGATGTTTTGCACGGCGCGCCGCAGGCTCTCCTCCGTCCCGCGCATAATGAGCGGATGTGTCACCATGAGCCCGCCCACCCAACCGCACTGCCAGTCGTGGTATTTTCCGCCATCCCAGGACGCTTCCCGGATGCCGACCCCGTAGTAGCCAGCATCGCGCCAGTTCATGCGGTTGTATTTTGCCTCGATGATGTCGAAGGCCGCGCTGAACGGAAGATCCGTGCAGGGGGCGGACGACCCGGACCGCTCCTTGCGCAGCTGCGCGAAACGGTCGAAGAGGTCTTGCACACGGATGGCCGAAAAACGATGCAAACGGAACCGGATGGTGATCTCGTCACCCGCAGACAAAACGGGCGGCGTGTCCCACGTGGGCGTCGCCGTGTTCATCATGGTGTAAAGCTTCGGACGCAGGACCGGTGCGGTGATCGACACGTGCGCGAGCCGACGGTCGTCGCTCTCGTGGAGACTGACCCCGTGGTTACCCCACCTTCCGCCCTGATCGGTCAGCACGATCCATGCGCACTGCTCCGATGGTGAGAAGATGCCCAGGGCCGGAGTGGTCATGTCTCCCGTGTTTAAATCAAATCCCGAGCGCACTCCGTCTGCGAATTCCAAGCGCGGCACATCCGTGATGACGCGGTCCGCCGGTTCGCCCGCCGGAAACGAGGGCGGGTATTGCATCAGGCGAACAGGAAACCGGTTGCCGTTATAAACCGCTCCCGGCACCAACACGAAGTTGTCCTTCGACCAGTTGTCGAAACGAAATTGCACGCTTGCGGTGACGCTCGCCGACTTCCCCTTCTTGAGCCGGATACTGACCTCGCGGGCTTCGTCTCCGTTGTCGCCAGTGAAGCGGCTCTCCCAGGACGCTCCCCCGAAGGAAACCTCCGACACGGCATCCGATGGAACGGGACATTCATCGATCGGAATCCATTCCTCCCCCTCCCGCCGCCAACTTCGGAGGACGATCTCAGGCAACACCGTGCCCATCCCCTCGTCCGCTTTGGCGCGAAAGGGCGCGAGAGAATCCTGCTCGCCGTTCAGCTGCTGCAGGTTGCCCGCCCATGTGGCGTGGACGCGCTGACCGATCGCGCCGTCGCGTGATGGAGGAGTCTGTTGGTTCATGTGGTGCTTGGACTTTGGTTTTGGTCGAACGGCTTTCAGATCCTCGCGAATGCGTAGGTCCAGCACTGCTTGGAGGCACTTTGCTTCGCGGGCTCGATGATCTCTCCGTTTACCTTGAGGCGGGCAGGCCTCTTCGATGTGTAGATGTTGATGGCGAACGTTCGCTCTGCCGGCATGCCTTCGTATTCCCCATCGGGTTTCGAAATGGTGAGTTCGGCATTTCCGTTTTTCCGGGAGGTGAAGGTGAAGCTCGTCAACGCGAACCCACCACTGCGGTGATCGCGGCTTTCTCCGTCATCCTCATACAGGCTGAACTTCGCCGCCTCGCCTGGTTCCCCGGGGTATAGGTCGAGTTCGAGATGCTTCTTGGATGCCAGGGCGGTCGAGAGCGCTGGCTTTTGGCGGGCGATGATGCTGCCGGCCTTCACATAGACGGGGATCTCGTTGTAGTTGATCAGGAGGTATTGTTTGAGTGGTCCGACGAGCGCCGCGTTCTTCTCCCAGGGATACCACTTGCCTTCCGGCAGATAGACGACCAACTCCCCGCCGGAGGCCGCGACGGGTGCGACCAGAAGGCGGTCGCCAAACAGATACTCGCTCGCATAGCGGTAGGCATTGTCATCCTGGGGATAATGCAGGTAGATCGGTCGGCAAAGGGGCAGTCCGGTGGTGTGCGCCACATGGTTGAAGTGGTAGATATACGGGATGAGGCTCATCCGTAGCCGGAACGCCTCGCGGATCGCATCGCTGACCTTTTTCTCATACGCCCATGGTTCGCGGATGCCGAAGCAACTGTGCAGGCGCATCACCGGGCTGAAACAACCGAACTGCACCCAGCGCACAAATAACTCCGGGTTGACCTTGCCATCCCAGAATTCCTCGCTCACGAACCCGCCGATGTCATGCGACAGATAGGCATTGCCAACGTTCCCGCCGCGCGCCGTCATGTCCACCTGGCTCCGCAGAACCTCCCACTGGCTCGCCGTGTCGCCAGTGAATTGCAGCGGATAGCGGTGGTTGCCGAGACCGCCGTAGCGGGAGAGGATCACCGGGCGCTTGGCGGTGTGTTTCTCCATCGCCTGGAAATAGACATAGTTGGTCCAGGCCGTCTCCGGCACGGCTTTGGTGGGGGACGCGCCATCCACCCACCACAGGTCAATTCCATCCTCCTGCACGGGACGCAGCAGCCTTTCAACGATCAACTCCGCGTCTTCCTTGCGCGAAATATCCCAGATGTTGTAGACGCCAGGCCGGTCGGTTTTGTGCTGCTCGAGGTTGGCGGGATTGACGCCGAGTTCGCGGCAGATCGGCTGGAACTGCGGGTCACTCGCGGGGAATGCGCCCGGATGCACATTGAGTCCGATCTTGACGCCCTTGGCATGCATCCACGCGATCATGCCCTTCGGGTCCGGATACCACGCCCGGTTCCACTCGAAACCGAACCAGTCGTGGGTGTGCCAATAGAGATCGATGACCAGCACGTCCAGGGGAAGTTTCTGCTGGTGGAATTCCCGGACGAGTTCGCGGTTGCCCTTATCGTCGATTTTCTTGAACACGGAGAACCAGATGCCAAAGGCCCATTTCGGCAACAGTGGAATCGGTCCGCAGAGGGCGGTGAAATCTTGCAAGCCCCGCGCGTAATCCAACCCGTAGCCGAAGAAGTACCAGTCCTGGAAATCCCGTTCCGGGCGGGGCTGCCACCATTCGGTTGCCGGATCGTAGAGCGGCGTGGCCGTGTCATTGAGCAGGAAGTACCCGCTCCGGCTTAATATCCCGGTCGGGTACTTCAACCGGCGCCGGATCATGGCCTGCAGGGGTTCCGGCAGTTCCTCCAACCGGTCGCGGGCTTCAAACTGGAATTCGCGCACCGGGGTGGTGTTGTCCCAGGGGCGCCCGTAATGCTCATTAAACGCCTTTCGCGCCTTGGCGATGTGCGCCAGCGTGTTGACGTCCATATCTTCCAACCCCGCGTCCGCAACGCCTTCGGGAATGAAGGACCGGGAGTACTCGTCGTACGATTCAAAGCCGCCGCCCAGGTTCGCGTTGTCCGCCATGGCGGGGTCCCAGGTCCTGGTTTGCCCATCGCGACGATAGCGGACCTTCAGGTTTCGCTTCGAGAAGGGCCGCCCATCGTCGGTGTAGGTGATGAGGATGTGGCCCGTGTCCAGACTGTGGACGCGTCCATGACGCGAGCTGCTTTTGAACGGAACCGCCGGCGGGCGCGTCATGGCGCGAAAAGACGGCAGATCCTCAAAGGTCGCCGCCGCATCGTACTCCAGGCGCACCAGCCACGGAGAAAGACAGGAGAAGCGGGCATGGTTGATGGTTACGGTGTGCTTCATCGGATTGTCCGTGTCTGTTCACGAGTCCACCGCAACCCGTCTTCCGCCGTGAAATCGGGGCCTTCGGCGCCGCACCCCTGCAGGATCAGTCCCGAAAGCTCCCCGTTCAGCAACCGGGGAAGCACATAGTCCTGGTAATGCTTGCGATTCCGGTTCCGATACGGATCCCCGCGTGCCACGCTGTTGGTGTCCACGAAGATCGTCAACTCGCGGCGGGCGCGGTTGAAGGCGCAGGCCTCATCGGCGGTCAGCGGCAGCGGAAACTCGCCGGGGCCGGCATGCACCTGGACGGATTTGAGCCCTGGCAGCTCAAACAACGTCTGTAGGTTGCGCGAATAGTCGCCGCAGCAGTGGATGTGGACACCGCCGAAATGCTCGCTGATCTCGCGGTTGTAAGGAAGCGCGAACTCCCGGTACATGTCGGCGTGCAGCATGATGAGCGGGGTGTCATCCGCGATGCAGATGCCGATGGGGTCGGGAATGCAGGGAAAGTTCGCGCCGGGGAAGCCCGGACGCTCCAACTGCTTGAGGTGCCGATCCATCAGGTCGATGGTGACGTCGGTGATCATGCGACAGAGGTGGTGCACCGCCTTGGGATTGGCGATACAGGCCATCATCAGTTCATCGGTCTGCACGATCTGCGCGGCCACGGAAAACGGCGATTGGATGTCCGCCGTCCAGAAGCACAACTCCGTTCCCATGTGGAGTTGCGCATAGTCCACCCATTCGAACATCCGGCGCACCGTGCGGGCTTCCAGCAGCGGCTTTGGCTTCAGACTCCAGACGCCTTCGATATCGGTCAGCGCGGGGCTGGTGGCGGCGTCATGACCTTCGGGAAAGTGGACCGGGCAGCCAAATACCTCGGGGACCATGGGCACCGTGCAGTAATTCATGATGAACGGGGGCCAGCCGTTGTCCGAAGCCGCCATTGCGTTGGCATAGGCGGCCGCGAAATCCAGCATGCAGTCCAGGCTTTCAAAGCGCTCCTGCACATCACCGGCGGCCACGGGAATGCCCGGTTCCACGATGGGGGGCGCGGCGGATTGGCGCGCATAGGCCAGGCGCAACCGGTCGTAGGCCTGCGTGATGGTTTGGGAGTTGGGATCGAATCGCAGTGGCTTCATTGAGGAGCCGCCCCGACCGGTTCCCGAACAAACACCACGCGGTCCACGTAGATCGCGCTCATCACGTCGGGGTTTTCCAGAGGGCCTGCCCAGACATCGGTGTTCAGGAGCGCATCGGTGCCGAGGTCGAGCGTGCCGACCTCGACGGGGGTATAGGCATTGGGGGCGAGCGACTCGATGGTCACGGTTTTCTGGGGTCGCACCGCCGGGTTGCCCCAACAGTAGATCCCCATCTGCATGGCGGGGCCTGTCGGCTGTTTGGCGTCGGCGCGCACAAAGATGACGCACGTCCATTTGCCTTCGATGCCCGTCATGCGGTGCAGGGTGCGGAAAAACGTCCGCCAGACTTGGATGTTCCAGTCCTTGTGGGTGCAAGGCGACTTCACCGCCTTGCCATCAGAGGCCAACGGATCTGAGACAACCGCCGCGCCGGCATAGTAATTCAGGAGACCATCTTGGATTTGCAGCAGATCCTTCGTCGGAATCTTGTCGTAGGGCGTAGGCAACGGCTTCCCTGCCTTCGTCGCATCCAGTGCGGCCTGCATGGTGTCCAAATGCCGCTGCATGGTTCCGTAGCCATAATGTTCGTTGTTGTGCGTGGAGCCGAAACGGGCTGTGGCCTGCCGGACAAGATCGAGGGCCTTCTGCGCAGTTTCCGGGCCGAGAAACGGCAAGCCCTTCGCATCCGCCTGCTTGCGGTACGCCCGCCATTCCAAGAGCCACTGGTGATCCAAGGTGCAGCGAATGCGGGCGACGCGCTCCTCAAGCGCCGTGTCGCCCTTGGCTGCGGTTAGCGCTTCGTCCAAGAGCCGCGTAGCCTCATTCATTGCCGCCACATCCAGCCAGGCAAGACTGGACTCATCCTGAGTCTTGATATTGGCCCCGGCACGGACGATGAGATCCAGGTAGGCCATGATCGGCTTGGCGGCGGCGCCGTAGTAGCCCGTGACAAATTCCTGAATCAGCGCGTCGGCATCCGCCTCGGGGTTCCAGAGCAGGTGCGCGATAACCCAAGACTTCAACTCGTCGCAGTCGCTGACGCTATTGAACTGGTTCCCCTGCTCAAAAACGCCACGGGCGCCATTCGCGGCAAAGGTCTTGATGTTGGGGCCGAGGAAACGGAGGTTCGGATAGGGGGAGACAAAGTTGCCGAAGTTGACGGTGTAGTCCCAGATCAGAATGTTGTCCGTGATCGGCTTCCAAGCGTTCCATTTCGCCATGAATTCCTGATCGTCCGCCACAAGCTGGGAGCGTATCGGCGTGCAGAGCAGGACGATCACATTCGGGCGGGGCTTCGTCAGGGCAGGCGGCTTGGTTGTATAGTTGTAGGCGTCCATGACCAGTTGAATGCCGGGGCGATGCTTCTCCAGTTCCTCGGCCAGGAAGTTCATGAAGCGCACCTGGGAGGCGGCCGGCGAGCCCTCCGCCGTGTCGATGGCGGCGCAGGGCGGGCACTTGCAGTAGGAGGTGTTGTCGTTGTGCATGATCACGAACACCCGCTGATCCGGGGCCGCATCGATCCAGGCCTTGGCGCGCGAGAGGAATTCCGCCCGCAGCGCCTCGTTCGACAGGCAGAGCTGGGTCAGATGCGAGGCTTGGCCCTGGAACCACTCGGGATGCGTCTTGCCGAATTCCGGGAGACCAATGAATTGTTCGAACGTCCGGTAGCATTTCTGGCTGACGACGATGGTCAGATTCCCGCCCCACGCCGACGGGATATCGTTGTTGCCGTTGTTCTTGCAGCGGGCGGCAAACCGGCGGCGCTCGTCGAGACCCTTGGGCGCCTTGTTGTCATACTTGGACACCATCGTGTCGGTGAAGATCTGGCTGTGCGTATCCCGATAGAAAAACGGGGGTTGGTACACCGTCGCGAGGGGTGCCACCGTGAGCCCGGGATTCCTGGGGATGGTCTCCGCGAACGGGGTCCACCAGCGGACGCCACAGAGGTCCTCCAGGAAGGTATTCACGGCATAAATGGTCCCGCGGGTGCCCTCGCCGGCCAGAAAGAGATTCGCGCCTTTCGACTGCATGACGATGCTGTCGGGCTTGAGCGTGTCGAGCGCGAGCTCCGGAAACGCGTCCGCGAACCGCCGGGTCCGACCCACGGCGATCACCGGCTGGCCGTCAACCGCCAGCCCTTCCTTGACCACTGCGAAATCCGCGCCCGTGATCTGCTTCAGATACGCGCGCAGTTCCTCGGCCGCGGTGGCTTCGTAGGGCGCGGCCTCGTCCGGAATCAGGATGGCGTAGCGCGTCGTTCCGTGCTGCGCCAGTTGGATTGCCTGCGCGGGCGCGAGCGGAGGACCGATGGGCGCCGGCTGGCCTACCCTCGCAGGCGCGGGAGGAGGAACACCGGTTGGTTTCTGCGGCGAACAACCCGAAAGGGCCGCCAGTGCCAGCAGTAAGATCGGAGACATGTTTCCAAGGGTTGCCTTCATGTTTTTTGTTCCTCACGGTAAACGGTGCCATTGTCGTGTTCGTCGCGCGCGACGGACTTCAAGCGTCGGAACAGGCGGAGCAAGTCCCGCGTGCCGCCCCACGTGAACCAGATCGTGGTGGGCGCCGCCAACACGATGCCCAGGTACAGGCTCACGCACTGCCAGTTCCACCACCAGCGCTCCGGCCACGGCGTGACCAGATTCCAGATTGTGATCACCACGAAGCCTAGAAAGAAGAACATGCTGTAGCCGAAGAGCGCCACCGACAGAATCTTATCGCCGCGGGTGAACTCATCGTCCCAGCCGAAGAAGAACTCCTTCAGGCGGCGCCAGCCGCGTACCGGCGCCGGCGCGACGCTCACCTGGTCCTCCTGCACCGCGTACGGGCCGCGATGCAGCAGCCGGTCCATGTTGAAGTTCTCGCGGCACGTCAGGAGCGAAACGACGACATAGGCCGTGACGGCCGTGGCCATGGCGATGAAGTACGTCACCTGGCCGTTCAGCGGGAACTTCGCCGGCAAGGCCGCCGCGGTTTCCGGCGCAAACCCGATGGCGCGCAGCAGGTCCGACAGTCGGTTCCACATCGCCGGCTGATCCAGCAGGAGCCCGATCAGGCCGAGGCCCGAACCGATCAGTGAGCCCGCCCAGGCACCCGCGGCCGTTCCCTTCTTCCAGTACAAGCCGCCGATGATTGCTGCGCCGGCGCCGCCGAGGTACAGCGTGCCCGTGAACGCAAAGAACATGTAGATGTAGGTGGTCTGGTTAAAGAGCAGGCTGAAGCAAAAGGCGAACACCGCGACGAACAACATCGACCAGCGCATCAGCCGCAGGTGTAGCGCGGGCGGCAAAGGCGTGCGGCGCAGCGGCAACACCACGTCCTGGATCAGGACGGTGCCCCACGAGTGCAGATAGCTGGTGTCGGTGGTCACCATCCAGAACAGCATGACCGCAACGAACATTCCGGAGATGCCGACAGGCAGGAAGTGAGCGGCCGCCACCGGCACGGTCATCTGGGTGCGGATCGCCGGGTTGTCGATCTGCGCCAGCGCCGCCTTGGCCGCGGCCGCGCCCTCGGCAAACTCCGGCAGCCGCATGAAGGCGATCGCGCCGAAGGCGATGATCGTCATCGCCAGGCCCTGCCCGCAGGCGCGCCACACCGCGATGATCTTGCCCATCTTGGCCTCGTGCGGGTTCAGCGCCGAGGCGTTGAAACCCTGGCCTCCCGGCCAGGCCATGAAGCTGTACACCATGCTGAACAGGCCGATCAGCACATACCAGACATTGAAGTCTTTCACCGCCCCGGTATCGAACGGATTGAGCATCGACTCGCCCGGCGGGCGGTTGGTCAAGCCCTGGAAAAGCGTCTCGAAACTGAATATTTGCAGCAGGGCGAACCCGATGCACAGCAGCAGGATGCCACAGAAGATGCCCTGCACGGCATCGGTGACCAGGATCTGCAACTGCCCGCCCATCCAGACGAACACCATCGCCAGCGCCAGGAAGATCAGCATGACCGCCGCGAACGTGGGCACCGCCTGGCCGAGGATGGTCATCCGCTCGGGCAGGCCGGCGTAATACACCAGGAACCTTGCCCCGACGGCGGGAAAGATGCCGTAGTTGATGACGCCGGCAACCCACGCCAGCAAACCCATATAGATCCGGAACCGTTTCGAGTACCGCGACTCGAAAAACTGGGCCATCGTCATGACACGCGTGCGGCGGTAGCGGTAGATGATGAAGCCCGTCAGGGTTACCACCATCGTAACGGGCTGCGCGAGTTGCATAAACCAGTTGAACGCCGGCCCGGCCCGGTAGGAGGCCTCGAAGATGGCCACGGCCGTGATCAGCCCCATCCCGGCCACGCCCTCGGCAACCGTCATCAGATACCGCCCCGCCCCACGGCCGGCGGCGAGAAAGTCGACGACGGACTTCATGCTGCGCCGCGTCAGGATCCCGATGCCCAGGATGATGACCCAGGGGGCGACGATGATGAACCAGTCGATCGGTTGCAGCGTGCTGCTCATCGGCCACCTCTTATTCGCACCATAATTGTTTACCCATGATGAAGCGTGGCGATTGCGCTGCCGGCCGCGGGATCCCCGTCACCAAACGACGAGGGTCAGGCCGGTCGAGGTTCCCCGCAGCGGCCACAGGAATCCCGTCCCCTGCAGGGAGGGATGACTGGATGGCCCGAGGCTGCCGTAAGGCTGCAGCACGCCGTCAATATAGAGCGCCTGAATGACGTTCGTGCCGGCGAAGTCCAGGTTCAGTGTCGCTCCGCTGGCGAGCCACACCGTGGTGTTGGTCGTCAGGCACTGCTCCTGCGTCAGTTTCAGCGTGCCCTGCGAGACGACGGTGGCGCCGGAGTAAAGATTGCGGCCGGAGAGGGTCTGCGTGCCGGCGCCGATCTTGGCCACGGAAAGCGCCGCCTCGCCGCCGTCGCGGATGGTGCCGTCGTAGGAGCCGTCGGCGTCCCCCGCGCCAAGCGTGAGGGTCACGTCCGTGCTGGCGTGGCCGTTTTCCACAATCGAATAGTTGAATATCGCGGCACTGTTGGTCAGCCCGTTGATGGTCTCGTCGAACCCGTTGAGTTGCAGCTTGCCGACCACGTTCACGTTGCCCTTGCCTGCCCCATCCGGTATCTGGTCGGCCGCGCCGAGCTTCAGGGTGGCTATGTCATTGGTCGCGACGCCACGCATAATCCGGGTGTCGCCGGCATAGTCGTTGACGCTCGTGGTATTGGCCAGCGTCAGGGTCAGATCGTTGCCCTCCGCGCGCATTTCCAAGCCGGAGTTGCCGGTGATCTTGCCGGCAATGCTGAGTGTCGCACCCCCATTGCCAACGTAGCTGGCGTTGGCCAGATTCGCGGTCTGGGTGCCGTGCAGGACCATGCCGCTCTTGCCCAGGCGAACGCCGCCCGGCAAATCCGCTCCCAGCACCGTGTTGAAGACGATGTCGTTGTAGAAATCCACACCGTAGGCGACCGAATCGCCGCTGAACATCAACTGGCCTTTGTCGGTGGGATCGGTTCCCAGGGTGACGGCGCCGGTGCCGATCTGGCTCCGAATCAGGTTCCCGCCGCCGTCCAGCGTCGGGGTGTAGCTCGACGCGGCGCCGGCAATACCGAAGGCCAACCGACTGCCATTTCCCGTGCCGCCGCTGACCAGCGTGCCGCCCGAGTAGGTGTTATTGCTGTTGTAGATCGTCGATTCCCAGTAGGAATTGTTGCTGATGGCCAGGCCGACCTTGCGCGTGGCCCCGTCGGCGATGACGCCGGACAGGGAAACGCTCGTGTCGTTGTTGTTGTTGATCGTGAGAACCGAGGTGCCGGTCCCGGTGGCATTGTCGGTGATGGTGGTGCCGACGGCGTTACTCACCACCTGCGCCCCCGAGGCGAACGTGGCGTTGTTGCCGTTGAGGTCCAGCGTGCTGGTGCCAGTCATCTGGAACGGCCCGGAGTTCGTCAAGGCGCCGCCGAGCCGCAGCGTGCCGCCGTGCACCACGGTGGCACCGGTGTAGGCCAGCGTGCCGCCCACGGTCTGGGTGCCGGCGCCGATCTTGGTCAGCCCCAAGCTGGCGGCACCGCCGTTACGGATGGCGCCCGTGTAGGATCCGTTGGCATCCCCGCCACCGAGCGTCAAGGTTACGGGCGTACTCGCGTGACTGTTTTCGACGACCGAGTAGGTCGCCACACCGGTGTTGTTCAAGCCGTTGATCGTCTCGCTGAACCCGTTGAGCTGCAGCTTGCCCACGACGTTCACGTTGCCCTTGCCCGTCCCGTCCGGAATCTGGTCGGCCCAGCCGAGCCGCAGCGTACTCACATCCGCCGCCGTATTGGCGCGCAGGATCCGGGTGTCCCCGGCGTAGTCGTTGACGCTGGTGGCGTTGACCAGGGTCAGGGTCAGGGCATTGCCCTCCGCGCGCATTTCCAACCCCGCGTTGCCCGTGACCTTGCCGGCGATGCTGAACGTGTTGCCGCCATTGCCCACGTAGCTGGCGTTGGCCAAATTGGCCGCCTGCGTGCCGTGCAGCACCAGGTCGTTTCTCCCAAACCGAACGCCCCCCGGCAGATCGGCTCCAAGCATCGTGTTAAAGACGATGGCGTTATAGAAGTTCGCATCCGTGCTGCCGTAGAAAAGCAATTGACCCTTGTCGCTGGCATTGGTACCCAGGGTCACAGCGCCGACGCCGATTTCGCTCGCGACCAGATTTCCGCCATCGAGGGTTGGGTGGTAGGCGCCGACAGAAACCCCGAAAGGCAAGCGGCTCCCCGATCCCGCGGTGCCCGTAACGAGCGTGCCCCCCGAATAGGTGTTGTTGGTGTTGTAAGCCGTCGTGTTCCAATACGCATTGTTGCGGATGACCAGCCCGACCTTGCGGCTGGCGCCGTCCACGATGCATCCGTCGAGGCTGACCGGCTGGTTCCCGACGTTGTTGATCGTGAGCCACGAGGTGCCGGCTCCGGCCGCATCGTCCGTGATGGTGACGCCGACGGCGTTACTGACAAACTGCGCGCCCGAGACGAAGGCAGCGTCGTTGCCGTTGAGATCAAGCACGGCGGTCCCGGCCAGCGCGACGATTCCGCTGACCGCGTTAAACGCCCGCGCCCCGTCGAGCGTCAGGTCCAGGCTGAGCGTCTGCAGGTTGGTGGCGTTGTTGACGACATCGTCGCCAAGCGTCAGGCCGTTGCCCGAGAGGGTGAACGCGCCGGCATCGCCGTTGAATGCGATGCCGCTGTAGGTCGTGTCCGCCGCGGTGTCGTTGTTCGGCGTGAGCCGCAGCGCCCCGCCGAAGACGAGGGCGTCGCCCGGCGCGATCGCCACATCCCAGTTGTCGGTGGTGGACCAGTAGTCGTCCCCCCCGAGGCCGTTCCAGGTGCGGTCGTCGGCCTTGGCTTGCCGGCAGAAGGTGGCGCAGGCGATGAGCAGGAGTGCAACGAGGTGTCTGCCGGTCTCTGTATTCATGGTTCTCCGGTGAACGTGGCTACTCGGTGAAGTTGTCCACACCGTTACTGGAAGGAGAAGATGGTCACCAGGGGAGGCGGTCCGCTCAGGACCCGCAGGTGCCCAGTCCCGCTGAAGACTGTCGGGTCGGTATCTTGTCCGTAGACCCCGCGCCGCTGCTGGACGCCGCCGATGTAGAGCTCCCGGATGTCGTCCGTGCCACTGAAGTTCAGGTCGACCGTCGCCCCGCCCGAGATCCGGACGGCCGTGCTATCCGAAAGGCACTGATTCTGCATCAACGCCAGTGCGCCCTGCGACACGACCGTATCCCCGGTGTAGAGATTGGCACCCACGAGCGTCTGCGTACCCGCGCCGGTCTTGGTCAGGCCCAGGGCGGCGGCGGCGCCGTTGCGGATCGTGCCGTTGTAGGAGCCGTTGGCGTCCCCGCCGCCCAGCGTCAGGGTCGCCGCCGTGCCGGCGCTGCCATTTTCCACGACCGAGTAGGTCGCCGCGCCGGTGTTGTTCAGCCCGTTGATCGTCTCGCTGAACCCGTTGAGCTGCAGCTTGCCGACCACGTTCACGTTGCCCTTGCCCGCCCCGTCCGGAATCTGGTTGGCCACGCCAAGCTTCAGCGTGGCAATGTCGGCGGCACTCACCGCGCGCATGATCCGGGTGTCACCCGCGTAATCGTTGACGCTGGTGGCGTTGGCCAGGGTCAGGGTCAGGGCGTTGCCCTCCACGTGCATCTCCAAGCCCGCGCTGCCGGTGATCTTCCCCGTGACGCTGAGCGTGGTGCCCCCATTGCCCACGTAGCTGGCGTTGGCCAGATTGGCGGTCTGGGTGCCGTGCAGGACCATGCCGCTTCTTCCCAGTCGAACGCCGCCGGGCAGATCCGCGCCCAGCATGGTGTTGAAGACAATCGCGTTGTAGAAGTTTACATCCGTGGTGCCATGAAATTGCAGTTGCCCCTTGTCGGCTGCGCCCGTCCCCAGCGTCACGGCGCCGATCCCAATCTCGCTCTTGACCAGGTTCCCGCCGCCGTCGGTCGTCGGATGGTAGCTTCCGGCGGCAATTCCAAATGGCAGGCGGCTGCCATTGCCCGCGGTGCCGCTGACCAGCGTGCCGCCCGAGTAGGTGTTGTTGGCGTTGTAGATCGTCGAATCCCAGAACGAGTCGTTGCTGAGGGCCAGGCCGACCTTGCGCGTGGCCCCGTCGGTGATGAGGCCGGACAGGGAAACGCTCGTGTTGCCGTTGTTGTTGATCGTGAGCACCGAGGTGCCCGTGCCCGCCGCATTGTCGGTGAGGGTGGTGCCGACGGCCGTGCTGATTGCCGGCGCACCCGCGATGAATGTCGCATTGTTGCCGTTCAGATCCAGCGTGCCCGTGCCGGTCATCTGCAGCGTGCTGGAGGTCGTCAGGGCGCTGCCGAGCTTGAGGGTACCCCCGTTCACGCTGGTCGCGCCGGTGTAGGTCAGCGTCCCGCCCACGGTCTGCGTGCCCGCACCGGTCTTGGTCAGGCTCAGGGCGGCGGCGGCTCCGTTGCGGATCGTGCCGTTGTAGGTGCCGTTTGCATCCCCGCCGCCGAGCGTCAGGGTCACCGCCGTGCTGGCGCTACCGTTCTCCACGACCGAGTAAGTCGCCGCGCCGGTGTTGTTCAGCCCGTTGATCGTCTCGCTGAACCCGTTGAGCTGCAGCTTGCCGACCACGTTCACGTTGCCCTTGCCCGCCCCATCCGGAATCTGATTGGCCGCGCCGAGCTTCAAGACGGAGACGTCGGAATCGCTATTGGCGTGCAGAAGTTGGGTGTCACCCGCGTAGTCATTCACGCTGGAGCTGTTGGCCAGCGTCAGGGTAAAGATCAGAGGGTCGCCGTTGGGCATCAGGCGCAGGCCCTGGCTACCGGTGATCTTGCCGGTGATGTTCCCGCTGGTGGCCCCATTGCTGACCAGGCTGACATCCGCCAAATTTGCGGTTTGGGTGCCGGCGAGAATCATGTTGTTTTTGACGAGGCGCACACCGCCTGCGATATCCGCGCCAAGCGTGGTGTTGTAAACGATGTCGTTGTAGAAGGTCGAGTTGACGGCGGCGTTGTTATCAAACTGAATCTGCCCCTTGTCAGTCGTCCCGGTTCCCAGCGTGACGGCGCCCGTGCCGATTTCGCTCTTGGTCAACACGCTGCCGCTCAGCGTCGGCGTATAAGTGCCACTACCCGTAATGCCAAAGGACAGCCGGCTTCCGTTGAGAGGACCGCCACTGACCAGCGTGCCGCCCGAGTAGGTGTTGTTGACATTGTTGTCGAACAAATCCCACATGGAATTGTTCTTGATGGAAAGGCCAACCTTGCGCCCGTTGGCACCGTCGACGATCAAGGTTCCCATGGTGCCTTGCGCCCAACCGTTCACGTCATTGAGCGTCACCACGGAGGTGCCGGTGCCCACCGCATTGTCGGTGATGGTGTCGGTCGTGGCGCCGACGCAGCCGCCTGCGCTGTAGGTGAAGGTGGCGTTGTTGCCATTGAGATCCAGGATCGCGGTCCCCGACATGTTGAGTCGGTCCGAGGCCGTGATGGCGCTGCCGAGCCTAAGCGTGCCGCCGTTCACGCCGGTGATGCCGGTGTAGGCCAGCGTGCCGCCCACGGTCTGTGTGCCCGTGCCGGTCTTGGTTAGGCCCAGGGCCTTGGTCGAGCCGTCGCGGATCGTGCCGCTGTAGGAGCCGTTGGCGTCTCCGCCGCCGAGCGTCAGGGTCGCGGCCGTGCTGCCGCTGTTGTTTTCCACGACCGAGTAGGTCGCCGCGCCGGTGTTGTTCAGCCCGTTGATCGTCTCGCTGAACCCGTTGAGCTGCAGCTTGCCGACCACGTTCACGTTGCCCTTGCCCGCCCCGTCCGGAATCTGGTTGGCCACGCCAAGCTTCAGCGTGGCAATGTCGGCGGCACTCACCGCGCGCATGATCCGGGTGTCACCCGCGTAATCGTTGACGCTGGTGGCGTTGGCCAGGGTCAGGGTCAGGGCGTTGCCCTCCACGCGCATCTCCAAGCCCGCGCTGCCGGTGATCTTACCCGTGATGCTGAGCGTGGTGCCGCCATTGCCAACGTAACTGGCGTTGGCCAGGTTCGCGGTCTGGGATCCGTAGAGAATCATGCCGCTTCTTCCGAGTCGCACGCCGCCGGGCATATCCGCACCCAGCATGGTGTTGAAGACAATCGCGTTGTAGAAGTTTACGTCCGTGGTGCCATCAAATTGCAGTTGCCCCTTGTCGGCTGCGCCCGTGCCCAGCGTCACCGCACCAATGCCGATTTCGCTCTTGAGCAGGTTCCCGCCGCCGTCGGTCGTCGGATGGTAGCTTCCGGCAGCAATTCCGAAAGGCAGGCGGCTGCCACTGCCCGTGCCGCCACTGACGAGCGTGCCGCCCGAGTAGGTGTTGTTGGCGTTGTAGATCGTCGATTCCCAGAAGGAGTCGTTGCTGAGGGCCAGGCCGACCTTGCGCGTGGCGCCGTCGGTGATGAGTCCGGACAGGGAGACGCTCGTGTCGCTGTTGTTGTTGATCGTGAGCACCGAGGTGCCGGTGCCCGCCCCATTGTCGATAATGGTGGTACCGACGGCCGTGCTGATTGCCGGCGTACCTGCAACAAACGAGGCGTTGTTGGCGTTCAGATCCAGCGTGCCGGTGCCGGTCATCTGCAGGGTGCTGGAGGTCGTCAGCGCGCTGCCGAGCTTGAGGGTGCCGGCGGTGATCTTGGTTGGGCCCGTGTAGGAGAGCGTGCCGCCGAGGGTCAGCGTGTTGGCTCCGATCTTGGAGAGGCCGAGGGCACCGTTCGCGGTGTTCGCAAGGTTGGCGTAGCTGCGGTTGCCGGCGCTGGTGCCCAGGCCGGTGTCAAAGCCGAGGAGCGCGCCCGCGGCGAAGTTGCCGGTTCCGAGCATGGTGGTGATGTCGGCGTCTACCACGCTGTTGCCCACCGCGAGCGTGGCTCCGTTGGCCACCGAATAACGGCCGGCCGAATTCCAGCCGGGCAGATTCGAGAGCGTGCCGACGCGGGCGATGGCTAGCGTGCCCGCAGAGATGGTCGTCGTCCCCCAGTCATTGGCCCAGGTGGAGCTTTGATTCGAGAGGGTCAGCGTGAAGTTGCCGGTCTTTACAAGGGTGGCAGGGCTTGGCGCAGTAAGGAAGACGCTAGTCACCAGGATGTCGCCGCTGGCCGCGTTGAAAGTGCGAGGCGCAGCGGAATTCAAATACCAGCCTAATTGGTCAGTGCCGTTCCGTTGATTGCTGAGTGTCTGGAGGTTCGCGGAGTTGTTGACCACGTCGCCGTTGATGTAAAACATGTTAAAGCCCGCATTAGCCCCAATGTTATACGAAGGGGCCCCGCTGGCAAATACGATGCTCCCCCAGAAGGCGCCACCGCCATTGGGGCCGTCGTAGTAAGGCGTGAGGCTGCCTGAGGTGGTGGTGAAAAGGTATCGGTTGGCCGAACTGGCGACCGCAGCGACGCCACCAACCCAGTTTCCGGGCGTCACCCACGAGTTGTTCGCTGCGCCACTCCAGGTGTAGTCGGTGGCGAGCGCGTTGGAGGCAATGGCCAGAGCCAGGACGGCCAAGGTGGCGAACCGGGTTACGGGAGTCGTGCGACCGTGTTTCATTGGCTGTCTGCCTCCTTCTGCCTATCTTGACGTATGGAACTCCTGCGGGTGCGCGATTGGCTTGGGGTTATGTGGAGGGCTCCACGCCTGCCGGAGCTTGTGGCGGCACGATGTCGAGATCGAGTTCCTCGTAAACGGTTTCACAGCGCCCTTCGATGAGATCGAGCAAGCGCTCGGCGGCCAGCGTCTGCATCGGCTCGGGACGAAAATTGAGCTGGTAAACCAGGCCGCCGGGGGCGGGGTTCAGCGGGCGGGACGCGGTCACGGCCATGGGGATGCGGGCGGGATCCACCCCCGCATCGCGAAGCAGATCCAGCACCCGGGGCAGGATGCTCTCCGTCGTCACCACGGCGCAGCCTTCGGGCCGGGACTTCAGCATGGTCGCCAACGCGGTCGGCGGGGCATCGCCCGGGCAGAGGTAGACCAGTTGCTCGTCCTGGCTGAGATCGTCAAGAGCGGTCGTGTAGCCCCGCAGGACTTCGTGGCTGAAGGCCAGTTGCATCGGCTCGACGGCGAGGCAGACGCGCCGGGCCCCGCTGCCGCCCAGGCGGCGCGTCACCGTGCGCACGGCCTGCTCCACGCGGATGCGAACCTGCGGAAGTTCCGGCGGCAGGTCATGATTGCCGACCGCCAGAACCTTGACCCCGAAGCGCTCCCCGAGGGCGAAATGCGAAGGCCGCACGTGCCCATCCAGAATGACGCCCCGGCACAGCCCCCGCTCCAGCACCGTCGGAAAGCGCCCGCTCACCAAGTCATACCCGGAGAGCGCGGCCCAGGAAAACGGAATGCCGCGGGCGGACAGAAAGCGCTCGGTGGTCGCAATTTCCCGATAGTTGTACGCCGCCTCAGCCGAAACGTCGACCAGCAGAAACAGCACGTGCGTGAGATCATTGGCAACGAGGGCGCCGGTTGCCCGCGGGCGGGCCACAAACGTGCCACGCCCCTGCTCGCGGGTGATCAACCCGTCCTGCTCCAAGCACTGCAAGGCGCTGCGCACGGTGATGCGGCTGACTCCAAACCGCTGGCCAATCTCCGCCTCCGTCGGAATCATGTCGCCGACCGACAGCGCCCCGCCCGCAATATCCCCGCGCAAGACGTCCGCCACCTGCGCGTACTTCGAACCCACACCCGTCAACTGAATCGGTGCGCCAGTTGTCATAATGTCATAACAATACGACAATGCTTGGCCGGCGTCAATATGATATTAGATGCGGGTTAGCCGTATCCCCGCACGCGTTTACCGGGACCGGGAGAGGCCTCTATGGCCGCGGATGCACATTCTCCCATGTATTCGACACGCTAACAGCCCGTTGAAAAAGGACATCACGGCGTAAGAGACGGCTCGGCGGGACGCCTCGCCCTACCCAGAAGGCCGAATTCTAAAAGGTAGGGCGAAGCCTCCGGCTGAGCCGGGTCATTTTCAACGGGCTGCTAAGCGGTTTTTTGTTGAGCGGATTGCCTTATAGTAGTGTGTCGAATGCACGATCTCAGATCTGCTCAATGAATTCGCGTCTCGATGCCGTGCTCAGGGCCGGCCGAAGTCGGGGACCGGCAGGAGGGCTCCCCCTTGCAGGGCGGACTTGTGGGCCACGATTCCGGGTGCGTTGAAGCGGGCGGCATCCCAGACGCTGCAGGTCGGCAGCCGGCGGTGCACGACGGCGGTCACGAAGTCGTCGGTCAGGAACTGGTGCGAGCCTTCATGCCCGTTGGGCTGGACCTTGAAAACCTCCGGCAGACGTGACCGGTATTTCTGGTGGACTTCGGCAAACCCTCCGACAAATTCCCCCTTGAGGGCGGCATCGACCTTGACCGCCTCCCATTGCGCATGGGAATAGACGCCCCCACAGGCCAACTGGGACTCGACGTTCTCGTATCCCTTCATCGTCCGGGTCGTCCAGATCCCCCCGTTGCTCTGCTCCTCGAAACTCCCCTCGGTGCCGTGTAGACTCAGCCGCACCGAGCGCCCGCCGCTCTGGCCGAGCCGCCGGAATTCATTGATGCGCATCATGCCGCCATCGCTGGTCCGGAACAATGCGGACTGGTTGCTCATCGCGTTCTGCCATAGGGAAATTTTTGGGTCGAAGACGCCGTCGTCGGAGCGGTCCGTCCAACCGAGGCACGAGACGCCGGTCGCGCGCGCTCCGGTGGTGGCAAGGACCATGGCCACCGAATGCGTCGGGTAGAGCATCGGCGGAAAACTGGCGGTCGCCTTCCAATTGGCTCCGCCACTCGACTGGAAGGCCTCGTAAAACCCGTGGCTCATGTCGTGGTAATATTCCCCCTCGCCATAGACAAAGTCCCCGAAGGCGCCCGCATCCCATTTTTCCTGACAAAATACGCGGGAACCATAGTAAAGACTGGTCTCGCCCATCATGTAGGTGAGGCCAGTGCGCTTGACGGTGGCAATCAGCTCATCGAGTTCCTCAAGAGAAACGGCGGCAGGAACGGCGCAATACACATGCTTGCCGGCGTTGAGCGCCTTGATCGCCATCGGCGCGTGCAGGTAGCGCTGGGTGAAGAGCCCGACCGCGTCCACATCACTCGTGAGCGCCTCGTCCAGCGAAGCAAACGTGCGCGCGATCCCCAGACGCCCCGCCTCCTCCTTGCGGCGCTCAGGCAGCAGCTCGGCCAAAGAAATCTCGCTGACCAAGGGGTGCGCCCTGAAAAGATGAAGAAAACACTGGGAGAATTGTCCAGCGCCGACGATACAGATTTTGATTGGTTTCATAGGTAACATACACTCACGACTCGGATACCAGGAGCGCACGGGCCAGGACGCGTGCGGCCGGATTCTTCTTTGTGCGTCCGGCGAGCGCGATTTGACAAAGAACCAGACGCCCCTGCCCCAGGGGCCGTTCGCTGCAGGCGTGGGCCACCGACCAATCCATCCCCCATCCGCCGAGACCGGCCGTCAGCACCGCCCGCCAACCGGAAGAGGGCCGGGGGAGCGCGGTCAGGATGGGCGAGATGCGTTCCACCTCCTCATCATACCAGCAGAACAGGTCGCCGGGGGCCAGGCCGCCAACCCACGGATGGCCGGTGTCCCGACTGACCATGTGGCGGGCATTGAACCCGGCATCGACGATTTCGACGTCATGCCCCAACAGATTGTGCCGGCCGATCGGATATTGGAGGCACACGATCCGCGCCCCGCGATGGGCGGCAGATTTCAAGGCGGCGGCGTGCTTCTTCATGACGGCAGGCGCGTCGATCAAGACGGCATCGCCCTTGCCGGCGTTCGCGAGATTGACACGGGCGGTCCCGAGTTCTTCCGCCAGCCGCCGGGCAGGCCCCGCCGCACCGGGCAGGGCGATGCGCAGACTGAGCATCTCTGGCTTCGGCCAGAGTTTGAATGTGGTGGAGCAGGACTGGACCCCACGCCCCTTCACCAGCGACTCGGCTTCCAGGCGGGCTTCCTGAGGCGTATCCACCGCGGGCAACTCTGCCGCCACAAGCCCAAGGGGCACCGCGCGCAGCGCACGCGGTTTGGCCGTGAGGCACTTTGCGATCACGACTTTGCCGCCCACGCGCAACCGCCAGCGGACTTGCACCGAGGCCGGCGGCGCGCCGGTGTCGTCGGCGAGCCAGAGTTCCGCCGCCAGGGGTTCTCCGGCGTAGTAAGCCGTGCGGTCGCTGCGCCACGACAGGGCCACAGGGGCAAAAGCCTCGCGCAGGGCAAAGAACGCCGGCTTGGGCTGGCGCTCGACATCGACCAGGGCGAACAGCATCCCGGAGGGGAAGTTGTCGATCAGCAGGTGGACGGCGCAGGAGACCAGGCGGTCCTGGCGGCGCAGCGCATCGGCTACCGTCTGCACCGCCCAGGCCTGGTGCTTCTGGCTGGTCTCGACCCAGGCGGCCAGGCCACGCGGTTGCTCGTACCACATGTAATGAAAATCCCCGCTTTCCGGCAGGCGGGCCCAACCGGGGACGCGCATCTGGTTGGGCGTCCAGGCGGCGTCCTCCGCCGGGGTCTGCGGCAGCCAGCGCGTGGGATAGCGCTTGCGGGCGGTCTCGACCGTGTCCAGACCCTCGCTGCCGAATTCGCCGCAGCCGAAGCAGGAGTCGGGCGGTGAAGCCATCCATTCGCCGCGGATCAGCCGGCCGAGCTCGAGGCCGTGGTTGAGGTACCAGGTGCTGTAGAGGTGGTAGTCGGGCATGCCCGGTCCGGGCGGGAAATAGTCGCCGTCGATGGGCTTGACCGCACGGTCGGGATTGACGATATGCACCATGGATTCGGCGGCGCGGAAGAACTCCTCAAGCTCGCCGCGGGTGCAGACGCGCTCGGGCTGGAGGCCCCATTCAGGGGGGAAGGGTTCGTTGATGAAGGTGACCTTCACCACGCTGGGATGCGCCCGAACCAGGCGCTCCATCTCGCCCGCCTGGCGGACCGCCTCGGCCCATTGCACACGCGGCAGCTTGCCGAACAGCGGCAGGTCGGTCTGGAGCAGGATGCCCAGACGGTCGCACATCGCGTACACCTCGTCCTGCACCGGGCGCTGGGTCAGGCGGAGGAAGTTGAGGTTCAGCGCCTTGGTGGTGAGCAGGTCGCGGATCAGGCCATCGCGGTCGCCGGCGATCACCCGAAGCTGTTCGAAGCCCATGGTGTTCGAGCCGCGCAGGCGGATCTCGCGGCCGTTGAGCAGCGGCCGGTTGCGCGGCAGCCGCGTCTGGTCGAGGACGAAGGTGCGCAGTCCAAAAGAACGACTGGCAGCATCCAGCACGGTGCCCGCGTCATCGACGAGGCGGACATCGCAGCGATAGAGCCAGGGCTCGGCCGGGGTCCACGACTTGGCGCGTGGGATGGTCAGCGGGATGCGATACTGGGTCGGCCCCGGACCAGCCGGGGTCTTGGGCTGGTGTTCCAGCCGCACCACCCGGACCGCACGATGGTTGAGGCCATGGACGTCCAGCACCAGGCGGACCGTTCCCGCTGAGGCAGCGGCACGGTGGACCTCGACCCAGGCTTCGACCTTGCCGGTGTGGTCGAGGACGCGGACGAAGATATCGGCGAGATGCGGATCGGGCCGGACCTCCACGAAGGCCTCCTGCCAGATGCCCATGCCCGGCGGGCAGTGGCGCCAGCCTTGGTCGGGATCATCAAAGCCGGGGCCGGTGGCGGCATAGAGCTTGAGGCCATCGAGGGGAGTGCCCCAGGAGCTGTTGCCGGTGCTTACCAGATCGTTCTCGACCTGGATCAGCAGGACGTTGCGGCCCGGCCTCAGCCAGCGCCGCCCATCCACTTCGACCGGCGCAAACGCACCCTCGTGCGTTCCGGCGCACGCTCCATTCAAATAGACGATGCAGCGGTAATCCACCCCGCGCAACACCAGCCAGGGAGCGACCCCATCGAACCACGTCTCGTCCAAGAGGATTTCACGCCGATACCAGGTGGTCGCCCGGCCCAGAGGTCCGCCATAATGCGGAACGCGAACCGTCTCCCATTTCCCGTGCCCAGCCGCCAGCGCGGCGAAATCCTCCGGCGCGGTCTCGGTCCGCCAGAGCCAATCCGCCAGCGCGAGGCGTCGGCGCCTGGCCGGAGCCGCCGGTGCAACCTCGCGCAGGAAACGCACATGGCTCCGGCGCAGTCGGGCCAGTTCACGCGTCAGCCAGGCAGGATCGGAGGGCGGCACATAGGCCGGGCGAATCGCCTTCGGATCAATCCCCGCGGCGGGAAGGCGGCGGCGGGGAATCCCCCGTGCCGGCACGGGCTCCAGCCCGACACCATCCTTGATGCGTGCCTGCGCACCGATGGCGGCGAAGAGATCGGCGTTGTCTTGGCTCATGGATAGGGTGTATTGTTATGACATTATGACAAGAAGTCCAGCCCATTACATTTCCGGCCCCCACTGATCACGCAACGCTCCATTCAATCCATGATTTTTTTTAAAACCCCGTCGTTGGCATTCTCCGGAACCCTCCCCTCGGCAAAACTCCTTGCGGAGAACAGGGAGAGCGAACTTTCCCTTGCCCCTTCCGCATGGCCGGAGCCGCGCAACGGAAAAAGGAAAACCTATCTCGGGCCGGCGACAACCCGCACGTGGTGCTGGGAATTTGCGGAGGGATTTCAAATCGAGTTCGTCCGCACGGATCTGCGCTCGGGGGGCGGCACGACCTTGCGGGCCGCGATCACCAACCGCTCGGGCCAGCCCGTGCGTTTGAGTTCGATCTCGCTGGTGGACGGTGGCGAGATCCGGCGGACCGCCAAGGGCGGGAAGGCCGCGGAGTGGACATTGGCGCGGATCGGCAGAGCCGGGGACGACACGCCGGCCCGATGGGATGAAGAGCGGCCGAGCCGGAACGAACAGACCCGGCGTGTCTGGAAGTCTTACAACATGCCGATTCCGTTCGAGCTGCCGCAGGACGAGAAATCCAACGATGGCCGCTGGCGGCAGGCGACCGACGGATTCAGCCTGATCCGCACGGGCGGGCAGGAGGCGCTGGTCCTGCAGGCCGTGGGGCCTGGCGAGGTCGAAATCGATTTTAACTACCATGTGACGCCGGACCGGCTGCGCATGGAGATTTCCGCGGAATTTGGTGCGGTGTTGCTGGAACCTGGCGAAACACGGTTTACCGACGAGTTGCTGGTGCTGGCGGGCGACTGGCAGGGCTCGTGCGAAAAGGCTTTTCGCTGGGTGGCCTCGACTCACGGGGCGCGGACCGGCCTCTCCCCGATCGGATGGTGCTCGTGGTATGACCTTTTCCAGGATGTGGGCGCCCGCACAGCCAGCCAACCGGCCGAAGCCTTCCGCAAACTCAAGGAGCGGCTGCCGCTTTCGTTTTATCAGCTTGATGACGGATATCAGCGGACGGTTGGCGACTGGCGCATCGATCCCCGTCCGGAGAAATTTCCAGGCGGGCTGACACCCTTCGTCGCCGATGCGAATTCGCTCGGCGCCCGTCCGGGCATCTGGATCGCCCCGCTGGCGGTGCATGAATCCTCCCCCCTCTTCAAAGAACATCCCGAGTGGATGCAGAAAAACGCGGCAGGCAAGTTCACGAGCGAGGTGAACAACTGGGGCCCGGTGGCCCATTGGATGGATCCCACCCACCCGGGCGCGCAGGCGTGGATCCGCGGGCTCCTGCGGGAGTTCCGCGCGATGGGGTTCACCTATTTCAAGATTGATTTCAACAATCTGGAGGAAGCCACGCGCTGGCACGACCCGAAGAAAACCCGGCTGCAGGTCTATCGGGATCTTTACCGGCTCTACCGCGAGGAACTCGGCGAGCACGGCTACCTGCTGGCCTGCGGGGCTTACACCCTGCGGGCGCCGGCCGGGTTTGTGGACGCCTTCCGGATCGGGCCGGATTCGGGCCCGGTTTGGGAATACGGGGATTACCCGTGCTGCATCGGCAACTGCATAAAAGCCGTGGTGAACACCGCCCCCGCCCACGGCATCCTCTATGTGAATGATCCGGATGTGACCTATCTGCGGGCCCGGGACACGCTTCTGGGCGAGCAGGTGCGCTCCTGGCATGGGTTTGTGGGACTGCTCGGCGGACTCGTGGCCGTGAGCGAACCGATGGGACGCGCCGACTTCTCCGAGGCCGCCCCGATGCTCCAAATCCTCAATCCCCCAGTACCCGAGCGGGGTCATGCGCTCCATGGAGGCGCCGACCCGGAGGGCCGCCTCTTCGGGTTCACCGCCCGGCGCCCGCATGGCGACTTTGCCGTCGTTCAAATCCACAACCCCGAGAGAACCGCAGCGGACGTTTCGCTGGAAACCCGGGACACCGGTCTCGACGGAGAGCTTCATGTCTGGTCATTCTGGGATTCTCGCTATCACGGTACCACCGGCAGAACCCACACCGCCCGCGATCTGCCCCCCCGGGGCTCGCAAATCGTGCGGCTGACCCCGGTATCCAAGACGCGCCCCGTACTGGTCGGTTCCGACCTCCACCTCGGCTGCGGCGCCGCGGAGGTCAAAGCGTTTGACTGGGACGCAAAAGGCAGTCGCCTCACCATCAGCCTCGACGGCCATGCCGGACGTGACTACGGCGCCCTCTGGATCGCCGTCCCGTGGCAGATCCCCGACGGCCCGATGTCTGCCGCGCTGGAGCGCAGCGAAAATCTCAACGGCTACCTTTTCAGCCTCGGTGCCGGACTCCTGATATTGCACATCAAAGAACGAACGCCCGGAAAAGCGCAGCGGATCGTCCTCACGCTAGAAAACAGATCAAAACCCAAATCATCACGATGAACACAATTCCCGCCCATTACATTTCCGGCACCCACTGGGACCGCGAGTGGTATCGACCGTTCCAGGAATTCCGCGTCCTGCTGGTGAAGCTGATGGACGATCTGATCGACCTGATGGAACGGGAGGCCAATTTTCGGCATTTTCAACTGGATGGCCAGACTTGCATCCTGGAGGACTACCTGGAGGTGCGTCCGGAGAAACGGGAGCGCCTGCGCGCCCTCATCCAGTCGGGGAGGATCCTGATCGGCCCGTGGTTCACGATGCCGGATTTGTTCTGCGTGGGGGATGAGGCGTTGGTGCGCAATCTTCTGCTCGGGCGCAGGATTTCGAAGGAATGGGGCGTCGAGCCGATGCCCGTGGGATTTGTCTGCGACATGTTTGGGCATCCCTCGCAGATGCCGCAGATTTTTGCCGGCTTCGGACTCCATGATGCCGTGCTCGGGCGGGGCACCAACGAATCCACCACCCCTGCGTTCTTCCTTTGGGCGGCACCGGACGGCTCGAAAGTGTTCACCTTCAAACTCCAGGACATGGAGGGCTACGGGGCCTTTGCCCTCCCGCGCGCGACACAGGCGGGCGAGAGCATGTTCTTCGTCCACACGATGAAGGAATTTTGCCGGGATCTCGCCGAAGCGGGGGATGATCCTCAGAAGCAGAAGGACGTCCGCGACCGGCATTACCGCATCGAGATCGCGCGCTATGTGAATCATGAGATCGGCCGAGGGAAACCGGGAGCGGCGCTGTGTCTGATGGACTCGCTCGACCACATCCCTCCCGCGACAAACGTCGCCGAAAGCCTGGCCTTGGTCCGCCAGGCGTGCCCGGGCGTGGAACCGAAGCATTCGACGCTGCCGGAGTTCTTTCGCGACGCGCGGGCGACCGTCGGCGACGTGCCGGTCCGGACCGGGGAGCTGCGCGAACCGAGCCGGGAGCGCAGCAATTATCTGTGGCTGATTCCCAACTGCCCGTCTGCGCGAGTGCGCCTGAAGATGGCCAACGACCAATGCCAGACGCTGCTGGAGCGCTGGGCCGATCCCCTGGTCGCGCTGGCCACTCTTTCCGGCGCGGAAATCCCGACGCAGCACCTGGTCATCGCGTGGAAACATCTCCTCACCAACCACGCCCACGATTCGATCTGCGGATGTTCGATCGACCAGGTGCATCGCGACATGATGCATCGGTTCGACCAGGCGCGAACCCTGGGCGAACAGCTCCGCGCTCAGGCCATCGGTGCACTCACGGCTCCCTGCGCCGATCTCGCGAAGGCGAAGGATGAGTTCACGGTCACAGTGGTCAACCCCCTGCCACACCCCCGCGACGAGGCCGTGGTCTTCGATGTGGATCTTCCGATCGACTATCCGGCGGACTTTGCGGACGCCTTCTTCTCGCAGCGGATCAAGGCGTTCACGCTTGAGGATGCGGACGGCAACGTCGTGCCGTATCAGCGCCTCGCCGTCGTTCCCAGAACCAACGAACGCTCGCGTTTTGCGAGGTTCTGTTTTCAGAGCGACGGACCGTTCACCCGCTATACGGTGGCCGCCAAGCTGGCGTTCCCGGGCTTGGGGTTCTTCTCGCTGCGGGTGCGGCCGTCGCCGAGGCCCGTCCGCACCGCCGGATCGCTACGAACGGGCCCCTGCTCGGCGGAAAACGAATGCCTCGCCATTGCCATCGCCTCCAATGGAACGCTGACCCTCACCGACAAATCCACCGGCGAGGTTTACCGCGATCTGCTGCTCTTCGAGGACCGCAGCGAGATCTCCGACGGGTGGATCCACGCGCACGCAATCAATGACGAGCAACTGCTCTCGAGCGCTTGCGCCGCGCAGGTCGCGGTGGTGCATGACGGCCCGGAGGTGGTCACGTTCCGCGTATCCGTGACCCTGCGGGTGCCCGCCCGTTACGATGAAACCTCGGAGCGTCCCGTCCCGGAAACCGTCGCGCTGGCCATCACCAGCCTGATCCGCCTGCGACGCGGCGCGCGTGTCGTGGATGTCGGGGTCACGGTGGACAATCCGGCCGAGGACCACCGCCTGAGGATGCTCCTGCCAACCGACTGCCCGGATGCCGATACCTTCCTCGCGCATCAGCCGTTTGATTTCGTCGAACGAAAGATCGCGATCGATCCGCAGACGGCCTCCTGGCAGGAAATGGAGCAGGTCGAGAAGCCCTTCCTCGGCATTCAGGCACTCGGTCATGGCCGGCGCGGGCTGGCCGTGCTTTCCGCGGCGGGCCCGCACGAAGGGGGCGTCGCGGACGACTCCCGCCGCACGCTGCTGGTCACGCTCCTGCGTTCGTTCCGGAAAACGATCGCCACCGGCGGAGAACCGGACGGCTTGGAGCGCGGAAAGACCACCGTCTCTTTCGCGATCATGCCCTTCGCCGGGGAGCTGCCCCGCGCAGCCGCCCTCATCGAACTCGCGCGCCTGCAGGCGGGACTCTTCACCCGCCAGACCGGCCCGCGTCCCTCGGGCTTCCCGGCCATGTCTGGAACCGCTCCCGCCACCCGCCACCTGATCGAATGTCTGGACGGTAACCTCGCGGTTTCTGCCATCAAGCAAGCCGAATCCGGGGACGCGCTCGTTCTGCGCCTCTGGAACCCCGGCGACCAGCCGCTCACGGAGAACATCCGCTTTTGGCGGACCGTCATTTCCGCGGAATATGCGGCACTCAGCGAGGTCCCAACGGGTGCCGCGCCGCCGGCACGGAATGGTGGCGAGATCACGATCTCTGCGGCCCCGCATCAAATCGTGACGGTCAAAATCCAGCTATGAATGGTGCCTCTTCTCATGAGTGACGCACTCCAAGCCCTTGGGCGTCCGCCCAAATCCGATCCGATAAGTCCGACCCTGGTTAACCCAGCATCCATCACCTCCAAACACGTTGTAATGATCAGTCCCCTCAAGTGTTTGTCTGTGCTGGCGGCCCTTCTGGCCATTTCGGCCGCGCCTTTGTCGGCCGCCCTTCTGCGAGCGACGGGATTAAGAACCTGGTGAAATATGCGCTGGGCATTGACCCAGGGATCGTCGGCTGCCAGGGACGTGTTGACTGCGGAACGGCCCATGTTTCGGGAGCAGACTACCTGAGTATCACGTACAAGTGTCCCGAACCCGCCGTGGCCACCTTCACGGTAAGAACCTCCGCCAACCTTGCCACAGGGTTCGCGGAATCCTTCTGGGTTTCTTCAACAAGCGTCGCGGGAATCCGCACCACGACCGTGCGCGACGGCGTCAGCATCCAAGACGCCACCCGGCGGTTCATCCTGCTGGAAGTGGCCGAGTAAACAGACGGGCATTCCGATTCCTGTCACGTGCATCGTGCAGCAGAGTTTCTCGCTCCGCTCGAAACACACCGCCCGGCTGCGCCAGTCACGGTGTTCGCCGCGGGCGAACTCTGGTGACGGGCGCGCCCAGCCGGATCCAGGTGGAAACAGTTGCGGGTCCCGACCGGGAACCTGGGCGGCATCGACGCCCCAGGACAATCGGACTCGACAGTAAAAACCCGCCACCATGCCAGCGAAGCCGCCGCGTGAGCGACCATCAAGCATCGGGTACGGTTATGCAGAAGCTCCGCTGGTTTCCGCACAACGAACTCTACTACTTGCTCAAGTGGGCGATTCTCCAAGCAGAGCACCCCTTCAAACCACCGCAACCCGTATCGGGGAACGACCTTTGGAGACTCATCAATACGCAGCAGGTCCCCAACGGTAGATAGCTCGCGCCGAAGGTGATCCAATGGTTATGGCGGTGAAGTGGATCGCGCAGTTCTGCCAGTTTCCTTACCAAGACCATTTAGTCACAACGGCAATCCGCCAGATGCAGAAGAGCAAGTGGCTGAAGTTCAACCCAATTGAAACCCTCAAAGCATGGCGTCATTTTTGGGGTGCGCCTGAACCCAATCCGCAATAGGCCGCGTTGAGGGCGCGCTTGAGAAGCGTAAGCCTCCGCGCTTGGACAAGGTGAATCAGGCGCTCACATTGTTCGGTCACCACGTGGAGGCCGTGAAGGGCCAGCCCATTGCCATCGCCTTCCCGCTCCAGCAAGGGCCGTTCGAGTCGCCAAGACTGTTCCCGTTTTTCAGGGGGCTGCTCCCGGAGGGCTGGTTCCGGGAGGTCGTCTACCAGACCCTGAAAATCGATCCCAAGGATGACTTTGGCTGCCTGATTCAAGCGTGAAGGTGGTGCGCGTGATCGAAGAGCGTCATCGGCGACTGTTCGGCGCATAATCCACCCACGCTATGAAAGCGGACGATTGCCCTCGTTTGCTTAGTGGCCCACAAGGCAACGAGTTGAGGATGCGAAACCCGTCGAGGCAGGGCGACGCAAACAGGTGCGGGATGTTGGACGTGCTCAGGCCCCCAACACGGTGCCGCGGATGTCCAGCCCTTCGGCGGCAATCGCGTCAGGTAGTGCGGCCCAGTAGTC
>CAZWQJ010000012.1:27474-46678 GCA_964635825.1 uncultured Victivallales bacterium | reverse complement strand
GTTCCTCACCGCCATCATCCTCGCCATGGTCGTTGGGTTCATCCTGGGCGGGATCCGGGACCATAACCTCCTGGTGGTCGGCGTTGCGCTCGGCGTCATCACGCTCGCGTGCGAAACCGGAGGAGGCGATCTTCGTTCAAACGACGCGGTACAAACTCCTGCTCACCCCGAATGATCTGCAGGCCTTCATGGACGATATCACCTCAGGAGCACGAGCACGCGATGAACGGAGCCCAACATGCATACCATGACGTCCCGCGAGCGTGTGACGACCATCCTGGCGCGCCAGCAACCCGGCCGCGTCCCGATCAACTACGAGGGCAACCTGGGCATCGATGCGCGGCTCAAGCAGCACTTTGGGTTGCGTGCCGATGACGGCGGCGGCCTGCGCGACGCACTGGGGGTGGACTTTCGCTGCGTGCACCCACACACCAGTTGCAGGACAACTCGCCAACCGCCAACGTGCTCGCCATGTACGAGACCGCCCGCCAGTTCGGACGCTACTGACACACCCCGTCTCGGCGCCTGGTGTCCTGTCCCAGAAGTTGCGGCCGGCCTATGGCCATCCGGCTCGGCACAGCCTCGCCCTCCAGGTCGAGGTCCCAAGAGCCCTTAACGCAAATGGAGGGCGAGGCTGTGCCGAGCCATTCCATCGGGTTCGGCGGGCTAGCGCGACGTAGCGCCGAAGCTGCCGGAGAATGCGATGGTGCCCTGGACGGGGTGCGAAGCGGCTCCGTGGATGCTGCCGGCCACGCGATCGCGGACCACGGATCCGCCGTACTGAACTTCACCGACGAAGCCCGATTCATCCACATCCGCGACTAGAATAAAGTTGCCGCCCTCCGTGATGGTGCCGCGCAGGTCTTGCCCAGGATGCAGCGTATCGCTACGGACCCGGCCGCGCGCATCGATCTCCAGCGTGAAGTCGTGCGTGTCGCAGGAAATCGCGGTGCTCGGCGGTTCGCGGCAGGCGGTCACCGTACCCGCATAGTCGCCCTCATACTGCTCCAGTAGATTGGTTTCGCTGCTCGTCACCGGGGCGGGTGTCGGCGCCGGGGCCGGCGTGGCCGGCGCGGCCGGGGCCGGATCCTCGTCGTCATCGCTCGCCGCCGATTCCGCCCAGATCAGAGCCCCCACCACGGCCAACACGCCCGCGCCAATCAACGTGGGCCGGACCCATTCGGGCGCGTCATCTTGCGGCGGCACCGATTTCACGGTCGGGGGGAGGCCGCCCTCCGAGGGCGTCTTCTCGCGCTCCCGGGTCTCCACGAGCTTTACCGAACTCGGTAGTGTGGCCAGGGCCGTCGCGTTCGATGACGCCGCCGCGGCCGGGATGAAATACGAATCGCTGCGCGTCCAGCGCGCGTAGCTGCTGCGCAGTTCGATGAAGTAGTGAACCGCCTCGCTCGTCGGGGCCAGCTTGGCCGTGTCCATGTTTGCCAAGTAGAGTCCCGGGCTTGCCAGCCGCATCGGCACTTCGATGCTGGTCGCCGCCTTGCCACTGCCATAGTGCAGGACCACGGCCTCCGGAACCGGGCCGGACACGCGCGCTTGAATCGGGACACCTTCGCCCAGGCGCATGGCGGCAGGCGGCGTGTGCGTAATCGTCGCGTCCGCCGCCTGGATCCCCCGTGGCATGAGACACAAGCCGCAGGCCAGCACCCACAGGATGTCTCTCATTCTCATTGACCGCCACGTTGTCATTCACGCTCCCCACTGGCTCCACTATGCGCCTCGCCACGCCTTTTCGCAAGCCATGCGCGCCGGCAAATTGTGTAACGCATGGCGCCAGGCGCGGCCATGACGGCTTGCATCGCGGTGGATTCCCCTTATCCTGCCCCGGCATGCCGCTCTATCTTTCACACACGACGCTGCGCCGCTGGTCGGACCGGCACGGCCTGGCGGAGGCTCAGGCTTGCTTCGAGCACGGCGGCGTAAGCGAGTTGACCGAAGAGGGTGCCATGGTTCGCGCGTCGGTGCGCAGTGGCAGCCGGGTCGTCCGCACGCGTTTCCGGATTCTGCCGGATGGCACCGTCGAGAGTCATTGCCCGTGCCAGTATGCGCAGGAACATGAACAGATCTGCCTGCACGTGCTGGCGGCCGGGTTCCTCGTCGCCCACCTGACGGAGGATCCGCTGCGCGAGCGCGCGGAGCGCATCGCTACACGCCGTCGCGCCGACGAACGCGGCGGCCCGCCGGCTGCACGCCTGCAACGCCGCCCCGCCGGCAGCCCGGGCTCGATTCCCGCCAACCTGCGCCTGCGGCTCGATGGCGATCTGCTCGCCGGTTGGGCTGCCGACGCGATCGTCCTCGCGTGCCAGGCCTCCTACCAGGACGGCAAGCGGCGGTTGGACCGGATCGCCACCAGTCTGCCCCTGAGCTTCTCCGAGCGCGATACCACCTTGCTCTATGTGCTGGAAGACATGAACGATGCTCCGGGCAGTCCCGGCGCTCTGACGCTTTCGCGCGAAAGGTTTCTGGAACTGCTGGGCGCCATGGCCCCGGGCGAGTTGGCCCTGCTCAGCGGCGAGGCCTCGCTGCAGGTTCAGACCGAACCCCAGTTGGCGGCCCTGACCGTGACGCTCCTGCCGCAGACCGGAACCCTTCACTTGCAACACCGCCTTGAATCGCCCGTGACCGCCTACCTGCCGGGGCGACGCCATGTGTGGGCGCTGCTCCCCGCCGCCGCGGGGCAACCGGCTCTGCGCCTGGTCCCCGTCGATGCGCTTCTGCCCGATTCTCTGCGCGAGACCTACCGCACCGGCGACCTCGTCATCCCGCGCGATCGGATCCTCGCCTTCCTGCGCGAGGACCTTCCCCATTGCGAAGAGCGGTTCCTCGTGGACTGCAGCGTGCGCGAGACGGATTTTCAATTTGAGGAAGGCCACCCCGGCTTCGTGCTCGAACTGGATGGCAGCCCGGAACTGTTGATGGTCCGGCTCTGGGCCGACTATGGCGGAGGGCGCGTGCGAGCCGCGGATCGCCATCCCCGCGCCGTCGCCACCTTCCCCGACCCCGAACACCCCCTCACTTTTCGCACGCGCAACCTGGCCGCCGAGGATGTGGCGGTCGCCTGGCTGCAGGCGCAGGACGGCATGACACCCGACGGCAGCAGCTTCAAACCCATCGCCGGCGCAGACCCCGTTCTGGGCGTGCTCTCCAACATCGCACCGGCGGCGGAGGCGCGCGGATGGCAGGTGCAGACGCGCGGAGCCATGGAGCAACTCGCCGATGGCGCCGAGTGGGTTCGCCCGCATGTCACGATCACGCCGGCCTCGGCCGCCGGCTGGTTCGAGGTCACCGTCCGCTACCAGGACGCGCACGACCGCCCGGTGGCGCCAGCACTCGTTGACGCCGCGCTCGAGGCCGGGCGCAGCTCGCTGGAGCAGGACGGGCACCTGCTGCTGGCCAATCGCGCCCTGCTGCGCACCTTGTCCATGGCCTGTCGCGAGTGCGTGGAGAGCGAGGACGATGTGCTCGCCGGCCGCATCAGCGAAGTCCACGCCGGCTACTTTGCCAGCATGCTGGCGCTGCACCCCGGCATCACCGTCAACGCCCACGCCGCCTGGCACGAACAGGTCCGCCGACAGACCGAGAAATCCGGCATCGAAGACGCGCCCCTGCCGGAGGCGCTGGCCCTCATCATGCGCCCCTACCAGCGGGCGGGCGTCAGTTGGCTACGCTATCTGGAGCGGGGTGGTTTCTGCGGAATACTGGCCGACGAGATGGGCCTGGGCAAGACCGTGCAAGCGCTCGCCTGGCTGAGCCTGGAACGGCTGTCGCCTTCGGCCCGCGGCTTGCCGTCGCTGGTGGTCTGCCCCACCAGCCTGGTGGAGAACTGGGCGCGCGAAGCGGCGCGCTTCACACCATCCCTGCGGGTGCACCTCGTCACGGGCGCCACCCGCCATCGCGACTGGGAGTCCATCGCCTCGCACGACCTGATCGTCACCTCGTACGCGCTGCTGCGGCGCGACATCGCACGCTACGAGCACCAGCAGTTCGCCGTGGCGGTTCTCGACGAGGCGCAGCACATCAAGAACCGCTCCACGCAAAATGCGCAGTCGGCGCGCCAACTCAAGGCCGTGCACCGCCTCGTCCTGACGGGGACCCCGATGGAAAACGCAGTCGGCGATTTGTGGTCGATCATGGATTTTCTGATGCCGGGGTATCTGGGTGCGCCGGCCCGGTTTCGCGAGTCTTTCGAGCGGCCGGTGGCGGCCGGCGGACCGGCGGGTGCGGATGCGATCCACCGGTTGCGCTGCAAGATTCAGCCGTTCATGTTGCGCCGGCTCAAGAGCGCGGTCGCAACCGACCTGCCGCCGCGCCTCACGCGCGTGGCGACCTGCCGGATGGGCCCGCGCCAGGCGGAGCGATACCGGCGCCTCGTCGAGAAGTCCCGCCAGGATCTGGAATCGCTGGTTTCCGCGCGTGGCTTCAATGCCTCACGCCTGACGGTGTTGAAGACCCTGCTGCGCCTCCGCCAGCTCTGCTGCCACCCCGAACTGCTGCACGGCAAAGATGCCTCCAGCCGGGCGGATGAGGATGCGGAGGCGGCGGATGGACGCTCCGACGAGGCCATTCCCTCCGCCAAGCTCGAGCTCTTCTTCGAGCTGCTGGACGAGGCCATGGATGGCGGCCAGCGCGTGCTGGTGTTCAGCCAGTTTGTCGAGATGCTGACGATTCTGCGGCGCGAGCTGGACGCACGCGGCCTGCGCTATGCGTACCTCGATGGCGCCACGCGCAACCGCCAGGACGAGGTCGACCGCTTCCAGACCGATGATGCGTTACCGCTTTTCCTGATCAGCCTGAAGGCGGGCGGCAGCGGGCTGAACCTCACAGGGGCGAACGTGGTAATCCATTTCGATCCCTGGTGGAATCCGGCGGTGGAAGACCAGGCCACCGACCGCGCGCATCGCATCGGCCAGACCCGCAGCGTGTACAGCATCAAGCTCGTCACCGCCGGCACGGTCGAAGAGCGCGTCCTGCAGCTGCAGACCCGCAAGCGCGCGCTGATCGACTCCGCCGTGGACGCCTCGGGCGAGCACCTCCAGTCGCTCAACTGGGAAGACGTGCAGCACCTGCTGGCCCTGTAGCAGGCGCCATCAGGAACTGGCCGAACTGTAGGCGCGCAGGCCGGCGCGCCAGAACAGCGCCACCGCCAGAAGAAAGGCGGCGAGCACGAGCGTCACGCGCAGAAAGAGACCGGAGTCGAAGGGCTCGAGAAAGAAGCGCGCGGGCACCGACGCCATCAGCGCGAAGGGGATCACGGTGGTGAGGACGACGCGGACGGCGCCGGTGTAGATGCGATCGGGGCGCTCGATGAAGCGCGTCAGGTGCCAAAACATCATTTCGAGCCCGCGCCCGCGCTGCCACCAGAAGACGGGGACGATCGTGAGAACCTGCACCAGGTAGCGCAGCAGGAACCCAAGCGCCAGGGATCCTGCCAGAAGGAACAAGCCGCCGGCGGTCACCGGGCCCTCGTATTGCACCAGGAAGTAGATCATCAGGCCCACCGCCATCAGGAGGTTCACGAACGAGTTGGCGGCGAAGTCGCGCAGGCTGAGAATGAACAATGGGGAGACGGGCCGCACCAGGTAGTAATCCAGGTCGCCCTCGTTGATGAACTGGGGAAGCATGTACAGGTTGTTCGCCAGAATCGTCATGCTGAGCGCATCCAGCAGCAGAAAGCAGCCCACGAACACCATCGCCTCATTCTGCGTCCAGCCGCCGAGCAGAGACGTGTGCGCGTAGACGATCTGATAGAAGCCGATGTTGACGGCGTAGAAGCAGATGTCCATGACGATGCGAAAGCCGAAGTCCACGCGGAACTCCATGGCACGACTGAAGGAGAAGCGCAGAAAGTACGCGTAGAGCCGGAGGTAGCGCCACATCAGATGCCGACTCCCGTGTACTGGAGTTGGCCGCTGCGCCATAAAGCCCGGTACAGCAGCGTGCCGCCGACCGCCCAGAGAGCCATGGTGATCATGCCCGCCGCCCAACGCGCGGGCGACTGCATCCCGAACAGCGTTTCGACCGGGAAGGACACGAAGTACGGGAACGGCAGCAGGTGCAGACTGCGTACGGCCCAGTCCGGAAAGAGCGCGAGCGGGATCATCGCACCGCCCAGCAACCCGGTGAGAAAGCGCGTGATGACCACCAGGCTCCACACGTTGTCAGCCCAGAACGCGCTGAGTTCGATGGCGGAGATCATCACGAAGTGCAGGTAGCCGCCCAGCAGAATGGCCAGTGCGGCGCCCAGCATGCCGCCGGCCGACAGGTGAAACTCCTCAGGAACGCCGGCCACGGCGGCGACCACGGCCAGCACCAGCATGAACTGCAGCGCAAACACGGCCGACTGCGCCATCCCGGCGGCCAACTTGTAGCGGAAGAAGGAGACCGGATAGAGCAGGTAGCGGTTCAAGGTGCCGCTGTAGATATCTTCCGACATGTGCCCGATTTCGCTGCTCTGGATGATCTTTCCCACCAGCGGCGCGGCCAGATAGTAAAGCATCATCCCACTGAAACTGAAGGGGCCGACGTGATTCAGATCCCCGTGGGTGTAGATCGCTTTCCACAGGAACCACGCCACGCCAAATTGCGCCAGCAGCGACCCGACAAACTGGATCCAGAAATCCATCCGGTAGGTCAGGATCCGCCGCAGTTCCATGCTGAACACGGCCACCGCCCAGGGCGGGCGCCAGGCCGACTGACTATCTTCACAATCGGTCTTCATCCCGTCTTCAATCCGTCCGCTGAATGGCTTCGATGATCGAGGCGACATCCTCATCCTGAATATCGAGATCCTTAACGGGAAAGTGATCCAGCAGGTACTTGGCGCCCTCCGCGGCGCGGTCGCGGCCCACCTTGAGGCGGATGCGCTCGCGCGAGCACTCGAGCACCTCGCCCAGCGCCGCGGGTACCGGGGCCATGCCGGAGGGCGCGCGCGGATCGTCAGCGTTCAGTTCGGCGGTGACCAGCTTGTGCCGGGCGTAGTCGCGCATGACCTGGGCCAGGCTGCCATCAAAGACGACCGCGCCTTTGCGGAGAATCACGATGCGCGGACAAAGCGATTCGATATCGTCCATGTAGTGCGAGGTCACGATCATCGCCGGCTGGTGGCGGCGGCGATAGTCGAGGATGAAGCGGCGGATCGCACGCTGGGTGGTGATGTCCAGGCCGATGGTCGGCTCATCCAGGAACACGATCTTGGGCTGGTGCAGCAGCGTGGCGATGAGTTCCATCTTCATGCGCTCGCCCAGGCTGAGGCGGCGGATCTGGGTCGTCAACAGGTCCTGCACGCCGAGCTCGCGCCCCAGAAAGGCCAGCGCCTCGTCGAAATCCCGGGGCGGGATGCGGTAGATCTCGCGCAGCAGAAGGAAGCAATCGGCGGCGGGCAGGTCCCACCAGAGCTGCGCCTTCTGGCCCATGATGAGCGCGATGCGGCGGCGAAACTCATTGCGGCGCTGCCAGGGGGTGTGCCCCAGAACGGAGACCGTGCCGCTGGTGGGGTGAATGATCCCAGCGAGGATTTTCACCAGCGTGGTTTTGCCGGCCCCGTTCGCACCCAGCAGGCCGACGATCTCACCCGCGCCAACCCGCAGCGAAACGCCATCCAACGCTAATTTATTATCCCATTTACGCCGGAAGAGAGAGCGGACGGACCCGCGCAGGCCGGGGTCTTTCCGATGCAGGCGGTAGACTTTCGAGACTTGATCAACCTGGATCACGCGGATCTCCGTTTACGCTGGCGGGGTGGCGGAATGGTGTGCTATCGAGGACTCCATGACAAGCGTCTTGATCAACCGGGCGCCTGCCGTGGCCGCCGCCGCTGTCGCCGTTCTGCTCATGGCCCCCGCGCTTTGGGCCGAGGAGCCACGCGTGGAACTGCTCACCGACGTCAGCGCCATCCGCGCGGGCGACTCCTTCACCGCGGGAATTCGCATCACGCTGGCTGACGGCTGGCACACCTACTGGATCAACCCGGGCGATGCCGGAGCCGCGCCGCGGGTAGCCTGGACGCTGCCGGAGGGCATCACCGCCGGCGAGATTGCATGGCCGACGCCATCGCGCATGGACGTCGATGGCCTCGTGAGTCTGGGCTATGAGCGCGAGGTCACGTTGCTGGTGCCGATGCGGACGTCGGCAGCGCTGCAGGATGTGGCGGCCCTGCTGCTGCGGGCGCGCGTATCGGTTTTGGTGTGTAAGGAAACCTGCGTGCCATACGAAGTAGTCGTGCAGGGACGCGTGCGCGTGGCGGACCAAACCGAACCGGCCCAGCCGACAGTCGCGGCGGCATTGGAGCGCGCGCTCAGTCAGCTTCCAGCGCGCGACAGTGCGTGGCGTCTGCAGGCGACGGACTCCGGCCGTGAATTGGTGATACGGGTCGTGGCGCCGTCAACAGCGGATGGCTTCGCGGCGAATCCAGAACCCGCGTTCTTCCCATCCGCGCGCGGGGTCATCGATCTCGGCGTGCCCATGCGCTGGAGCACGGACCGAGATGCGCGGATTCTTCGGGCGGCACGAACCGGCGTGGCGCTGGACAGCAAGGTCATGGGCGGTGTCTTGGTGTGGGAGGAGGGCCCCGCGCGTGTGCGCAGGGCGGTGGAGGTCGAGGTGCAGTGGGAGCAGCAATAGGGAAATATAGAATACCATGAATATGCGTAACATGACGGTTCTCGCGATGGCGCTGGTTGTGGGCATGATGGGCGGCGCGCTGAACACACAGGCCCGGCCGGCACCCGCGTTTTCACTGACTGATATTGAGGGGAAGGCCCATGCGCTGGCCGACTACAAGGGGCGCGTGGTGGTCCTGGAGTGGACCAACCCGGATTGCCCGTTCGTGAAGAAGCACTATGGAAGCGGCAACATGCAGTCCCTTCAGAAGGAGTTTGCCGCCAAGGGCGTTGTCTGGCTGACGGTGAATTCGTCCGCCCCCGGCAAGCAGGGCCACTACGAGCCCAGCGCGTGGAAGACCATGCTCACCGAGAAGGGTTCCGCCCCCACCGCCATGCTCCTGGATCCGGATGGAACCGCCGGGCATGCGTATGGGGCCAAAACCACCCCGCACCTGTTCGTGATCAACGCGGAAGGCGAACTGGTCTATGAAGGGGCTATCGATGACAATTCCAGCTACAACCCCGAGGATATCGCTGGCGCCCAGAATTACGTGAAGGCCGCCCTGGAAGCCGTGCTGGGCGGTCAACCCGTGGCCACCGCCGTCACGCAGCCCTATGGCTGCTCCGTGAAGTACTAGCCGAACCCGATCTGTCGTCGATTCTAGGCGAGTTTGTGAAGTGGGCCCTGGGGCGCAAGGTCTCTGCACCCCAGGGCCAGTGGACTCGCCCCAATCGCCCCTACCCAATCGTCCAAACCGGGACCCCATCGGAACGCCGCTGTTTGACCGGCGAAGGATGTTCACGCGGGCTCGCGCGCACAACCGGAGGCGCCACAGGCTGCGGAACCGGATGCATGACGTGGGACAAGGCCCCCGCCACCGCGCGCGTGCCCCCCTCTCCGCCTGTAGCTGCGGAGGCCCCTGGATCGTGAACTGAGGACAACTCCTGCTTCAATGACCACACCCACCAGGAAAACAACGCCGCGATGCAGATGGAGAAGAACGTACTCATGGCTGATCCCCTTTCCCCACCCCCAAGAGCCGCCCGCCAGTAGACGCCCCCCAAGGATTTCTGATTTCCCTTCCAAGAACCGTAAAAGCAGGAAGTGGACCTGCCCATGCAGGCGGTACCACGGACACCCTCACTTCTCACCTGTCACCAAAACCTCGACACTTTTCACCCATTTCACCCGTCCCCTCGAGCGTTTCACCTGTCCCCGAGGGCGAGGGTGGCCTCCATCCGGAACCGGAGGCGTTCCGGCCTCTCGAATCTGCAAAACCAATCGCATAGGCGTGAAAATGGTCCTACAATTCCGATGGAGGTTGAGGGGATGAGACAAGAAGGAATGGGTATGTCCGGTGGTTGCTGTGCACCGGCCCGGGAGGGGCCACAGGTTGGGGAGTCGACGGCCCCTCCTTTGGTGCGAATCCGGACGGGCGGTACCGCCGAGATGGAACGTTTACGCGGGGGCACGTTTCGGATGGGGACGGATTCCACGGAAGGTTTTGCCGCCGACGGCGAGGGCCCCATCCGCGAGGTATCCGTGGAGCCGTTCTACATGGATCGCTATGCGGTGACCAATCGCCGTTTCCAGGATTTTGTGAGGGCCACCGGCTACCGCACCGAGGCCCAGGAATTTGGGTGGTCGTTTGTCTTCCAACTTTTGCTGCCCCCTTTTCTCCGGAGCCGCCTGCAGGGGCATGGGGAGACGGTGATGGGGCTGGAATGGTGGTGCAAGGTGGATGGCGCCACCTGGAAGCATCCGTTGGGGCCTCAATCCGACATCCGCAAGCGGATGGATCACCCGGTGATCCACGTCACCCATCACGACGCCTCGGCCTACGCGGCGTGGGCGGGCAAGCGCTTGCCAACGGAAGCAGAATGGGAGTACGCCGCACGCGGCGGCCTCGACCAGAAGACCTACCCGTGGGGCGATGAACTGATGCCGGGCGGCGTTCATCACTGTAATATTTGGCAGGGTACATTTCCCACGGACAACAGCGCGGATGATGGTTATGTGGGCACGGCGCCGGTGTTCGCGTTTGCGCCAAACGGGTTCGGTCTCTACAACATGGCCGGCAACGTCTGGGAGTGGTGCCACGACTGGTGGAGTCCCGATCACCACCGCACGGCGCCGTGCGACAATCCCACAGGCCCATCGACCTCCACGGGGCGCCGGGTGATGCGCGGGGGGTCGTACCTGTGCCACCACTCGTACTGCAATCGCTACCGCGTAGCCGCCCGCACCTCCAACACGCCGGATTCCTCCACCGGCAATCTGGGTTTCCGGTGCGTGCGGGATGTGTGAGTCTGGAACGGGCCCATCCACCGCGGATGAACGCGGAGATGGCCCCGTCAGCGCGCCGGCAGCGCCAACTCGCGCCGTCGCAGGATCCAGGCGGAGAGCAGGGCCAGGACGCCGCCGTATACGACCACCAGCATCAGCACGGCACCGCCCACCGCCGACCACGAGATCAGGAGCCCATCCGAGAGCAGGCGGATCGGCGATGTCGCCACGGCTGGAGCCGCCACGGTTTCCAGCGCGCGGATCAGCCCCTCGCTGATGGACTGCAGGAGTGAGCGTGGCGAGGCGGAGACCGCCGCGGCGAATGGCAACGTCATCGTCGCGGTGGTGATGAAGTAGTGCCCGGTCAGGGTCAGCAGCACCAACACCGAGCCGGCAAACATGGCCACGGGAAACGAGAAGAGCGTCCCCGCCGCGACGCCGACCGCGCAGAGCAGGGCGATGCGACACCAGACCACGCACAAGGCTCGCAACAGGTTGGGCCCGAACCCACCCCCCGCCGCCAGCAGTTCCACGCCACGTTCGACATCAAAAACCACGGTGCCGCGATCGCCGTCGGGTGCATTGAATACGCGCACGCACAGGACACCGCCCGGCTGGATCAGCGTGGGCGGCACCGGCAAATAGCCCACGCCCTCGCGGTAGTCCGCCAGATTCCCGGACCATGCGTCGCCCCCCCCTTCCCGGCTCAACGTCCATCGGGTAGCCGGCAGCCAGCGCGCGACGCTGCCGGGCCGCATGTGTACGCGTAGGTTGGCGACCGCCCCCGCCGGCATGTCTGCGGGAAGCTCAATGCGCCATTCCTTGGACCGTCCCGGTGCCACGCCGGCATCTTCCGCGCGCACCTGGCGATGGACAACGGCCTCGACGGCCTCGCGTGACAGCCCCTGGTTCAGCACGCCCTGGTCAATCAGGAGCTGGAGGCGATTCGCGGCGGCCGCCTGCAAATCCGGGGCGCGCGGCAGGAGTTGTCGTTGGGCCGTCAGCAGTCGCTCCTGCACCTGTTGTCGTTCCTGCGGAGAGACAGGCCCCGTGTGCAACTTCGCCTGCAGGATTCCCCACGTCCCGAGGCCGGCGATCGCCAGCAAGACCGCGCTCAAGGCTGTGAGCCCCAGCCAGCGGCCCAACCACAGCTCGACCGCATGAATGGGCTTCACGACGAGCAGACGAATTTGCCCCTCCTCCACCTCGCGCGAAATGGCGCCGCACGACACCCAGAGCAGGAAGGTGCCCAACAGAATCGTGGAGAACCCCAGGGCATAGTCCAGAATGATGCGCACGTCACCCGCGAGAGAGCCGTCCCCGCGCACGACCTGCGGCAGCCCCAGCACCACCAGCAGCAGCGCGCCGGCGACACAGGCAAAAACGCGGGCGCGCACGGCCAGCAGCCACGCGTGCGCGGCCGTGGCGAAGATGCGCCGCGCGCTGGCGATGACCCCGCCGGCAAGCCACCTGCGAGCGTCGGCGTTCACGCCGACAGCCCCCGGCCGGCCAGGAAGGGCGCCAGATCCGCGGCACGCACCGACCCGGACCCCGGTGCCGCGGCCTCGCGCGCCTGCGCGATCGCCTTCAGGAAGAAGCGCTCCAGATCCATCGAAGGCCGTTCCACCCCCGGCTCGCGCCCAATGCAATCCCGCACCATCGCCAGCAGCGCGCGCATCTTCTCCGGCGCCAGTTCCGGCACCGAGAGGTTGACCGTGTCCGGCACGGTCAGCAACTCGCGCACGGGCCCTTGGGCGCAAAGCCGTCCGTCATACACGATGGCGACGCGGTCGCAGACGTCCTCCACATCCGCCAGCAGGTGCGACGTCACCAGGATCGTCTTGCCCCGCCGGGCCAAGGCCAGAATCAAGTCCTTCACCTGCCGGCATCCGAGCGGATCGAGCCCGGAGGTGGGTTCATCCAGGATCAGGAAGCGCGGGTCGTTGATCAGCGCCTGCGCCAGCGCAACCCGCCGCGCCATGCCCTTGGAGAATTCGGCGACGCGGCGGTTCGCCGCGTGCGTCAGCCCGGTCATCTCAAGCAACTGATCGACGCGCGTCCGTCGCTCGCGGCCATCCAGCGCGAACAGACGCGCGTGAACATTCAGGATTTCGCGGGCCGTCAACTGGCGATAGAGATAGGACTCCTCAGGCAGATACCCGATCTGGCTTTTCGTCTCCACACGACGGGGCGACTGCCCCAGCACGCGCACTGATCCCGCCGTAGGAAACAGCAGGCCCAGCAGGATTTTGATGGTCGTGCTCTTGCCGGATCCGTTGGGCCCGAGCAGGCCGAAGACCTCGCCGTCGGCCACGCGCAGGTCCAGTCCATCCACGGCGCGCACCTTGGGGCGATGCCAGAAATCGCGGAAGATCTTGACCAGGCCCGTGACCTCAACAACCGGGGCATCGGTGGTGGCACTCATGAGGACTCATCCTACACGTCGGCAGAGCGGAACGCCAGCGAGCCCAGACAGAGGACCGCGCCGATATAGGCCATCGCCGACAGGCCCACCTGCCCGACATAGGACCAGGGAATGACGCCACCGCCGGTGAGCGCATCGGAGACCCAGAACTGTTGCCAGGCCGGAACGAGGCCGTACAGTATCGCCAGCAGCCCGGTGGGGTGATGCCCCGCCCAGAGATGCTCCCAGAGAACGCCGGCCGCGAACAGCAGGCCGCAGGCGGAGGCGGTGGGCACATCGCCCAGGCGGGTGGAGACACTGACGGCCACGGCGGCGATCAGGGTGAGCGCGGTCGTCATCAGCACCCCGGCTGGAATGAGACGCCAATCGACGCCCCAGGCAAAGGGCGCGCGGGCACCCGCCCGATCGAAGAACCCCGAGGTCACCAGCACCAGCGCCAGCGAGGCGATGATCAGCAACAGGGCGGTGGACGCAAAGGGGCGCCGCCAGCGGTAGTTCAGCACGCCGGCCACACCGAGGGCCAGCAACGGCGCCCCAAGCAGCCAGCGCCCGGTGCGCCAATCAATGACCTCTGCGGTCATCGTCGCGGTCACGGTCCACCGCTCGGCCACCCGTTCCGCCAGCAAGGTGGCCAGCAGCGCCGCCACCGAGAAGATCAGCACCACGACAGCCACCCCAAGGAATTTTGACAAGAAAAAGAGGCCGCGCCCGACAGGCTTGCTGAGGACCACGGCGGCGGTTCCGCTGCGAACCTCGCGGGACATGGCGCCGCTGGCGGCGTGAGCGGCCAGGAGCAGCCCAATGATAAAATGGAAGGCGAGGCCACCCTCGCGTGCGAGCTTGCCGTATTCGCCGAACGTATGCAGGAGCAACATCGGCGTGACCGCCGTCAGTCCCACGCACGTCACGGTCAGCAACAGGACCACCGGTTCGCGCAGGATCTCGACGGCCGTCATGCGCGCCAACACGAACAACGAGGCCAGGAGCCGCATGGCGGTACCCCGTCGGTGCTCCAAACGCGACGCCATGGGCGCCGGCGCCCATGGCGATCGTCCGTCGCGCCGTTACTTCTTGGCGTCCATCTGCTGCATCGCCTGCTTGCGGCTCAGCTTGACGCGGCCGCGGTCATCGACGCCGATGCACTTCACCCACATCGCATCGCCGACCTTGCAGACGTCTTCCACGCGGTTCACGCGGAAGTCCGCCAGTTCGCTGATGTGAACGAGACCATCCTTGCCGGGCAGGATCTCGACGAAGGCGCCGAATTCCTTCACCCCGGTGACGATTCCGTTGTAGATCTCGCCTTCGCGGGCCTCGGCCGTCACCAGCTCGACTTCGCGGATCGCCAGACTCATCGACTCGGCATCGGTCGCAAAGATGCTGACGCTGCCGTCTTCCTCGATATCGATCTGGGCCCCGGTGAGCTCCGTGATGCGGCGGATAGTCTTCCCACCCGGCCCGATCAACTGGCCGATGTTCTCGGGGTCGATCTTAATGATGTGGATGCGCGGCGCGTGCGGGGACATCTCGGTGCGCGGCGTATCGATCACCGACTGCATGTAGTCGAGGATCTGCAGGCGCGCGGTCCGGGCCTGCGTGAACGCGCCCGTCACCAGATCCCAGCTCAGACCCGGGATCTTGAGATCCACCTGGAAGCCCGTGATGCCGTCCGAGGTGCCGGAGACCTTGAAGTCCATGTCGCCGCAATGATCTTCGGCGCCGATGATATCGGTGACGAGGACGGCCTTGCCCTCGCCCGTGAACAGGCCGACGGAGATGCCCGCGACCGGCTTGCGAATCGGAATGCCCGCATCCATCATCGCCAGCGTGCCCGCGCAGACGCTCGCCATCGAGGTGGAGCCGTTGGAGCCCATGATGTCCGAGACCAGGCGCACCGTGTACGGGTAATCCGCCGGGACCACTTCGGCCAGCGACCGTTCGGCCAGGTTGCCGTGGCCGATTTCGCGCCGGTTGGTGGAGCCCAGGCGCCCAACTTCACCCACGCTGTACGGGGGGAAGTTGTAGTGCAGCATGAAGCGCTTCTCGGTTTCGCCGCCGGTGATCGCGTCCAGACTCTGTGTATCCGACTTGGTGCCGAGGGTGACGCTGCAGAGGGCCTGCGTTTCGCCGCGCATGAAGAGCGCCGAGCCGTGCGTGCGGGGCAGCAACCCCACCTGGCCAAACAGCGGGCGCAGGGCGGTGGACGAACGGCCATCGATCCGCTGTCCGCGCTTGAGCACATTGTCGCGGACCACTTCGATCTCGAGCGTGTCGAACATGGCGCGGAACGCCTCACCGGTCATCTCCGGCAGGCGGGCGAGCATCTTCTCCTTCAGGCCATCGCGCAGGGCGTTCACCTTGTTCTGACGCTCGATCTTGCCGGGGATCACCAGTACCTCGGCCAGCTCGCGGGCCGCAAGTTCGCGCCCAAGATCCAGCAGGGTCGTATCCGGCGCCACGATGGTGACCACCTTCTCGCCCTTGCCGAGTTTGCGGCGCAGCTCCAACTGGGCCGCGATCAGCTTCACGCAGGCCTCATGGCCCACGCGCATGGCGGCAATGATATCCGCCTCGGAGGCTTCCTTGGAACTGCCTTCGATCATAATCGGCAGCTCGCTCGTGCTCGCGTAGATCAGATCGATGTCGCTGAGATCGCGCTGCTCGTGGGTCGGATTCACCACGAAGACGCCATTGACGCGGCCGACGCGCACACCGGCGATCGGACCGAGGAAGGGGATCTCGGACAAGGTGAGCGCAGCGCTCGCCGCCACAATGCTCAGCACATCGGCGTCTTGCTGGCCGTCGGCCGAGAGCAGCATGTTGTTGATCTGGACGTCGTTGCGGTAGGTCTCGGGGAACAGCGGCCGGATCGGCCGGTCCGTCAGGCGGGCCGTGAGAATTTCCTTCTCGCTGGGGCGCGCTTCACGCTTGAAGAAACCGCCCGGAAAACGGCCGGCGGCGTAATACTTTTCGCGGTATTCCACCTGGAGGGGAAAGTAGTCGATGCCCTCGCGGGGCTTGTCGGTGCAGGTGACGGCGGAGAACAGGATCGTGTCGCCGATGCGCACGGTCACGGCGCCCGAAGCCTGCTGCGCGAGCAGCCCGGCCTCCAGGGTAATGTCTTTGCCATCAATGGTAACGCTGACGGATTCGGCTTTTTGCATGGTGTGTCTTTCCTTCTCCAGAACGGAAGCGGCGGCACAGCGCGCGGAGGGACTGGGTCCCTCGCGGCGTGTGAGTCGGGCAGGCGTGAACGGCGGGCAACTAACGGCGGATATTCAGATCTTTGATGATCCGCTGGTAGCGCTTCTCGTCCTTCTGCTTCAAATAGTCAAGCAGGCGTCTGCGGGCGCTGACCATCTTGATGAGACCAAAGCGGGAACTGTGATCCTTCTTATGCGTCTTCAGATGCTCAGTCAGCAGTTCGATCCGCTTGGAGAGCAAGGCGACTTGCACATCGGACGATCCGGTGTCGGACTCATGCCGCTGGAATTGCTCCCGAACCTTATTCTTGTCTATCTGACTCATGCGGCCGACGAATCCTTCCTGATATGTCTACTGCGCTCCTCTATGTTGCTGGGCGGACTATAGTACGGCCCCGCAAACCGAGTAAAGAGTTTCTTTACGGCATTTTGCATTTGCCAGGATTTGGCGGGAAGCGGCCACATCGCGTTCGATGCGTGCGCACAGGGCTTCGAGCGAATCGAAGGTCTGTTCGTCGCGCAGGCGGTGCACGAAAAAGACTTCGAGTTCCTGGCCGTAGAGGTTGCCGGCGAAGTCGAGAACGTGCAGTTCGAGTACGGCGGGAGCATCCGGGGTGCGGTAGACGGTGGGGCGCACGCCATAGCTCACCACGCCCTCGCGCAGCTCGCGGCCGATGCGGGCGAAGACGGCATAGATCCCGTAGGGCGGCAGGACCTCGTTGTCCGGGTCGAGGTTGGCGGTGGCGTAGCCCAGGCGGCGGCCGAGCCGGTTACCCTGCCGAACGGGGCCCATGACGCTGAAGGGCCTTCCCAGCATGGCAGCGGCCTCTGTGAGGCTCCCATGCTGAATCAGGGTGCGGATGCGCGTGCTGGAGACGGGGAGCCCGCCGCGGCTCACGGGGGCCACGGCATGCACGGCGATGCCGTGCTTGCGGGCGTAACGGGCCAGCAGGGCCGGGGTGCCGGCACGATCCTTGCCAAAACGCCAGTTGCGCCCCACGAAGATCGCCCGCAGCGTGGGAGCCGCCTGGCGCAGGTTTTCCAGGAACTCGCGCGGCGGGAGGGCGGCGAGGTCGCGGGTGAAGGGGAGCACCATGCAGCCGTCGAGGTCCAGCCGTTCGAGCATCTGCAGTTTGTGCGGCAGCGAGGTGAGCAGGCGCGGCGCGGTGCCGGCGCGCAGGAGGCGAGCCGGGTGGGGATCGAACGTGAGGACCCAGGCATCGCCGTCAACCTTGCGCGCGGCGCGGCGGGCGGCGGCGATCACGCGTGCATGCCCGCGATGCAGGCCATCGAAGACCCCGATGGCCACACAGAGGGGGCGGGGTTCGGCGTGCCAATCGCTCAGCGCATGGGCCACCTTCATCGCGTCAGCCCCCGGCAGGTGGATCGCTGGGACCCCGTGCGCGCATGGTCGTGAAGCGGTTCATGGGAATCAGGCGTCGAATCAGCTCTTCGCGCGGCAGCGTGGCCAGCGCCTCGCTATCCACGGCATTCTCGAGGGTCAGGCTGCCGGAGCTGGTGCGGCGCAGGCGCGACAGGTGGGCGCCGCATCCGAGCCCCTCGCCGATGTCCGCCGCGAGTTTGCGCACGTAGGTCCCCTTCGTGCAGCGCAGGGAAAAATCGGCCTCGGGCAGCTCAAAGCGCGTGAGCGTGAATTCATAGAGATGAATCAGACGGGCCGGGCGATCCACGACTTCACCTTTGCGCGCCCGCTTGTAGAGGGGAATGCCCGCGATCTTGATGGCGGAAACCATCGGCGGCGTCTGCATGGAGTCGCCGAGGTGGCGCGCCATTTCGGCCTCCAGCCGTTCGCGCGTCACGCCCAGGCAGTCGGCTTCGGCCGTGACCTTGCCGTCGGCGTCGTGCGAATCGGTGGACACGCCCAGGCGAAAGGTGCCTTCGTAGGATTTGTCGGACCCCAGGAAGAGGTCGGAGAGTTTGGTGGCGCGGCCGACGAGCAGGATCAGCAGGCCCGTGGCCATCGGGTCCAGCGTGCCGCCGTGCCCTACCCGGCGAGTGCCGAAGGCACGACGCACGCGATCCACCATGTCGTGGGACGTCGGCCCGGAGGGCTTGTCCAGCACGAGCACGCCATCCGCGTCGCCGGCGCTGCGCGGCGGGCTCGGTCGCTGGTAACGGAGATCCGGTCGCATACCCATCAGCGAGCCCCTCCCGCATCGGGCACGTCCATGCGATTCAGCAGGTCCAGAACGTGATCGCCGCGTTCCAGGGAGGTATCGAGCTCGAAGGTCAGCTTGGGCGTATACTTCAGGCCGAGGTTGCGGTTGATGCGCTCCTGCATGTCGGCGCGGTGCCGGCGCAGCAGCGTCATCATGGTGTCGCGCTCGTTCTGGTGGTCGCGGATCGAAACCAGCACGCGCGCCTGGCGCAGGCTCGGGCTGGTGATGACATGCGTCACGGTCACCGCCGCCAGGTCAAACTGGTTCTCGTTCATCAGCCGGAAGAGGCTTTCGCCAATCTCGCGGCGGATCAACTCGTTGACTCGTGTCAGCCGTCGGCTAATCATGGCAGCTTTCCGGGGATGGAACGTGTTGCACGCGGCGGCTGGCCCTGCGGCCCGGCCCCGATCGGCAATAATCCGGCGGCGCCTCCGTGCGCGTGGCGCCTACAGGCTGCGCCGGACTTCCTCGACTTCGTAGAACTCCAGCAGGTC
>CAZWQJ010000012.1:0-27374 GCA_964635825.1 uncultured Victivallales bacterium | reverse complement strand
GTGGCGCCTACAGGCTGCGCCGGACTTCCTCGACTTCGTAGAACTCCAGCAGGTCGCCCGTGTCAAAGTCGGAGAAGCGATCCAGACGGATGCCGCACTCCTGCCCTTCGCGCACTTCGGAGACACTCTCCTGGAAGTGCTTGAGCGAGACGATGCTGCCTTCGAAGAGCACCTCGGTGCCGCGGCGCACGCGCGCCTTCAGGCGGGGGGTGACATTGCCGCGGTTGACACGGCAGCCGGCCGCGCGGCCATTCTTGCCGACCGAGAAGGTCTGGAGGATCTGGGCCGTGCCGACCACGGTCTCCTTGTACTCCGGCGCCAGCAAGCCCAGCATGGCGTCGCGCACCTGGTCGAGCATCTCGTAAATGATGTTGTGCAACCGGACTTCGACGCCTTCGCGGCGCGCCAGCGAGTCCACCCCGGCTTCTTTGCCGACGCAGAACCCCAGCACCACGCCACCCGAGGCGCGCGCCAGCATGACGTCGTTCTCGGTGATGTTGCCGGTGGCGGCGAGGAGCACGTTGAGCAGCACCTTCTCGCTCTTGATCTCGCCAAGGGCATGTTGAATGGCTTCGATGCCGCCCTGCGTATCCGCCTTCAGCACCACGCGCAGTTCGCTGCGCTTGTCGCCTTCAAGCTGGGTAAAGAGGTTCTCGAGGGAGACGCGCTTGGGGGCCGTCAGTTGCTTCAGCTTGATCTGGGTGGCCGTATCCTGGGCCATCTGGCGCGCCAGGCGTTCGTTCTCGAAGACGCGGAACTCCGCGCCGGCATCGGGCACGCCCGACAGGCCCAGGCACTTCACCGGCGTCGCCGGATCAGCCGACTTCACCTTCACGCCGTGGTCATTGATCAGCGCGCGAACTTTGCCGCAGTTCGTGCCGCACAGGATGAAATCGCCGACGTTGAGAGTGCCGTTTGTCACGAGCAGGTTGACGGTCGGTCCCATGCCCGGCTCCAACTCCGCCTCGATCACGAATCCGCGCGCGCGGCGGCGGGGGTTCGCTTTGAGGTCCAGCAGTTCGGCCTGCAGCAGGATCATCTCCAACAGGTGGTCAATGCCCAGACCGGTCTGAGCGCTGACCGGGCAAACAATCGTCTGGCCGCCCCAGTCTTCGGATGCGAGCCCGTCGGCCTGTAGCTGGCGCTTCACGCGCTCCAGGTTGGCCGTGGGCAGATCCATCTTGTTGACGGCGACCATGATGTTCACATTGGCGGCGCGCGCATGCTGAATGGCCTCGCGCGTCTGCGGCATAATGCCGTCATCCGCGGCCACAATGATCACCGCGATATCCGTCAGGTTGGCGCCGCGGGCGCGCATCGCCGTGAACGCGGCGTGACCCGGCGTATCCAAAAACGTGATGCGGCGTCCCTGCGTATGAACCGAGTAGGCGCCGATGTGCTGCGTGATGCCGCCAAACTCGTCGTCCACGACCGAGGTCTTGCGAATGCGGTCGAGCAGCGAGGTTTTGCCATGGTCGACGTGCCCCAGGAAGGTGACCACCGGCGAACGGGGAACCAGATCCTCCGGCCGATCCGCATCTTCCTCGGTTTCGATCGTCTTCTTGTCGAGGACGGGCTTATGCTCGCCGGCGCGCTTTTCATGCTCGAGGTGGAAGCCATGCTTCTCGGCCACGTCGCGGGCGACCGGAACATCGACCTTGGCGGTGATGGACGCCAGGATGTTCATGCTCATGAGTTCGGCGATCAAGACGTTGGGACGGAGGCCCAGCATCTCCGCCAGTTCACGCACCACCACCGGGCCGCGAATACGAATCATGCGCTCATCAGCAGCGCCGCTCGACGCGGGCGCGGCGGGGGCGGGAGCAGGTGCGGCGGCAGGGGCAGGTGCGTGCGCAGGCTTGTGGGCGGCCGCCGGGGCGTGCTTCGGGGCCGGTACCGCGGCCGGGGCGTGGCTGTGGGCCTTGGCCGGAGCTTTGGCGTGGACCGGAGCCGCAACCGGCTTGTCCGGCGCGGGCGCAGGCGCAGGCGCGGCCACTTTCACGGGCGCCGGAGCCGGCACGGCGGCCGGAGCCGGTGCCGGTGTGGCCACCGGGGCGGCAGCCGCGGGCGCCGCCGGGGCGGCACCCTTGGCTTGCGCCACGAGCTTCTCCACGACCGACGCGTCAACAGAACTGGAATGGCTCTTGGCCTCGACACCCAGTGCCTGCAGCTTGGCGATACATTCCTTGCTGCCGATATCGAGTAATTTCGCTAGCTCGTGGACTCTCATGATTCGGGTACGGCAGAAGCGTCCGCATAAGCGGCCGCCGCGTCGTAAATCTTCCTCGCGGTGTCATGATCAAAGCCGGCAGCTTCCTCGAGGTCGGCCACATCGCCAACCGCCAGAATGCCTTCGACTGTCAGGAACCCGGCCTTAACCAACGTTTCCGCCTGCTCGCGCGTGATGCCATCAATGGCCGCGAGGCTATCCACCGCCCGCGCCACCTTCTCTTCGAAGGTCGTCTCGCGCTCGTCCTTCTGAATATCGACTTTCATGCCCAGCAGCTTGGCGGTCAAACGCACGTTCTGACCGCGCTTACCGATCGCCAGGGAGAGTTGCTCGGAGTCCGCCACCACATGCACCAGATTCGGAATCACCGGATCCAGTTCAACCTTGAGCAGCTTGGCCGGCGAAAGCGCGTTGGTGACGAAGACCTTGGGGTCATCGCTCCAGCGGATGATATCGATCTTCTCGCCGGACAGCTCGCGCACGATGTTCTTCACGCGCATGCCGCGCATGCCGACGCAGGCGCCGACGGGATCCACCTTCTCATCCTTGGAGTGAACGGCCACCTTGGTGCGGTAGCCGGGCTCACGGGCGATGCCGCGGATCTGCACCACACCATCGGCAATCTCCGAAACCTCCAACTCAAACAGCTTGCGCACGAAGTCCGGGTGACTGCGCGAGAGAATGACGCCGGGGCCGATGGCGTTCACCTGCACATCGAGCACAAACGCCCGTACGCGATCGCCCACCTGGTACTCCTCGGTCGGCACCCGCTCCTTCGCGGGCAGCACGGCCTCGGCGCGGCCAAGATCCACGATGATGTCGCTGCGATTGAATGAGCGCACGGAGCCGCTGACGATATCGCCGACGCGGTCCTTGTACTCGTCAAAGACAATGTCCCGTTCCGCCTGCCGAATGCGCTGCAGGATCGCCTGCTTGGCCGTCTGCGCGGCGATACGACCCAGATTCGTGGGCGTCGACTCAACATCCACCAGTTCACCCACGGCCGCTTCCGGGCGCAGGCGCCGGGCATCCGCCAGGCTGATTTCGCCGGGCCCCGGGGTGCCGCTGACGACCGTTGTGGGCGTGAAGGCCTTGATGTCGCAGGTCTGGCGATCAATATGGATGCGCAGATCCTGGTTGGCGCCGAAGTTTCTGCGCGCTGCGGACTGCAGCGCAAACTCCACCGCTTCCAGAAGGATTTCGCGGTTAATCCCGCGATCCTTCTCCATGTAGTTCAGTATCGCCAATAATTCATTATTCATGGCACTCGCCCCTGAGAATGCTGCGTGTCCGCACGCCACATCCCCTTTAATGCATAACAGAGTGGGAAGGCCCACTCTGTTCGCAAGTACCTTCTTGTTCAGAGCCTAGCTAATAAAGCAGAGGTGGGAATCAGGGTCAAGCTTCAATCGCAGCCGCCAAAGGCGCCATCGCCAGAATGACGCCGTTTTATTGAGGTTTTCGACAAATCGGATCCTGACCTTCGCGCCCTCAGCCGTCGTTCTTGCTTCTGAGAATGGCGCCCGCCCGACTCGGCGTCCGTTCGAGCGCCTGGGCCGCGAGGCCCTATCGTTGCTCCCACTGGCCGGTCTTGAGGTTGCGGAACCAACGGGGGTTGGCGGAGTCTTTCAGGTACCAGAGCCAGGCGTTGTCCGAGAATCGGTACAGGTACGGGTATGTTCCGTTGCCGGTCCACCAGAAGGCCGCCATGCCGCTATCCCAGAACACGACGCTCGCCGGATCCGTGCCGAACTCGTAGAGCCAACCGTGCTGCATATGGTAGACCCAAGGCTCCAGGTTCCGGTTGAAGTAGCCGAACCACGCCGACCACATCCAGCCGTTGGCCAGCGGCACGGCATCCGCCCACAGGCCCGCCGAGACCGTTTCGAACCACCAGTATGGCCCCGCGAGTACGCTGCCCGGCCCTCGCGCGACCACCTGCCAGTACGTCACATCGCCCGGCACCCGGTTTGAGACCACCGCCGACGGCGTCGTCAACCCGGTCGCCAGCACGAGGGGCGCACCCGCCGCCCCGTCGCCGACCACCACGTCGTAGTTCGTTGCGCCGGCCACTGCCGTCCACCTCAACGCCACGGCCGTCGCATTAGTCCCCGCCTGGTCCGCCGGAGTCGGCCCATAGAACCCCGGCCGCAAGGTCGACGGCGTCTTCGCCAACTGGATCTGGTACGCACCGCTGTGCGCCATATTCACATCCGACACCACGACCTCGTAAAGCCCGGTGTGCGTCAGGGTGTGGGTCAGGATCCCGCCGCCGGTGCCCGCTTCCATCTGGCTGCCGTCGGCGGGATAGAGCCGGCTGCCCGGCGTCAGCGTGCCGTTGCCCTGCAACGTGATCGTCACCTGGTCGCCCGGCACTCCATAGAAGTGGAACGCATCCATATCCGTGGCCGCTGTGATCGACCCCTCGCGCGCGCCGCCCGGCGCCAGCGCACCGCCATCCGTATCCAACGGCGAAGAGACCGCGCCCGGGATCTTCAACCACGTCAGGTTGACAGTGCCGGTTTCGTCATGGCCATCGTCGGTTACCGCCAGCGTATAGAGACCAGAGACCGGCAGCGGGCCATCCAGCCGTTCCCCCGCCACCGCGCCCGTCACGCTCGCGCCGCCGCCCGGCGCATACAGCGCCAGCAGTGGATCCAGTGTCCCCGCCGTCGCCGCCGTCCAGGCCAGCAGGCGGTTGCCCGCTTCACCGTAAAACGAGGAGGCGACATACCCGCCCGCCGTGGCGATCGTCCCCGCCAGCGTATCGCCCGAGACCACCGTCTCGCCCATCGCGTTGCTGGCCAACCCCACCACCAGGTCCACACCCGTCGCCCCATACTGCACCTTCCACGCCAACCCCGCCGCCAGCGCCGGGAGGCTGTTCGAGGAAAACGCCCCGCTGGACGATCCGGCCGTCAGGATCGGAAAGCGATCGCCCAGCGCCGGCGCGAACCCGTTGATCAACGATACCGTCAGCCACCCGTTCAGGGCTGCGTTCCCGCTGACCACCAGTTGGTCATGCCCGCTGCCCGCCGCGCGCCCGCCCAACTCGATCGCCAGCGTGCCCGCCGCCCCCTGGCTGTACGCCCCCGCAATCGCCAACCGCCCCGCCGACGCACCCGGCGACACTTCCCCCTGGCTCGTCAGCGTCCCCGCCACCGTGACCACGTTGGTTCCCATCAGCCGCCCCGCCTGCAGAGTGAAGCTCGGGAATCGCATGTCGCCGCCTTCCAGAAGAATGTCTCCTTCGTAGTGGGTGTAGGCGTTGAACCACAGGGTCCCGATCGCCGCCGCCACGATGCCGCGGTTGGAGAACCCAATGGCGAGGGTCGACGTTCCCGCGCCCGCAGACTTGCGCAGGGTCCCGAAGTTCTGCGCGGCGCCGTAGTCCTCCGTCATGATGGCGCCATCCGTCCGAATGTCATACAGCCCGCCCGCTTCGTTCACGACATACGCGGTGTTGGGGTTGCCGTTCACGTCCACGGTTCCGCCCTCGTGCCGCAAGATCCCGTAATTGTGCAACTGGCCGTAATAGCGGATGGTCTTGGTCGTGTTGCTGTGCACCACCATCAGCCCGCGGTTGTGCAGGAACGCGGCCTGCAGCGCGCCGCCGCCCCACCACAAACCGCCCGGCAGGTCGAAACTCGCATCCGATCCATTACCGATCGCGCCGGACACCCACTGCACCACCCCGCTGCCGGTTCCCGTATAAGCACCCTTGTAGAGCGTGCTCGCGCCGCCGGTCAGGTCCAGCGTTGCGCCCGCATTCACTTGCAGCACCCCATTGGAGCGCACACCGACCGACGCCAGCACCAGCGTCCCCGTCTGCACCATGATCGTCCCGCCCCAGTTCTCGAACTCCGCCTTGATGTAGGACTCGCCCGCCCCCGCCGACTTCACCAGCGTCCCTTCATTTTTAAATATACCCCAGTCAGACGACACGTTCGTGCCCGTGAAACGGATATCGAAGACCCCGTTGGTGCGGTTGAACAGGTAGGCCATGTTGGGGTTGCCGACAATCGCCAGCGGCCCCTCTTCGTGGCGGATGGTGCCGCGGTTTTCCAGTTGTGCGTAGTAGCGGAGCGTTTTCGTCGCGGACCCGCTCAGCGTCAGCAGCCCCTCGTTGTGCAGAAAACCCGCCCACAGCTCGCCGCCCTTCCAGTAGAACCCGTTGGTCAGCGCGAAGGTCACATCCGAGTTCTGTCCGATCTGGCCGGACTCCCACTGCACAACGCCATCGACCGTCCCCGTGACCAGCCCCAGGTACTTGCCGCTGCCGCCCCCGGTCAGGTCCAGGATGGCGCCGCTGGCCACGTTCATGACCACGTTCGAGCGCGTGCCGCCGCCGCGCAGATCCAGGCGCCCGCTGGTTACCTCCAGCGTGCCGCCCCAACTGTCAAAGGCCGCCGCGATAACCGAAGTCCCCGTGCCGGCGGACTTGCGCACCGTGCCGGCATTGTTCTGCAGCAGGCCGTAGTCCGTCGTCACGTTGGTGCCGTCGCATCGGATATCGAACAGCGCGCCGGGATAGTTGTAGACAAAGGCGTTGTTGGGGTTGCCGGTGATGGCCAAGCGCCCGCCGTCCTGGCGGAGGGTGCCGTAGTTGTGCAGCTGACCGTAGTAGCGGATCGTCTTGGTGCCCGCGCCATCCAGCACCAGCAAGCCCTGGTTGCGCAAGAACGCCGCCCACAGTTCCCCCCCGCGCCAGTACAGCCCGCCGGCCAGATCGAACGTGGCGTCGGTATTCTGCGGCCAGTTGCCCGCGTTCCACTGCACAACCCCGGCGCCACTGCCGGTGTAGGTCCCCATGTACTTCGGCGCCTGCGCCCCGCCGTCGTTCAAATCCAGCACCGCACCACTGCCGATGAGGAACATCCCGTTCGAACTCGTCGCACCGCTGGCCAGCACCAGCGTCCCCGTCGGCACGTTGAGGATGCCCCCCATATTCTGAAACGCCGCTTCGACGCGCGCCGTCACCCCACCCGCATTCATGGAGAACGTGCCCGCATTCCGAAACGCACCGCCGCCGGTGATGGCCGCCCCGCCGACCCGCAGGTCGTAGAGCGCATTCGTCTGGTTGTGAAACACGCCCGACCCCGCCAGCACAACCGGGCCAACACTCTGCCGAAAAGTCCCGTTGTTCTGCAGCGTCGCCGGCCCGATGAGCAGGCCCGGTCCCAGCGGAGGCGGGCTTTCCCATGAATCGAACCGGCCGTTGTTGATCAGCGTCCCGCCGCCGGTCAGCGACCCCTGCCCCTCCTTGCCATAGGCCCCACCCGCAATCGTGAGCGCATAACCCGGCGCCAGCCCCAGTTGGTTGTGCAGGAACAGGAAGCCGCAGGCGTGGTCCTGTTCCACGATGATGTGGTGATTGGCGTAGGCCGTGTCCCCGCCGCCCGGATAGCCAGAGTCCGGGTTCCAGGTGCCGCTCGCACCCCAGTTGCCGCTGATGTCACTGATAAATGTGTCCGCCAAAACAGTCACGGACAGGAGCAGCAGAATGGCCGAACCCGAGATCGCGGCCGCGTGGTTGCGCATCATGGCGAAGCCTCCTCGCGGGTGCTCGCGCCGGGTTGCGGTGGATCACCGCGCGCATCGGAATTTTCAGTCGGCCTGGCCGCTGTGCGTCCGGAGCCGCGCTCCGGCTCGCACCAACGACGTGCCGTGAAATCAGGCTACGCCTCCGCCCGTTTCCGTCAAGCAAAAGCGATCACAATCGGCGGGTTCCCGAGCCTCGCGCGCCCCCCTCGTCGCGCGAGACTCGTCGGCCTCCGGACTAGCGCTGTTCCCAGACGCCGGTCCGCAGGTTCAGGAAGACCCGCGGGTTCGAGGAGTTGGGCAGGTACCAGAGCCAGGACGCATCCGAGAACCGATACAGGTAGGAGTACATCGTGTCCGCGGTCCACCAGAACGCGTTCATGCTCGCATCCCAGAAGACGACACTCCCCGGATCCCGCCCGAACGGGTAGAGCCACGCGTGCTCATTGTGGTAGAGCCAGGGCGCCGCACCGTCGGAGAAATAGCCAAACCAGGGCGACCACATCCAGCCGCCGCTCAGCGGCATGGCCGCCCCAAACAGCCCCGTCGCCACCCCATCCACCCAGGCCGCATCCGAACCCGCCGACACCACAGAGTCCTTCGCGTACTCCCAACGCACGGTATGGACCCCGCTCGGGATGTAGTACCCCTCCCAGGTCCAGCCCTGCTGGCCGCCCGTCTTGAACTGCTCCACCCCGTCAATCCGGAAGGACAACGTGTCGTTCAACTCCGACGATACCCGCCACCAGAAGCCCAGGCTCGTGCCACCCTGGACGGTCGTCTGCAGCACCGACAGCTGGCTGTGCCCGACCGGCCCGCTCTGGGCGGCATCCACGCCGTCATGCGAAACGCTGCTCTGCCCGAACCAGCTATTCCCGCCAGCCGCCGTCCACACCAGATTCGTGTTGTCCAGCGCCGGCCCCACCGCCGCCGAGGGCGCCGTCGTCGAACTGCTCGAACTCGTGCTCGTCGTGCTGCTGCTCGTCGTCGAGCTGGACGTGCTGGAACTCGTGCTCGTTGTCGAGCTGGTCGAGCTGGTGCTGCTGGACGAACTGCTCGTCGTCGAACTGCTGGAGCTGGTGCTCGTCGTGCTCGTCGTGCTGCTGCTCGTCGTGCTCGTGGTGCTTGTCGAGCTGGTGGTGCTCGTCGAACTCGTGCTGGTGGTGCTGCTGGTGGACGTCGTGCTGGTGGACGTCGTCGTATTCAATTCCGTGGGACCGGTCATGACCACGGCGTACGGCTGCGGCCCTGAAGGCACGTTGAATCCCGAGATCGTCACCGTGTAGATCCCCGCAGGAGCATTCGCGATGTCGATCGTCTCAACGTTGTTGATGCGATCCGGCCCGCTCCCGCCATTGGGCCAGTTGGTGACGCCCGCCGGAGTCACCATCTGCAGATCGAGGTCATTGACCAGCGTGGCGCCACCGCCCGTAAAGCCCGGGAAGTCCGAGTAGGCCATCGTCAGCGACAACGGGCCCGCCTCCGTCACCACCACTTCGAGGCTGTGCCGCAGACCGGTGTCGAGCTGCAGCCGGTCAACGAAGCGCAACACATGCGGGGCAACAGGGAAGAGGCTGCCGAGGTTCACTTCGCCCCACCCTTCCATCGGGTTGGGTCGCGGTCCGGACGGGATTTCCTGCGTGGCCCCCAACCCATACTGCCCGGGGCTCAACGAGCGCGCGCCATTCAGCATGGCCGCCTTGACCAGCGCGGCGGATGGGGCCGGGTTCGTCAGCCCGTGGTATTGCTCGAAATACTGCCGCACCAGCGCCGCCGCCCCGGCCGTCAGCGGCGTGGCCATGCTCGTGCCGCCGCTGTAAGCGTAATTCGTGTTACCGGGCAGTTCCCCCCATCCCACCCCCGCCTTGGAATGCTGCGAACGGCAGGAAATGATGTCCGTGCCCGGCGCCACCAGATCCGGCTTGATACGCCCGTCCGCCGTCGGCCCCCGGCTTGAAAAGGCGGCCAGCCCCACGCCACCCCCCGGCGGACTCGCGGAGATGAAGTCATTGCTGATGGGAGGCGCGGAGTAGTCCGTCGGCCAGGCCCCACCGTAGGTATAGTCGCTGTAGCCGCCACCGCCGGGCGCACGCCCGCTCTCCGACGCCCCCACGCACAACAAGTTCTTGGCGGAACCGGGAGAGCCGATCGACGTCGGATCGATCACACCGTCCGCGTTCTCATCGATGCCCTCGTTGCCGGCGGCAAACACCAGCAGCATCTCCGGGTTGTCCCACATGTACTCGTCGCACTGCGACGCCTCCGTGTCGTAGCGCCCCGCGCCGGCCGACCCCCAGCTGTCGGAATGCACGCGCGCCCCGTAGTCATAGGTCTCGCCAAAGAGCAGATTGAGGTCCGCGGGGATGCCCGTCAGCAGCCCAAGCTTGTCGATCAGGGACTGGTGGACCAGCTTGGCCTCGAAGGCCACGCCGCGGTATTGCCCACCGCTCGCCGCACCGGACCCGAGAATGGAGCCCGCGGTGTGCGTGCCGTGCCCATCGGGGTCGTTCCAGGCCCCATTGCGCCCCAGCAACCCCTTCGCCAACCCCACCGCATACACAATCTTGTTGGAGAAGTCCGCGTGGATGCCATTCGTCTCGCCGATGTCGAGCCCGGTATCGGCATGACCGATGATCTGATTCGACCCGGTCAGCCCGTAGGTCAGCCACAGGTTGGTCACGTTCATGCGCGTCCCGCCCACGGCCAAATCATTCCACAGGCGAGGCTCGAGGTATCGCTCGACCCACAGCACCTCGCCGGCCTCGGCCAGCGCGGTCACCGCCGCCGGCGTCAGCTTCGCGCGCACCACGCCGCGCCGCGTGCCGGGCGCCGTCGCCAGCACCTCGCCAGCCGCCCCCTGCACCCGCGCGCTCACTGCCGCCACGTCCGCGCCCGCCAGCGTCTGAATCGTCACCGCCACCGTGCCGCCCGCGTCACGCGCCAGCAACGCCCGCAGCGCCGGCTCAAACTTGTAGACCGCCTTCCAGGGGCCAACCCAGCGCACGCCCGCCAGGCCCGCCACGCGCCCCAGCCCCGCCGCATCCACTTCCAGCAGGCAGGCGTACTCCGGCACATACGCCAGTGTTCGCGCCCCCGCCACGGCCAGCGCCGCACGCTCCGCCACCCCGATCGGCCCGTCAAATTGCACCAGCACCGCCAGCGTCCCGCGCGAGCCCGTGCCCGCCGTCACCGCCGCCGGAACCGCCGCCCCGCGCAGCGCGGCCAACGGCCACCCGGGATCACCCGCCGCCGAGGTATCCACCCGCCCCACCCGCAGCACCAACTCCGGCGCCGCCAGCGCTCCACCAGCCACCAGCATCACCAACACCATCAACCATGCACGCATCGGGATATTCTTCATTGGACCTCCTGTTTAAAATCGGGTTGCGACGGACATCGCCACGCAAGCGGACCGACAGAGTAGCCCGACAGCACGGGGGCATGTAAAGCAGGAAGTGATGCAAGCTTCAGCGCGAATACCAAACGCCGCTCTGCGGGTTCAGGAACCAGCGCGGGGCGTCCGAGCCATCCGAGTACCAGAACCACAGCCCGAAGCGGCTGACATACACGGACGGGTAGCTCGTCCGGCTGGTCCAGATCCACTGGACGCCCTGCGCCCACCACCAGATGCTGTCCGGCATCGAGGAGGGCGACACGTACAGATCATCATGGTATTCGTGCCAGATCCAGCCCGTCGGATCGGCCTGATCGAGATCGGTGTAGTGCCCGAACCAATCCAGGTAGCGCCACCCGTTCGTCCAAGTCAGGGCACCCTGGTCCCAAGTCGCTTCGGTGCGATAGCCATCCGCGCGCTCCCAGGTGACCTCATCCACAAAGCCCGCGTCCGCACCGGCCACGGCCGTCCCCGCCTTGCGGTAGGACCAGGAGAAGGTGTGCAACCCGGGACCCACGGCGTACTGCTGCTCCTCCCATCCCGTTTCCCCGCTGAGCGGGGCCAGCACCTCGGCCTGATCCACGGATAACGCCAGCGTCCCCACCTGCAGCGCCGACGACACCTTCCACCAGAAGGTCATCAGCCCCGGCCCCTCGACGTCCGTCTCCAGCCAGGACTGCTGGCCATTGCCCACGGTGCCGCTCCGCGCCGCATCCACCCCGTCATGCGTCACCGCCGACTGGCGGGACCACCACGCCTGGCCGCGGGTCGCCCACACCAAACCCGGGTCGTCCATCGCCCCGCCCAACGCATCGTTGTCACGCTCCATCACCTTGAGCATCTGGCTGGATATTCCCGCTGCGGAGATCGCGAACATCACGATTCCATCCACGAGGTCCACGTCCTCAGCCGCCGCGAGCGTCACCACCTGGGGCAGCGCCCAATTCGACGTCGTGAACACCAGGCTGGTCGCGCTGCTCACCGACAGGTCGGCATCGCCGAACGAGCGGGCCACGGTGGCGGTGACGGTTCCGGCCGGCCGGCGCGCGAGCCGCACCGTGAAGGTGTTCCGCCCCCCCTCCGGAATCACGAGCGCATCGAAGAACCCTCCCTTGACGATGGCGGCCTGGCCACGTGCGGTTACGGCGCGTGCAGCCGCCGAGCTGTCCACCATCGCCGTGGCGCCGGCCATGCCATCACCGTGCAGCAACAGGGTTGTGTGCGCGTCGGCAGGATACGGCGACATCGGCGGTGCGAAATCCACCGTATGCCGGGCGATGCCTTTCGAGATCCGGAACTCGTCGAGGTCGCCGTGGAAGTACTGGCCCGCCTGGGTGCCGACGATCGCATTCCCCGAGTAGGTGAAGTCCGTCGCCGGATTCAGGTTGCCCGCGAGCGGCTTCGCCACCCCATCCAGGAAGAACCGGATCACCCCATTCTTGCGGCTGACCTCGAAGTGGTACCAGGTGTTGGTCCGCAGATCCAACCCCATGTCGGCGGAAATGTTGAAGTTCACGCCGTCGCGATAGCCGAACACGTGCGGCAGGGTGGTGCCGGTGGCGGCATAGCGGTACAGAGTCACCTCCATGAAATCCGTCCCCCCATCGGTTCGCGAGTACAGAACGTGGTGCGTGTCGTTGGGAATCGGCACACTCAACTTGAACCGCGTGTCGATGGTGAAGTCTCCCGTCCCAAAATCAAAGCCGGCCGACGGCGCCATGGACAGGTAGTCGCCGTTGCCATCGAACCGGCATGCACCCGGCGCGGGCGCCAGCACCAACCCTTGCGGCGCCGTGGTCGTCGTCGTGGTGCTGGTGGTGCTGGAGGTCGTCGAGGTGCTGGTGGTGGACGTCGTCGTCGTGGTCGTGCTCGCGTTGACCGTCAGGCGCACCACCAATCGCTGCGGCGAGTTCGCGGCGCCGGTGGCCGCCACCGTCACCCACCCGGTCGAGATGCCGACCGGCAACTTGGTGGCGCTGAAACGAATGACATGCGCGTTGGTCACGGAACCCGTGCAAGTCCCGTTGGTCGCCACCCCTACCGCCAGCCACGTCACGTTGGTCGCCACCCGGTAGTTGAGAACCCCCTTGCCCGCGTTCCACACCTTAAACGACTGCAGCACCGGATTCTGCCCCTCCGTCACCGTCAACGGCATGTTGGTCACACTCAGCCCGATCCGCGGCGCCGTCGTGCTGCTGCTCGTGCTCGACGTCGTCGTCGTCGTGCTGGACGACGTGCTCGAGCTCGTCGTGCTGCTGACCGTGGTGCTGGACGAACTGGTGGTCGTCGTCGTCGTGGTCGAAGAACTGGTCGTGCTCGAGCTCGTCGTCGTGGAGGACGTGGTCGTACTGGAACTGGTGGTCGAGGAAGACGTGGTGGACGATGACGTCGAGGTCGTGGTGGTTGTCGTCGTCTCCGCCGAGGCGGTCGTGAAGGAGAACGCCGTCGCCATGGGCGACCAGTTGCCCGCCGAATCCTTGTAACGCACGCGCCAGTAGTAGCGCGTGCCGGGCTGCAGCAGGCCGGCTGGCACGGCAACGGCCGTCACCGGGGATCCCGCATCCCCGGAATCCCACTCCGGGCTCGCAAAGGTGTTCAAGTTGTCGACCTGCCAGCGGCTGTTCGCGTGCGCGTCCTGCTGATCCGGATCCGAGAAGGCGGACGCCGTCAGCGTGGGGGTGACCAGCACAGCCGTCGCGCCGTCCGCCGGGCTGCTCAGCACCGGAATCCGCGGCGCTATATTCACGCGTGAACCCGTGCTCTTGATCTGCAGGCCGGCGATGGCATCCGTGCCGCTCTTGCTGTACGCGTACAGCTTGACCCCATAGACCCCCGCCGACATCTCGTAAGGGGCCGTGCTCCGGAAGCGCAGGTACTCGCCATTCTCGGTGCCCGGCAGCACCTGGCTGTTGAACAACGACGCCGTGGCATGTGGCGTGCCGGTGGCATGGGAGAGATACGCGTCACCCCCCGAATTCTGGTAGTACACCGCCACGTCGTAGGTCGCGTAGGGGTTCAACCCGGTGATGTCGTAGATCACGGAACTGCTGGAGCCAACCGTTAACCCATCGCTGAAGAGGGCATGGCTCCCGGAGCGGCTGACCGACCCGAGCCACTGCCGCAGCACCAGGTCCACCGTCGTCGCCGTTCGGTTCTCGTCCAGAAGGTCGAAGGAAATGGCCGCACTGCTATTCCAGTACGCGCCACCGGAACTCAGGACTCCGTCGGCACCGCTGTACAGCGTGTCGTTGGCCGACTGAATATCGACATTGATCGACTGGGCCTGCACAGACGGCGCGAAAGACGCAAAACCCGCCAACGTAACCAGAACCGCCGCCATCCGACGCCATATTCCCAAGAGCATCTGTGGACCCTCCCATCGGTGGTCCGGCCGCGTGCGCGACCCTGCGACTACCTAGGGGGGCCTGTACGCCTGCAGGAAGCACCGCACAACGCCGGAGATTCCGCGCATTGCGGAATGGCGCTACTCCATATCCACCGGCGCGTGGGGGCAAGGCCGGAAGCGGCCACGGAAGAATGTGCACAACGGCAGCCCCGTGTAGCCTTCGATTTGGTCCAGGTTGCGCGCACACGGAAAGCGCACCCCTCGCTCCCAGTCGCTAAATACCTGGACGGAGACGCCCAAGTCGTTGGCCACATGCTTGAGCGGTAACTTCTGGACATGCCGCCAGCGGCGCAGCCGTTTGCCAAACTGCACCGCCAGCTCGCCGCCGTTCGTTTGAGGTCCACTCATGAAGTCACGGGCCGTATCGCAACCGCACAACAGCCATGAGCGCAAACTTTGAGTCAGACACGCCTAACCGTCAATCCATTAGAAACCTGAAATGCACATCAGGAATTCCCTGATACCCAAAAACACTCCGCCGGAGCCCAGGGGCCCCGGCGGAGCAGGATCAACCGTTACGCCGAGCTTAAGGCTTGGCGGGCGGATTCTGGAGGCCTTCGGCGATGGCCTCTCCAACCTTTGGAAGCATGGTCTTTTGCATGGTGGCCATACCGCCAGCCAGACCGCCCACGCAGTAGTTCTTCTTGAACTCGCCCGAGCGAATCACCACCGGCGGATCGCCCTGTTTCACTTCCACCGTCCCATACAAGTACATCTGCCCCAGCCCGATCAGCATGAAGCGCGCGAAGGCGTTTCCTTTGTCGTACCGGGTGATGGAAACCACCACCTGATAAGCCTCCGGAGCCGTGTCATTCCCGCGCAGCACGTCACGCACCCGCTTCGTGATGTCGTCCTGCAGGAAGTCCAGATCGGCGTTCGGCATCTCGCATTGCGCCGACACCGCAACCCGTGCCCCCTTGCCAGAGTCAATCGGCCCCGCACCGGACTTCCACTCCACCGGCTGCGTCGCACAACCGGTCACCATCACGGCCGCCGCCAGCAGCATCAATCCTTGAATGCATTTCATCGGCTGCTTCCTTGTGATTCTTAGAATGACCAACCCACGCGGAAGGTGCCGCCCCCGAGGTCGACTTCCTTCGCGCCCGCTTCCGCCGGCACGCTGGCGTAGCCGAGCTCGAGGATTACGCGCTGCGTGATGAGGCACCCCAGGAAGGCCTCCATTCCCACGCCGTCATTCGAAACATCGAACTCGCTGTCGATGTTGGGAACGCCGTAGTTCAGACCGCCCCCCAGCACCATCGAGACGTCGGTGCCGACCACGATCATCCCCTTCAGCACCACCGCCGGCACAACCAGCGTGTTGAGCGACGTTTCTTCCCCATCGCTCACGGCATTGAACAGGACCGAAACCCGCGGCTCGACCGCCAGCGCATCCGCCACCGGTACCGTCACCCCGACGTAGGGGCCGATCCAGCCCCCGCCCCCTTCCGTGTCGTCCGCGCCCTGGTCATAGGCAATGGCCTGGTCGATGTCCTTCATGTCGGAACTGTAGGTGAGCTGCAACCCCAACACCGGAGACGCCGAGTCCGCCGCCATCGCCACTCCGGCCGCCACCATCAGCATGGCCGCCGCCAACGTCATGTTTGTTCGCAAAGTCATCGTGAGCCTCAGGGGGTTTGCGAGACAACCATGTGCGCGCCCGCCTCGCCGAGAACGTCACAGGACAACTGCAGCGGCGCCGCGCTCGTGGCCGCAGGCTCGCGGCTCGACAATGAATTCAGGCCGGCCACGTTGGTCAGGATCTTCTTGGCGACGTACTCCCCAATCGGCCGCTCGATCTCGCGCATCAGCAGCGGCGTCACATCGGAATCGTACTCCATGAACACCACCCCGCCGACCAGCGCAATGATGCCCACTTCAAACCAGCTGACTTCCGTCCAGGTGCGGTCGATCGCGGCATGCCGAATATCCAGATTCACCGGCAAATCGAAGGAACTCAGCACCACCGACGTGTCGGACCCCTTGACCAAGTTGACATGGATATCAAAGTTGGCCTTGTACACGTATCCATTCCAGGCCGGTGCCCACACCAGGAATCCCGGGAAGTTGATGAAGAAGTTCGCGCCGGACCCCTTGAAAACGGGCTTGATCGCGATCTGCGCCACAACATCCGCCGCCTGGCCGCCGCCTACGCACGGATACACCACTTTGGCGCCGTTGCGCTGCATTTCGGAGGCCACGCCGTCGACGAGGAACCGCGTGTTTTTATCGCCGCCATCTTCAATCACGCCAACCGTGGTGGACGCCGGCAGACTCACAATGCCCGAGGCGCGATAGTCCTGAATATTTCGGACGGTGAGTTGATGTGCACACCCGCAGGCCACGATCACCGCCAAGGCCGCCACCACCGACAACCCGCTTCGTATCGTCCGCATCGCATCCTCCTGTTGTGGATGGCCACGCCACGGAACCCAACCAGAGTTCCAGGCCCAAGGCCATATTGAACGACGTTAGGAGAACGTCCACGGGACGTACAGCAGCCAGATTCCGCAGATTGCGGACTTTGGCGGGCAGATAAAACTTGGCAAGAACCGGGGTTACCGTTGTTCCCAAGTCCCGGTTTTCAGGTTCTGGAACCAGCGCGGGTTCGTGGACCCTTTCAGGTACCAGAGCCAGGCCCCGTCGGAGAAGCGATACACGTAGGGGTACTGGGTGCTCGAGGTCCACCAGAAGGCGCTCATCGACGCATCCCAGAATACGACACTGGCGGAGTCACTCCCAAACTCGTAGAGCCAGCCATGCTCCTGGTGAAAAACCCAGGGTTCTTGATCCGCGTTAAAATAGCCAAACCACGCTGACCACTTCCAGCCGCCGCCCACATCGGTTGCGCTGCCCCACAGGCCTACCGAGCCATACTCAATCGCCCCCATATCCGGGTTGGTGCCCGCCACGCGCGGGTTCCCCAGAAAATCTTTTTCGGCCGACAGCCCCGGCGCCGATACGCCCGCGTTGATGCACGGCGAGGTACTCTTCAGCTTGAAGTGATCCGGCAGCCAGGGCCCTGTGCCCCCCGCCAACTGCGGGTTCGCCCCGATGTCCGCGGTGCCACTGCTGTTGCCCAGCCCCGCCCAATAAGACTTCCACTCCACCAACGTCAGGAACGGCATCGTCAACGACCCGTCATCCAGGTACGCCACAATGTCGTTCGCCGCCGCCGCCGCTTCCGTCAACGGCCCGTTCGCCATGACGTTGTGGTGGATCTGCTGGTTCGTCAGATCCCACACATCGATCTGCCGCGCTCGGTTGTTATAGATGATGTTGTTCACGATGGTATGCCCCGACGACGCTTGCCACTCCGCCAGGATCGACACGCCCGGGAAGTCCACGAAGTGCGGGCAGCTCCCGTTGCCGACGAACGTATTGTTCATCACCGTGCAGTTGTTCGCATGGATCACCACCAGCCCGCACCCCTCGTTGTCGTGGCAAATGTTGTTCAACACATAGCTGCCGTGCGAGTCGGCGTCGATGATGATGCCCTCGCCGTCGCCAAACCAGTCGTAGCCCTTCTTGCCGGCCGTGCCCTGGCGGTTGCGATAACACTGGTTGCGGCGCACAATATTGCCGCGCCCACAGCCGGTCAGCGAGATGCCCGCCATCCCCCCGTTGAGCCAGCCGTTCTCCGCCACATCATTGGCCTCGATTATATTGCCCGTGACGGTGCCGTTATGCTCGCCGCCCAGGTGAATCCCATAGTGCCCGTTACTGATGATGCCGTTGCCCTGGATGATGGCGTCATTCACATGCAACAAGTTCAGCCCCATGTTACCGCTGCCGAACACCAGATTGTTGACAATCCGCGCCCCGTTCACGCGCACGTTTCCCGGATCGTCGCTGTGCAGCATCACGCCATGCCCCGTACGCCCGCCCTCCGCCGCCGTGATCACATATTGCGGCCCGCCATACGTCAGGTCCACCTTCCCCCGAAAGAGATAGTTGCTGATGACGTTGCCCGAAATATCGATGCCGTCCGTGGAGGTCACGCGGATGGCGGCCGAGTTCAGCCCCGTCATCGCCTGCGTCGGCAGGAACGCGTTGCCGATGAAGTTCTCGGAGACCACGTTGTTGGTGCCGATCCGGTTCAACCAGAGCACCAGGTTGTCCGCACCACCCGGCTGGTAGTTCGTATGGAAGCGGTTGCGCGAGATCCGGTTGTTCCGGCTGTCCGCGCCACCCGACCAGTACATCGTCACCAGGGCCCGGTTCTGCTCAAACACGTTGCCCTCCACCAGCGAGGACTGCGCCCGATTCAAATTCAACGACCAGATGGCGTTGCTCTCAAACCGGTTGTCCACAAACTTCAGGTCGCGACCAATGTCCACGTAGGCCGCCCCCGCAATGCCACCGCTGACCGACGCGAACGTGCAGTTGCTCACCGTAATCCGCTGGGCATTGTTGAGGTACAGCGGGGAGATGTTCACGTTCTGCGCCGTAAAGCGCAACCCCACCACCCGCACATTCTGCGCATTCTGAATCACAAACGAGGTGCTGACCTGCGTCTGGATCGTCACGCTCTCCTGCTGATGGCGCGTAATCGTCAGCGGCGCGGCCGCATAGTTGCCGGTGATGTAGACCCCGGTCGCGTAGGTCCCCACGCGCAGCGCGATCGTGTCACCCGCCACCGCCACCGATACCGCCTTCTGCAGCGTGGCGAAGGGGCCCGTATTCCCACCCGTGTAGCCCGGGGACAAGCCATTGTCCGTGTTGCTCCCATTCGTCGCGACATAGTAGGTGGTCGCCTGAGCCGCTGACAGGGCCAGCACCCAAGCCACCCCCACCGACAGCCCCCGCCTGAACCAATGGCTCGCCATCTTCATAGGTGTATGCTCGCTAAGGTTCCCGCAATGCCCCCAACTCGATTATAGATAGTCTACATAGACCGAAAGCCCCACTCAAGCCGTATTGAGCAGCTTTCGCACCAGATTCGCCCCGGACTTGGATTCTCGCGCTTTACCCCCTCCCGCGGGCGCGATACACTGCCCGCGCCATGAACACACCCATCCCCGGCGAACCCGCAACCCGCCTCCGCGACCTCGAACGCCAGGTCTTTGACCTGAATAGCCTTCTCACCGCCGGCCGCGCCCTACACAACATTCTCGTGCCCGAGAAACTCTACGACGTGCTTCTCGCCATCGTGGCCGAAAAGCTGGATACCGGGCCGCTGGCCCTTTTCCTTTTCGACGAAGAGCAGCACCACTGCCGTCTCGTCCGCACCCACCTGCTGCCGGATGCGCCCGCCCCGGGCTTCACCTTCCCCCTGGAAGAGGGCCTGCTCTGGCAGCACGTGCTCGCGGATGATCCGTTCGCCGTCACCAGCGCCTCCGGCGAACAGCTCTTCGAACGGTTCTTCCGCCTGCACGGGCTGGCCCCCATCCGCGCTGACCTCTGGCTGCCCTTCTTCCTTAAGGACCGCTTCATCGGATTGCTCACCCTCGGCAATCGCGCCAACGGCCGCCCCTACGACGAACGCGAACTCGAGTTCCTCGACCAGTTCGCCGCCACCGCCGCCTCCAGCATCAACATGTGCCTGCTCTATGTGAAGCGCAACGAGGAAAAGGAAGAGCTCAGCCGCACCTTCCGCAACCTCTCGATGCTCTACAACATCAGCCGCGCCATGACCTACATCAGCGATCTCAAACAGCTCCTCGGCTACATCCTCGAGCAGGCCATCGGCGTCGCCGGCGCCAGCAAGGGCTCGATCATGCTCTTCAACCTGGAGAAGGAGCTGCTCGAAATCCGCGTGATCGAAGGCCTCGACAACAAGGACGCCCAGCGCCAGATCAATGCCGGCGAACAGGCCTGCCGCACCTTCCGCTCCGGCGAAGGCGTCTGCGGCCGCGTCTTCCAAACCGGAGCCCCCCTCATCGTCAACGACATCAACGATGCCGAGGCCTTCGTAGAAGCCGCCACCTCCTTCGTCGAATCCATCGCCTGCATCCCCATGAAGGTTCACGGCGAAGTCATCGGCGTCATCAACGTCACCAACAAGAAGCACGACGCCCCCTTCACCGGCGAGGATGTAAACCTGCTCACCGCCATCGCCGACCAGGCCGCCGTCGCCATCAACAAGGCCCAACTCTGGGAGTTGTCGGTCACCGATTCCCTCACCGGGCTCCACATCCGGCGCTATCTCCTGTCGCGCCTCAACGACGAAATGCTCCGCAGCCGCCGCTTCGGCCACCACCTGTCGGTCGTGCTTTGCGATATCGATTTCTTCAAGCGCGTCAACGACACCCACGGCCACAACGTCGGCGACCGCGTCCTGCAACATATCGCCCGCCTCTTCCAAAAGGAGGCGCGCGCGGTGGATCATGTCGCCCGCTTCGGCGGCGAGGAGTTCATCCTGCTGCTGGTGGAAACCGACAAGGCCGCGGCTATGCTGGCGGCGGACCGGCTGCGTCGGCGCATCGAGGAATCCGCCGTTCCAGACGTCCCGCCGGTGACGTTGAGCCTGGGCGTCGCCACCTTCCCTGAGGATGGCGAACTGGTGGAGGCCCTGCTGCGCAAGGCCGACCTCGCGCTGTACCACGCCAAACAGGGCGGCCGCAACCGCGCCACCGCCTACCGCGAAGGCATGGCCATGCCGACCTCAGAACCGCACCCGGCAGACCCCGGCACGCCCGCCAAAACGCCTACCGCCTAATATAGGCAGCGACAGGACGACGGGCCGGCGTCCCTCCATCGGCCTTGCGAAAGAGGGAGGGTGGAGGGTCGGCGGCTCGCCGACCGCGTTCACACGTCATCGACCGAATCACTGATCATCCTAAATCCCCAGATTCGCCAACCCCGTGCAGAGCGAGTTCACCACCTGCACAAGCCGCGGGTGCGAGACCTCGAAGCCCTCCACCGACGTGGAAAGCCCCTGAATGCTCAGCGAGCGTAGTTCCGGGCTGCCGGCCGCCCGAATCGCTTCGTGCGCCGAGAGCTCCGCAAAGCGGGTGATCGTCTCCCCACGGTCCGCCTGCGCGGCCGGCAGCGCGCCAATCTCCGCTTTCAGCTTCAAGAACAACGCCACCAGCTCCGCCCGCCGATCCTCCGAAACGGTGGTCAGCCCCCGAATCCGCTGCTCCAGCTTGTCGACTGTGTCGCCAATCATAATCCCTCTTCTGCCCGCAGGTCCGGGCGTGCCTGAATTGTGAACGCGAGTCGGGCGGCTGTCAAATGCGCGCCGAGGCCTGTGATCTGGGGCTAACGGTTCGGGCTAACGGTTCTGGCCCGCGCCGTCGATGCGCACAACGCCCTCTCCGACACGGCTCAGCCGGAGGCTTCGCCCTACCCACGCCCCATCACGCATCGCGTGCGGACTCGAGGGCGAACCTCTACTCCTGCTCCCATTGCCCGTTGCTCAGGTTGAGGAAAGAGCGCGGGCTGGTCGTGCCTTCCGCGTACCAGAGCCAGGTGTTGTCCGAGAACCGGTACACGTACGGATACATCGAAGCGGTCGTCCACCAGAAGGAGTTCATCTCGGCGTCCCAGAAGGTCATGTCCGTGCTGCTCGAGCCGAACGGATACAGCCACCCGTGCTGCTCGTGGAAGACCCAGGCGCTGGTCGTCGTGCTCACGTAGCCAAACCAGGGAACCCAGTTCCAGCCCCCGCCCACATCCACGCTGCCCGCCCAGATGGCGCCAACCCCGCCCACTTTCACGCTGGCAAACGGCGTCGGCGCGCTCCAACCGCTGGCGGTGCGGAGCTGCACATCAAAGTGATAGACGCCGTCCGCGCGCGAACCCACCGTGTACGTCGCCGCACTGGCCGCGAGATTGTCCGCCAGCGTCGTCCACTGCATCTGCTGGATGTTGTTGATCGCCACGCTATCCATCCAGAACCCGCCATTCGCGTAGTAGGAACCACCACGGAACACGTAGCGAACCTGCAGCATGATCTCGCGCCCGGCGTAAAACCCCAGATCCAGCGTCAACGCGTGCCAGTTGTTGTCATAACCGGTGCCCGTGAAGTGGCGCAGCGTCTGCCACGAAGCACCACGATCCGTCGAAACATCGACGTATACGTCGTCGTCATTGAGGATGGCTTTGTACTGGGCCTGAAAGCGCGTGCCGGCCGTCGGGATGATCACGTCCCGCAGGATCAGCGGAAAATCGCCGATTTCCGTGGTCTTGCGGTAGCACTTGCCCGCGACGCCACCGGCGGTGGAGGACCAAGCCCCGGCGTAGTCAAACCAGACCGAACCCATGACGTCCGCGCTGTCGGAGAGACTGGTGCTGGCCATCACGCCTTCGCGAACACGATAGGCACTGACCTCGGCGGCGCGTTCCTCGGGGATGAGCCAAGCCAGCTCGATCGCGGCACCGGAGCTCAGCGTGGTCTCGCCCGGCTCTTCCAGCAGCGGCAGGGCCGCCGGGATTTGGCCGAAGATGGCCACATCCAACGACCCATCGGGCGTGCCCGTCGTCCGGTACCAGCCGTCATCGATGCCGCCGAGCCCGTAGTTCATGTGGTAGTAGTCCGTGCCACGATCATTGCTCAGGCCATCCACCAGCACCACGTGGCCCGGGATCGAGCAGATCGTCGGCCGGCCAGCCAGCACCGCGGCCCGCAGCGCGGCATCAAAGCCGCCCGCGTCGCTGGAGCGCTGCATCGTGCGGCCGCGATCATAGAAGAAGCACCGGTTGAGCGCGCGGCTCAGGGCCTGTACGGACGCGCTCGACCCACCACGGTCGTAACTGCCGATGTCGATGTTCACCGCCACGCCCATCTTGAAGATCAGATCGGAAACCGCATTCACGGCCAGCGCCGGCTCGGAGTTCCACGGATCGTACGCGTCCTGCATCGACAGCCAGTCGATCGGGTCCATATAGGACGTGCGGAACGTGCCGGAGATCAGGTTGGCGCCGTTCGCGTCTTCGTCCACGTGGGAACCGTACCCGTAGGGCGGCCACTCGTAGTGATCGGCCAACTGCGCACCCGTCACCGCCATGCAACCCGCCGGCGCGCGATTGCCGTAACCCGAACCCGGCTTCGGATCCACCGGGTAGCGCTCGTTGAAGTGCTCCCACTGCGACCACTGCGACTGCACCATCGGGGCCATCAGGATGCTCGAGGAGGAAACCGTCGCCTTGGCCGCCGAGGCCGGCGCCGCACCCGCTTGCTCGGTCGCGATCTGCGCCCACTCCGCACGGTGCGCCTGAACCAGTCCACCCGCCTTGGCCGAATCCGTGCCGCCGGCCAGCGCCGCGCGAACCGAGGCCAAATCCCGCTGAATCATCGCCCGCAGCGAGTTCTGGGGGCCCGCATCCAGATCCAGGTCCGAGGTGGCGCTGAACGCCAGCACCGGGGGCAACCGGTCATCGCCGCCCACCAACACGTACCCACGGGGAGCCAGCGCCACATGGTACAGAGCCAGACCGTCGGCACCACCCGCCAGCGTGAGCGCCTTGACGCTGCTCACCGCGCTACGACTACCCTCCACCTGCTCAAACGCGGGATGGCGCGCCAGCAACCCTTCCGCCGCCTGACGCGCAAGTTCGGAGCTCACGGACGCCGCGTGCCCATTGGCCGCCACCGCCACGCCTACCGCCAACAGCATCGCCCGCATCGCCCACCCCCCGCTCACATTGGTCACTGTCCGTGTCATGCCTCCTATCTAGCAGCTTCCAGGCCATCCTCACCCCACCACCCCAAGTCCCACCACTTTCCCTCCAATTCTTGCCTTTACGAACGAATCACCTGTCCCCACTTGCATATCCCATCAAAATGATGCCCATTTTTCGGCCGATAAGTATGGTTGTAACTATATACACAACAATAAGTTAAACACAAACACCCCCCAAAAAAAGTCACACCCCAGGAGTAGCGCTTCGGGAACAAGCAACCTTCTCGGAATCGAGAATCAAAATGCGTCAGTTGCGACCGGTGTAAGCGCCTGGCGTCACGAACGATGACAGCGCTGACCAGGATGGCGACAGCGACGGGGCCGGCATCCACCACCGGCGACGACTGGACAGGGCGAATAGCGGGCCGTAGACTTCACGCCGCATGGAGACCGGGTGAACACGAGGAGGCACACATGAGCGAACTGACCATCGGGACCAAAGCGCCGGCGTTCAAACTGAAGGACCAGGGCGGCAAAGCCGTCTCCCTCGCCGACTTCAAGGGCAAGAAGGTCCTCGTGTATTTTTACCCGAAGGCCGACACCCCGGGCTGCACCACCCAGTCCTGCTCCGTGCGGGATAACTTGGCCTCCCTGCGTAAGCACGGCGTGGAGGCCCTCGGCATCAGCCCGGATTCGCCCGAGGCCCAACAGAAATTCGACAAGAAATTCAACCTGGGCTTCCCTCTGCTGGCGGACGAAGAACACCGGACAGCCGAGGCCTACGGCGTGTGGGGCGAAAAATCCATGTACGGCAAAACCTACATGGGCATCATCCGCTCCGCCTTCCTGGTGGACGAAGCCGGCAAGGTGGCCGGTGCCTGGTACAAAGTCAGCCCGGCCGACACCGTCCCCAACGTGCTCAACACCCTGGGCGTAGCCTGAAATGACTCCCGGCGCGACCACGCAACGGCAGGCCCATTTCTGGCGGAAATTCTCCCTGCTGACGCGTGGGCGCCTCGATGTGCTGCGGGCCCTCTCGATCATCGTGGCCGAAGAACCGGACCCGATGTTTCTCGAGACGCTCCGCGCCCTGCAGGCCGCCCTCCAAACCGGTATGGCCCTCTCTGAAGCCCTGGAGCAACAAGCCAGCCTCTTTTCGCGCTCCGTCCGCGAACTCGTGCGCAGCGCCGAACAGTCCGGCGCCTGGGACGAAATCCTGCCCCTGATCGCCGAGGGGCTGAGCGATGGCACGCTCGACTGACAAAGGGCTAGTGTGGTGAGCGATTAGTTCACATCAATACAGATGGCCGCCGAGCCGGCGGCCCTCCATCGGACGCATTCGAAACATTGGAGTTCCCCTGGAGGGTCGGCGGCTCGCCGACCGTGTTTACGAATCAACGAACTAATCGCTCACCACACTAGAACGGGATCAGGAACTCGTTGGTCGTTCCCCCGAACGTGTAGGTCACCCGCGTGCAGTCACGCGTCCAGCGGATGACCTCGTCGATCTTATTCAAGTCGATCGGGGCCTTCACCGTCTCCCGCGGAATGTCCTGCTCGTACAGCATGATGCGCTCCCCGCCCGCGGGCTGCGCTTCGATCTTCATCCGGTACAGCTCGTGCAGCCCACCGAAGAATTTCATATCGGTCAGCACGTACAGGTAGGCCCGATGGCGTTGGTTGGGCGACTCCACCCAGTTGAACTCGCCTTTCGGGTAGGGCAGGAGTTGCAGCAGGCGAATGCCAATGGCCACGCCCACCAGCAAGACCACTGCACCGATTGCAATTAGGTTTTTGCGCATGGGCCTGTTGGGGCGCGCCCCCCCACTGGGGCCATTCCCCGCGGTCAACCGTCCGTCGTCACATCGACGGGAGGCTAGCACGCCAGCGGCATCCCGACAAGGGCAGGAGGGTTCGGCTTCTCACCGCTGTCATCGAAATCGGCCTGCCAGCGGTGCATTTTGTTACCGGCTCTGTACAGATTGGGCACACTACGCTACACCTAACCGCACGCCACCTCGCGAAAACCACGGCCGGCGCCACCCGCAGGGCTTGGCACGCTTCTGGCTGTCACGACTGGCATCGTCATCGCCCCCGCACGGGGCATCCGGGAGCTGGGAAAGAACACATGACCGCAAATCGGAACAGCAATCGGGCCGGTTTCACGCTGGTGGAAATCCTCATCGTGGTGGGGATCATCGGTATGCTCTGCGCCGTCGCCATCCCCTCGTTCGCCAAGTCTCGCCGCGACTCACGTATCAACCGTATGATCAACGACTTGCGGATCGTCTATGACGCCTTCAACCTCTACGCAATGGAGCACGGCAACTACCCGGACACGGACAACGGGGGGAGCAGCTCCGCCTATGGAGCGTCGACACCGCAACCGGTGGCCGACTACCTGACCGGCACCAAGTGGTCCGAACCAACGGTCCTGGGCGGACGCTGGCTGTACATCGCGTATCCACGAGCACCCTACAACACCTACTTTCTGCTGGTGGACGCGTGGAACACCCTTCCCGGCTTGCCCCCTCCCGCCCAGTGCCCACTCGCCCCGACAGACTATTGGCGCGAGATTGACCGGAAACTCGACGATGGCAACCTCTCGGACGGCAAATTCCGTCTGGTCGGCACGCAGGTTCAATACAGCCTGAATGAGCGCGACTGGTAAGTCAGGTCCCCGCCACCCTTTTCCCCTCACTCACTGCGTGCGCTTGGCTTGCGACAGCAGGCTTCCGCCGTCACCAGGCTTCTCGCGCCGCCGGTTGGCCGCGGCTTCCCACCCCGTCGGGGCCGGCGGGCGGGCGGTCTCCCGTACGGTCACCAGCTGCGCCTCCAACTCCTGAATGCGCGCATTCAGTAACGCCTCGCGCTCGGTGGCCAGGCGCTGCACCTCCGCCAGGTCGCGCTCCCGCTCCCGCAGCTGATACTCCGACTCCTTCACGCGCTGCTGCAGCGTCTTGATCGTGGTCTGCAGCCCGCGAATCCCGCTGATCAGCGCCTGGTGCTGGCGCCGCGTTTCCACCAGTTCCGCCGCCACATCACGACCGGCATCCGCCGCGGCGGGTGCCGACGCGGGTGGTGCCGGCGCAGGTACCGGAACCGGTGCCACCGGCCGCGAGGGTTTCTTCGCCGCCGGGCGCGGCTCACCCTCGTTCTCCCCACGCTTCAACTTGCGATGCACCATGGACATATCGGATCCCCGCCTTGCGCCGCGAGTGTATACGCCCCCCC
>CAZWQJ010000011.1:9209-49946 GCA_964635825.1 uncultured Victivallales bacterium | reverse complement strand
TTAGACCGTTCCGCCGCGACATCTGACGGAGATGCGTCACATCTTTGTCGCGAGCCTTGTCGCGAGCTTTGTCGACAAAGTTACCGACAAAGCTCGCGACAAAGCTTGGGTTGCGGGTGACAGCCTGCCTTGAGTACGTCGACGCGAAGAACGGCTCACCCGGAGGGTTCGCCCTACCCCGTGCTTGTCTTTTCGCACAGGTAGGGCGAACCGGCCCGGTGAGCCGAACCGAATTGCAGACGCGCCCGAGCATGCCATCAGGGTGCCTTCGGTGCTTCCGCCGGCGGGGGCAGCCCCCAGGATCCATCGGCCCGCACACTGCCCTGCAACGACTCGTAGCTCTGATCGACCAGCCGCAACCCCTGCGCCGTGACCTCCAGGACCGATCGCGTGTAGCGCTTGGTGCCGGACTGGTGTACGACCGTCACCACGCCCGCAGCATTCGCCTCCAGCGAAGGAGCGAAAACCCGCACCACCGGCCCCAGATTCATCACGCCGTAGTGCAGCCCCTCCGGCTTTTCCGACACTTCCACAAACAGAAACTCACTCTGCTCGCGCGCCATGTAACTGAGGCGGTACTCCAACATGGTCCCGGACTTGAGCGGCGACATCCGCGTGGTGGATGTGAGCTGCAGGGCATTGCGCACATCGATGTGCAGCGGATGCGTCGGAAACCGCAGCCCCTGCCAGGCCACGTCCGCCTCCACAATGTAGCCGCCGAGTGCGCTCAGGTCGAAGTAGCGCGAGAGATTCACGAGGAACCGCCGGGACTCGCCGGGCTCGATCACACCAAGCGCCTCGATCGGGGCCATCTCCTTGCGCGCCACCGCCCGACCGCCATCCGCCTTCAGGCGAAAATCCACCTGCGCGCTGCCTTCGCTCTTGGTCGGGTCGATCACGATCACCTGCAGGCCGCGGTTCGACACGGTGAGAAAGGCCATGGCCTGCTCCATGCGCGTCAGGGTGTCGTGCTCCATGGTCAGCGTCACGGCCAGATCCGCACGCGCCGCCCCGCCAACTGCCAGCAAGGCCGCCACCGTCATGGCGCCCAACCCGTTCCAACGTCCACCGCTGACCTTCATGTGTGCTCCAGTCTGCTAGACAGCCGGCGGAAATGCCGCTTCCACAGCGTTCAAGATTATGTGCATGACCACCTGGTGGGCTTCCTGGATGTGCTCAGTCAGCGTGCCGGGAACGATCAACTCCAGGTCCGCCTTGCCGGCCATCGCCCCCCCACCCTTGCCCGAAAGCGCGATCACCGTGAGGCCGCGCACCCGCGCCGTCGCCGCCGCCGCGATCAGGTTGGGGGAATTCCCGCTGGAGGTGAACAGCACCAGCACGTCGCCCGCCACCCCCAACCCCTCAACCTGCCGGCTGAACACCACGTCGTAGCCAAAATCGTTCGCAATGCAGGTCAGCGTCGTGGCATCGGCCGCCAGGCAAAGTCCCGGCAGCGACACGCGGTTGCCGCGAAAGCGCCCGGTCAGCTCCTCCGCCATGTGCAGCGCCTCGGCCGCACTGCCGCCATTCCCGGCCGTCAGAACCTTGCGGCCATTCTTCAGGCACTGCACCACCACATCGCACATCGCCACGATGTCGGCCGCACGCTCGCGCAACCCCGAAATCGTGTCGGCCGCCATCTGCAGCCGCCGGCACACGCTGTCCACCGTCTCGGTTTGTCCATGTTTGGGTGTCATCTGGATGCGCATCTTACCACCGCCCGCGCGCGATTGTCCACCCGAGGGCAAAAACCGATTGCCCACCCGCCAAAAGGGTGACTACCATGGCCGGGTGAAACGCGATCCCTTTGTCCATCTTCATCTGCACACGAATTACAGCATTCTGGACGGTGCCTGCCACATCGACCGCTTGTTGGAGGCCGTGGCCGCCCAGGGCATGCCGGCCGTGGCCATGACCGACCACGGCGTCATGTATGGCGCCGTCGAATTCTACAAGACGGCCATCGAAAATGGCGTCAAGCCGATCCTGGGCTGCGAGGCCTACATTACCACCGGCAGCCGCCTGGAGCGCGGCGGCGACAACCGCCAGGGCCGCACCCACCACCTCGTCCTCCTGGCCCAGAACGCGGTCGGCTTCCAGAACCTGTCGCGCCTGATTTCGAAGGCGCACATCGAAGGCTACTACTACAAGCCGCGCATCGACCGCGACATCCTCGCCGAACACGCCGAGGGCCTCATCGGCCTTTCCGCCTGCCTCAAAGGCGAAATTTCCACCCACCTGCTCGGGGACGATGTGGATGGCGCCGCCCGCGTCGCCGGCACCTACGTGGACATCCTCGGCAAGGGCAATTTCTATCTCGAAGTGCACGACCACGGCATCAACGAGCAGCGCCATGTCAACACGCATATCAACGAACTCGCGCGCCGCACCGGACTGCCCCTCGTGGCCACCAACGACGTCCATTACCTCGAAAAGGGCCACGCCCTCGCCCACGAGGTCCTGCTGTGCATGCAGACCCAGTGCGTCCTGAGCGATCCCAAGCGCATGCGCTACCAGTCCCAGGAATTCTACCTCAAGACGCGCGAAGAAATGGATGTGCGCTTCCGCGAGTTCCCCGGCGCCGTCGACCGCACCCTCGAAATCGCCGAGCGCTGCAACGTGGAACTGGAGTTCAACAAGAAGCACTTCCCCGCCTTCAAGATTCCCCAGGGCGTCACCGCCGAACGCTACCTGCGCGACCTGGGCTACGACGGGATCCGACGCCGCTACGGCATGGCCGACCCCCTCCACCCCCGCGATTCGCGCGAACATGAAATCCTCGACCGCTTCAACATGGAGATGACGGTCATCGAGCGCACCGGCTTCGTGAACTATTTCCTGGTCGTCTGGGACTTCGTCAAATTCGCCCACGACCACGACATCCCCGTCGGGCCCGGCCGCGGCTCCGGCGGCGGCAGCCTCGTCGCCTACGTCCTCGGCATCACCGCCATCGACCCCCTGCGCTACGGCCTCATCTTCGAACGCTTCCTCAACCCCGAACGCGTCTCACCGCCCGACTTCGATATCGACTTCTGCCAGGCCCGCCGCGGCGAAGTCATCGAGTACGTCAAACAAAAGTACGGCCGCGAAAACGTCGCCCAGATCATCACCTTCGGCTCGCTCGGCGCCAAAACCGTCATCCGCGACGTCGGCCGCGTGCTCGAGATCCCCTACGCCGAGTGCGACCGCCTCTCGAAGATGGTGCCTGAAGACCCGAAGATGACCCTGCAGAAGGCCCTCCAGCAAAACCCCGAATTCAAGCAGGCCTACGAGAACGAGGACACCTGCCGCCGCATCCTCGACTACGCCTTCGTGCTCGAAGGCCTCTACCGCAACCCGGGCACCCACGCCGCCGGCATCGTCATCGGCGAACGACCGCTGATCGAAATCATTCCATTGTCGCGCGATAAAGATAACAAGGAAATCATCACGCAGTACGCGATGGAGCCGCTCGGCGAAATCGGCCTGCTGAAGATGGACTTCCTGGGCCTCAAGACGCTCACGGTGATCCGCGAGGCGCTGGACCTGATCCAGGAGTACCGCGGCGTCAAGATCGACCTCGACACGCTGGAGTACACCGACGCCAAGACCTACGAACTGCTGAACCGCGGCGACACGGTCGGCGTCTTCCAGCTGGAAAGCTCAGGCATGCGCTCGCTCATCCGCCGCGTCGGCATCGGCAACATCGAGGACCTGACCGCGATGATCGCGCTGTTCCGTCCGGGCCCGATGAACATGCTGGACGATTACGTCGAGCGCAAGAGCGGCAAGGCCAAGGTCACCTACGACCATCCCCTGCTCGAATCGATCCTCAAGGAAACCTACGGCGTCATGCTCTACCAGGAGCAGGTGCAAAAGGCCGCCAACATCCTCGCCGGCTACTCGCTCGGACAGGCCGATATCCTCCGCCGCGCGATGGGCAAGAAGAAGGCCGACGTGATGGAGGAACAGCGCCAGAGCTTCATGGAGGGCTGCCTTAAAACCAACCGCATCCCGGCCGAGCAGGCGCGCTCCATCTTCGATCGCATCGCCGAATTCGCCGGCTACGGCTTCAACAAGTCCCACAGCACCGGCTACGCGATCGTGTCGTACCAGACCGCATTCCTGAAAGCGAACTACCCCGCCGAGTTCATGAGCGCCCTCATCTCCAGCGAAATCGGCAACTTCGAAAAACTCCCCATCTTTGTGGCCGAGTCGCTCGTCATGAATCTGGAGATCCTGACGCCCGATGTGAATGCCAGCGGCGTGCGCTTTCTGCCGGAGGGCAACGGCATCCGCTACGGACTCGCCGGCATCAAAGGCGTCGGCACCGGCGCCGCCGAGTCCATCGTCCGCGGCCGCATCGAAGGCGGGCCCTACCTCGGGCTCGTCGACTTCACCGGGCGCGTCAATGGCCAACTCGTGAATAAGAAGGTGCTGGAAAGCCTGGTCCGCAGCGGCGCCTGCGATAGCCTGAAGATGCACCGCGCGCGCCTGTTTGGCGGCATCGACTTCGCCATGGCCCGCGCCACGCAAGGGGCCCGCGATCGCCAGAGCGGCCAGCGCAGCCTCTTCGACATGATGGCGGAGAAGACGGATGTGCCGGTGACGCCGGACGACATCCCGGACTGCTCGCCATGGCCAAATGCACAAATGCTCGCCGCCGAGAAGGAGCTGCTGGGCACCTACCTGAGTGGCCACCCGCTCAGCCAGTACGCCAGCATCCTCAAGAAGTACCAACTCACCACCATCGCCGACATGGGCGATCTTCCCGACCGCACGCTCACCCGCATCGGCGGCATCGCCGCCACCGTCATCAAACGCCTCACCAAGCAGGAACCGCCCCGCCCCATGGCCATCGTTCAGCTCGAGGATCTCTCGTCCAGCGTCGAGGTCGTCGTCTACCCCGAAACCTACGCCGAATACGCCTCGCGCCTCGAACCCGAGGCCCCCCTGCTCGTCTGCGGCGCCATCTCCAAGCAAAACGACAAGCCGCGCCTCATCGCCAGCGAGGTCTACCCCCTGACCGAGGCCCCTCGCCACTTTTCAAAGCGCCTGAGCCTCCATATCGCGTCCGCCACCACCAACGCCGAGCAGCTCGGACGCATTCGCGACCTGCTCAATAAGTACCCCGGACAAACCCCCGTCACCATCTGCCTCCAGCAGCCCGAGGGCCAGAAGATCCTGATCGAGCCCGACCGCAAGATGCGCGTGGCCATCGAGCACGCCCTCCTCCAGGCCCTGGAAGCCGAGCTCGGCGAGAAGGCCGTTTTTGTGGCCGTCGACCCCACGCCCTGCCGTCGCCCACGCACCAGCAACCGCGGCCCGCAAGGCTGGTCCGGGGGCTCACCTTGACGGTGCTGGGCCGATCCTGTATAGGCTGTTGTTTCAACCGCTTTTTTCCTGCAGCAAGCCCATTCCAGTGAGGGTTCGGCATGACAGATCTGACACCTGCGTCCACCGCGTCCGGTGACTCCCTCTGGTTCCTCAAAATCGGCGATGGATCGGTGTTCGGCCCCACCCCTCTCGCGGACCTGGCCGTCTGGGCGGAGCAGGGGCGCATCGCCCCCGGCAACGAGGTCTCCCAAGATCGCACCAATTGGATCGCGGCCGAGTCCGTTCCGGAACTGCGTATGGAATGGATGGTGGAACTCACCGACGGCTCGCTCTTCGGCCCCGTCAACGCGCGCGCGCTCAGCGAACTGGTCGCCGAAGGAACCATCGGCGTGGATTCCATGTTGCGCAACCAGCGCACCGGCGAGAGCGTGACCCTGGCGGAACTGGCCGCGCCAGAGGAGACCCCCACTTCCGCGGTCACGGCCGAGGAACAGGCCCGCCAGGCGATGCTGGCCGAGCGCGTGAAGCAGTTGGAAGCACAGGCCCGCTCAACGGAAGAGGCTCTGGAGAAGGCGCGCGCCGCGGCGCGCGAACAGGCCGAACAGTACACCCAGCACCGCAACCGCAACGACGAAGAGACCGCCACCCTCCGCGAGCGCGTCCAGGAACTGGATGCGCAGCGCCAGGCCCTCAGCGCCGCCCTCAAGCTGGCCGAACAGGCAGCCGAGGAAGCCAAAGATTCCCAAGCCAAACGCGAAGTGGATTGGCTGGCCACCAGCCAGACCACCGAACAGAAGCGCGATGAGCATGCGCGCCGCGAACTGGAACTGGCGCGCGATGTGCAGCGCCTGACCGATGCCGCCCGCGATGCCGAACAGCGCGTGGAGTCCGCCCGCGCGGAACTCGATCGCCAGACCGCCGCCATGGAATCGTTGCGCCAGGACGCCAGCACCCGCGAACGTACCTTGCAGCAGGATTTGGAGGCGCTGCGCCAACAGGCGGACTCCACCGCCGAAGCCCTCGCCTCTGCTCAGGCGGAGTTGGAGCGCCAGCAAGTCCAGTCCGCCCAGAACGCCGAGCTGGCCAACCGCATCGCTGAACTCGAGCAGCAGGTGGCCCAGTTGAATGCCCAGCTCGCCGACGGCCAGCGCGAGCTGCAGGACAACCGGACCCAATTCGAACGCGACTTTCAGGACGCCGCCAAGCGCGAACACGATTTGCGCAACGATCTGGGCGCCGCACGCGGCATGGCCGAAGTCATCACCAGTGAACGGGACGCGGCTCGCGAGGACCTCGCGCTCGCCACGGCGGCACTGGATACCGCCCGCCGTGAGTACACCGAAGCCGAGGCCGCCTTCCGCCAGCAGCTGGAGCAGGCGCACACCGCCGCCGCAAGTTTGGAAAAGGCCTTGGCGGATGCGCGCAGCGAAATGGCCCGCCTCAACGACGACTATCGCGCCCTGCACGACCAGACCCATGGAACCACGCAGGCCCTCTCCCAGCAGATGGAGCAGATTCGTCACGAGTCCGCCCAGCAACTGCGCGCCGCCGAAGAGGCCCACCATGTCGCGGTCGCCCAACTGCAGAACCGCATCGCGGAGCTCGAAGCGGCCCACCGCGAGGCCGTGGCGCTCCAGCAGGCCCGCATCGCGCAACTCGAATCCACCCACGGCGAGTCCACCTCCCAGCAGCAGGCGCGCCTCGCCGAACTCGAAGACGCCCACCACGAGGCTGTCGCCCAACAACAGGCCCGCATCGCCGAACTCGAGGCGGTCTACGCGGAATCCATGGCGCAACAGCAGGCCCACAGCGCCGCACTGGAAGCCGCTCACCACGAGGCCATCGCCCAGCAAGAGGCACGCCTCGCCGAACTGGAGAGCGCCCACCGCGAGGCCATGGCGCAACAGCTGGCGCGCGCCGCCGAACTGCAGGCCGCGCATTCGAACGCTCTCGCCGACGTCGAACGGCTCACGTACGCGCTGGCCGACGCCCAGCAGGCCCATACCCAGTTCGCCGCCGAGCGCGACGCCAACGAGCAGGCCCTTCGCGAAGAGGCCGATGCCCTGCGCCGCGCCATCCTTGAAACAGAGGAGCAGCTGCACACCCTCGAGGCCCGGCATGCCCAGCTTGCGGAACAGGCCAGCCTCGGAGCCGACCAATCCCAGAACGCGCAGAATGAGCTCGCGCAGCGTGCCAGCGAACTGCAGGCCAACGCGGATCAAACGCTGCAGGAGCTGAATGCCCTGCGCGCCGCCTTGGCTCGGGAGCAGGAAGCCACCGCCCAGGCCCTGCGCGAAAAGCAGCAGGCCGAAAGCGGCGTCGACAAGCTGCTCGGCCGTACCCGCAACCTGGAGTCCCAGGCGGCCGCGCTGCGCGACCAGTTGGGCCAGGCGCGCGCCATGCTGGACCAAGCCAACCGTACCATTGAAAAGCTTGATGGCGAACGCCACGAGGCCGTGACCCTCGCAACCACCACGGATGACCGCGTCGCCGAGATCGAGAGCGCACGCGCCCAGGCCGACGCGCAGGCCGAGCAGGCGCGCCAGGAGTTGGCCCTGCTTCAGCGCGACCATCAGGACGTTCTCGCCCAACTGGCCGACCTCACGGGCCAACTGCAGTCCGGCATCGCCGAGCGCGACGCCCTCCGCCAACAGCATGCGGACACCAGCCGGCACGCCGCCGCCCTCTCGGAGGAACTGACCGCCGCCCGCTCCGATCTGGAAACGGTTCAGCAGCAAGCCGGGGCCGCCAGCGATGAGGCTCAGCGCCAGCGAAGTGAACTGGAAAACCGTATCCAGGCACTGGCCGGCGCCCACGAAGCGTCCGCAGCCGAAGTCACCCGCCTCACCGACCTGATCGCCCAGTCCCAACAGGCACTCGAACAACGCCGCGCGGAACTTGACGAGGCCCGCCGCGTCGCCCAGGCCCAGATCGAGGCCCTCTCGCGCCAGTTGGATACCGTACTCAGCGACCGGGACCAGACCCTCGCCGCCAACGCGGAGCTTTCCCGGCAACTGCAAGATCTGCAGTCATCACTCGAAACGGCACACGCCGAACGCGTCACCCTCGACGGCCGCATCGCCGATGCCGAACACCACACCGCGGAACTCCAGGCGCAACTCCAGGCCACCCAGGCCGGCGCCGAGGCACAAGCGGCGGAATGGGCAGCCGTTCTCGCCACCGCACAACAGGATCTCGAACAGGCGCGCACGGAGATCGCACGCCACGAACAATTCCAGCAGGAGTTGCAGCAAGCCTTGGAGGCGGCGCACACCGAGCGCGCCTCACTCGAAGCCCGCGCCGCGGAAGCCGCGCACGCCACCGAGCAGGTGCACCGCGAGTTGCAGCAGGCCCAACGCGAACGGGAATCCGAGGTTGCCGACCTGAACGCGCGGCTGGCCGCCATCGCCGCCGATTCCGAGCAGCGCAACCGCACAATAGCCGAACTCGAACAACGCGTCAGCGACCTCCAAACCACCCTCGACGCCGCCCGTCACGAGCATGCGGCTCTCGAGGGCCGTCTGGCCGAACGCGGACGCGCGGTCGAGGAGGTCCAGGCCCAGTTGGACGCCGCCCGCCGCGACGCCCAAGCCCTCGCTGACGATCTGCAGGCGCGGCTGGCCGCCACCGCTCAGGAACTCGATCAGGCCCGCACGGACCTTGCCGCACGGGACCAGCGCATCGCGGATCTCGCCGCGTCCCTCTCCACGGCACAGGCCAGCCACACCACGCTCGAAGTTTCCCTCACCGAGAGCCGCCAAACTATCGAGCAATGGCAGACCCAGTGGGCACAGGCTCAGCAGGAAGTGACGGCCGAGGTCGATGCCGCCGCCCAGCGCGAACAGGCGCTTCAGGAACAGCTCCGCCAGCTTCGTGACGGCGCCGCGGAAAGCGCCCGCACGCTTTCAACCCTGCAGGAACACCTGGAAGGCGCCCACCGCACCGCCCAGGAAACCAACGAGAAGCACGAGGCCACCCGCACGGAGATGCGTCGTCAGATCGACGAACTGGAGGCGCGCCTCGCCGATACGCTTTCCAGTCTGGACCAGACGCGCCAGCACCTGCACGAGGAGCAGCGCCAGGCTCAGGCCATGGCCGGCACCCACGCCGCCGTGGACGCCCAACTGCGGCAACAGCTCGAGGAACTTCGCTCGCACCTCGACGCCACGCAAAAAGAATTCGCGCAGACCGTGCAGATGCTCGAGCGCGAGCGCGAACAGCACGCAGCCTCCCGCGAAGCCGCCACCGGCCGCGAGACCGAACTCGGTGGTGAAATCGAACGCCTACGCACCGAACTGGCCGCCACCATGGCCGCGATCGAACAGGGCAAGGCCGAACTCCAGAATGCGCAGGAGCAGGCGGCCCAGGCGGAAGTCGGCTATCAGGCGGCCCGCGAGGAACTCCAGCAGCGCCTGGCCGGACTCGAAGCCCAACTCGCCGCCACCGTCCAGCAACTCGAACAAAGCCGTTCCGAGCTCTCCGCCGAACGCGAAGTATCCTCCTCCCTGCGCCAGGAAAATGCCCGCCTCTCGGACGAGCAGAAACGCCAGATCGAGGACGTCAAAGAACTGCTCGTCGAGGAATCGGAGCAGATCGCCGCACAGTTCGAACAGGAACGCGCCTTCCTGGAATCGGTCCGCCAGGCCGTCGAATCCAAGCAGCGCACCATCGAAGCCCGCGTCGCCGATGTCCGGGCCATGGTGGGCGACGATTTCTACGCCCGCCGCGAGTCGCTGCGCCGCCGCCGTGAATCCCTACGCGAGTTGGAGACCGCCCGCGCCCAGTTCCAACAGCAGAAGAACGAAGCGGACGCGGAGTTGCGCCGCCAGCGCCAGCGCCTGGAAGAACTGCAGGCCGCCCACGATCGCGCCCGCGGCGACCAGCGCACCATGACCGAGGAACTTGAGCAGGCGCGCATCGAACTGGACACCCACCGCCAGACCGTGCGCGAGTTGCAGGACCGCGGCCAGCGTACAGACCAGGAGCTCACGCAGCGCTTGGACCAGATCCAGGAAGAGTACCGCGCCTCTTCTAAGGCCTTGCAGGATGCCGAACTTCGCCTCGAAGAGATGTCGAAGTTGCGCGACGACGCCGCCGGCGAAGCCGCCCAGCGCCAGGAGGAGCTCACGCACCTCCAGTCGCTGTACGACGAGGCCCAGCAGTCTGCGCGCGCTTTTGAACAGGAACATGCGCGGCAGGACGCAGACCTCCAGGATCAACTCCGCAGTGCCGCCGCACGCCTCGACCAGCTCGAATGGGACAATCGCCAGGCGTCCAGCTCGCTCGATGTCCAGGTGGAATCCCTCCGGCGCGAAAAGGCGGAACTCGAGCAGCAGGTGGCCGAATGGCAGGAAAAGGACCACCAGAACCGCATGGAGCTCGACCGCCTGATGGAAGATCTGGCGCAGGCCACCGCCGCCCTGCGGGACGCCCAGGTGGCCTCCCAGCAGGCGCAGGCCCAGTGGCAGGAACAATATACCCGCCTGCGCGACGAACGCGACGGGCTGGCCGTCCAGTTGCAGTCCTCGCGCGACGCCATCGAGCAGGAAAAGACCCTGCGCGTCGATATCGAGAGTGGCACCAAAGACCGCGAACGGCTGCTGGCCCAACGCATTGACCTGCTCTCCCAGAAGCTCGAAGCCTCCACGTCTGGACTGCAACAGGCGCGCGACGAGGCCCAGCGCTATAAGTCGCAGTCCGAGGTCGTCCGCGAACAGCTTTCACAGACCGAAGCGCAGCGGCTGGCGCAGTCCGATGCCCTCTCGCACGAGCGCGATGCCCTGCAGCAGGACGTCCTGCGCGAGCGCGATGCTCGCGAAGAGGCCGCCAATCGCGTCCGTCAGCGCGAGCAGGATTTGCTCGAAGTCCAAAAACTCCTGGAGGCGCAGCAGCAGGAGAGCGAGAAGCGCGAGAAGGCCATCCAGACACACATGGCCGATGCGCACGAACAGATCCGTACGCTGAATGCGGAACTGCAGCTCGCGCAGCGCCAGCAGGAAAGCGAGAAGACCCGCGGCCTGCAGCGTACCGAGGAACTGGAGCGCCTGCGCCGCAGCCTGCAGGACGAACAGAAACTGCGCCGCGCCCGCGAGCAGGAAGTCACCCAACTCCAGAACAAGCTCGAGGAACACAAGACGTTGGCCGCCGAGCGCGACGAACGCCTCCACACCCAGAAGGAGCAACTCGAGGACGAGTTGACGCGCCGCCAGCATCTGGAGGAGGAACTGGCCCGCCAGGAGAAGGCCCTGCACGACGTCGAAGATCGCTGCCGGACCGCCGAAGCCTCGCTCGCCCAGCACCGCAGCACGCTCACGACCAGCGAGGAACGCGCGGCCCAGGTTCAGGTGGATCTCACCACCCGGCTCGACCAGGCGCAGCAGGACTACCAGGGGCTCTCCCTCAAGTTTGAAGAGGCGCTGCGCGAACTCGAGCACCACAAGACTCTGCTCACGGAAGAGCAGCAGCGCAACCGCCAGCGCATTCAGGATTTCGAGTCTCAGGTCAACCAGATGCAGCAGGAACAGCAGGCCCTGCGCTCGCAGCTCGAGCAAGTCTCCCAGGAAGCGGAGCGCCAAAAGATCCTCCACGAGGACGAACAGGAGCGCGCGCGCCTCAAGGTCGAGGATCTCCAGCAGCGCATCGAGCAAGTTCAGCAGGAGCGCGAAGCGATGTCCGTGCGACTCCAGCAGCAGAAGAAGTTCTACGACGAGGAGCGCGACCAGCGCCGCAAGCGCGAAGTCGAGATTCTGCAGCTCAAGAAGCAACAGCAGGACTTGGGCGGAACCCTGCGGATCAAGGAACAGCAAGTCAAGGCACAGGAAAAGCTGCAGGAAGACGAGACGAACCGCTGGAAAATGAAGGAGCAGATGCTCACGCGCCGCGTGGATCAACTCCAGCAGGAATTGCGCACACTGGGAACGCGCCTCGAGCAGGCGCAGCGCGAGCTGCTGCAGCGCAAGGCCCCACCAACGCCTGCACCCGTCGCCGAACCGCGCCGACCCGGTGCGCCGGCCACCACCCTGCGCGTGGAAACGCCCGTGTGGCGGCCGACGGTCCTCGACGCCGATCGCGATCTGGACGCGCCAACCAGCCCGATGCCGATTCCGGAGGCGCCGCTTACGCCGCCAGCGCCCCTCCCGATCCCGGAACGGCCGGCCCCTGAACGCCCGCCACTCACGCCGCGTCGCCCCATGACCACACCCGCGGCGGACGCGCGCCGGCCCGCCCTGCCACGGCAGGACGCCAGCATCCTCGGCGGTGGCGACCGCATCCCGGATGAGCCCGCCATCGTGTTGCCGCCACTGGTGGATGACGGTGTCGCCAACTCCGCTTCTCCGGCACAGGACTTGGAGCAGGCGGCGCAACGCGAGTTGTCGCAGTGGCAGCAGCGCAGTGCCGAGAGCCCCGCCGGCCCGCTCGGCGATAGCGCGAAATCCCTCGACCTCGGGGCTGACCGGGACTCCCCTGAAGACCCGCCCAAGAAACCTCTATTCCGGCCCCGCCCATGGATGCGCCTGAAGTGAAGCCGGCGGACTCCCTTCCACCAAAAGTCCTCAGCGTCCAGGCCCGACGGCTGGATGTGGATGAGGGCACGGAAGCGGCCCTCATTGCGGCCGCCCGTCTGGCTGGGCGCCTCGATCGGCGTCATGCCGGCGAGTTCCCGGTGCTCGAAGCGTTCCAGCAATTCCTCGAATCCGAGCGCCGACGCTCCCGCCGGAATATGCTTCTGATGACCGGCATATTTGTGGGGGCCCTCCTTGCCGTCATCGCCGCCAGCACCTTGCTCGGAACGGCCATCTATCGCGAAATGGCCGACGATCTGGACGGCTTCCGCGACGACCTTGGGGCGTTGCAGAAGCAGTCCGAAGCCCTGCAGGCCAGCGCTCAGAAGACGGTCGAGCGCGTCGCGGGCGATGCCGATGCGTTACGGCAGCAGGTGGCGGGTGTGACCGCCGCACAGACCAAAGAAAGCGAGCGCTATCGCACCGCGCTGGAGGCATTGCGCCGTCAACTGGCGGCCGTCGAAGCGCGCAACGAGACCGTGGCCCGGGATATCGACTCCGTTCGCGCCGTCATCCCTTCCCTGTCGGCCGATATGGGGGTTGTCGTGAACCTGCTGGCAACCATGTCCAACAATGCCACACCCGTCTCCACGGAATCGCCGGATGAACCGCTGCCGGTATCCGCGCCTGTGGATCAACCCGTGGCCGCTGATTCCACCGAGCAGCCTGTGGCATCGCCCGACGCCGCGTGGCGAACCGTGACGGTGCAGGTGAAGCCGCTCGGCGGTAAAACGGACCTGCCCTGGCGCCTGCTCATTCCGGAATAAACAGCTTCTGCCCGGCGCGCAGATTGTCCGGGTTCTTCAGGTTGTTCACCTGAATGATGGTCGACGACTTGACCCCGTAGGCGGACGCGATCGCCGACAGCGTTTCCCCCGGCTGCACCACGTGCTCGTAGCCTTCCGCCACCCTCGTCGAACCGCCCGGCGCCGGCTTCACCATCTCCGCCATCTTCTTGCTCAATTGGTCCACCACCGCGTCGCGGTCTCGCTGGCGCGTGGCATCGTAGGTGGCCATCGTGCCTTCGAGCGTGCGAATGCGCTCCTGGCTATCCCGCTGAACCGTCTGCATGCCGCCCTCGAGCACATCCAGCCGCCGGTGCACGTCCTGCCGCTCTTCATCCATCTCCGACACGCGTGACTGCAGCCGATCCACCTGGGCTTTCAGGTTGGCCAGCTCCATTTCTGCGCGAGCCTCCTCCTCCATCCCGGTCTCCCCGTAGATGGTCGTGCAGCCGGCACCAAGCGCGGCAACCAACAACAAACTGGCCATGCATCGGATCATGGCCACTTGCTACCACTGCGCCACCGTCCACCGCAAGCGATTTCGCCGACGGCTTCACACTTGCGGCCGAATCGGACCCACCCTACCATGGGCCAGAAAGTGAGCCCCGTGACGCACACTCTGTATCCATTGCTCTTTGCGCCGATTTACCAGGACTACCTTTGGGGCGGAACCAGGATCCGCGAGCGCTACGGGCGCGCCGTGACGGTCGACCGCTGCGCAGAATCCTGGGAACTGTGCGACCGGCCCGAAGGCCAAAGCGTCGTGCGCAACGGCCCCTTGGCCGGCGCCGCGCTCTCCGATCTTCTTCGCACGCGTTCCGCCGAGTTGATGGGACCCGGATGCCACCACCGCACGTTCCCGCTCTTGATCAAGATTCTCGATGCCAAGCAAACTCTGAGCGTTCAAGTCCATCCAGACAATCACACGGCCGCCCTCCATGGCGGTGAAGCCAAAACCGAGATGTGGTGCGTGCTGGACGCCGCTCCCTCCGCATGCGTCTACGCGGGCCTGCGTTCGGGTACCGACGAGCCCCGCTTCCGCGAGGCCCTGAACGCCGGCGACGTCGCCACCCTACTGACCCGTGAACCCGTCTCCCCCGGCGACGCCATCTTCATTCCCGGAGGACGAATGCACGCTATCGGTGCCGGCTGTCTCATCCTGGAAGTTCAACAGAACTCCAACACCACCTATCGCGTGTTCGACTGGAATCGCGTGGGCAGCGACGGCAAGCCGCGAGCCCTGCAGGTGGATGCGGCCATGCAGGTAACGCGCTGGGTGGATCCCCTGCCCTCGCGTCTCACTCCGGCGCCCCTCGCCAGCGATGAGGGATGTCAGCGCGAACTCCTGGCGCAATGCCCCTATTTCACCACCGAGCGATGGAACTTGCGCGCACACACCCGCTGGCCCGGCACCACGAATGGCGCCCGCATTGTGTTTGCCGCGACCGGCCGCGTGCGTATCCAAAGCGCCGGCGGTCAGGCGGAACTGGAAGCCGGGACCACGTGCCTCATTCCGGCGACATGCATGGCCTCCGCCACCGTCGTCCCCATGTCCGCCGCCGCCACCCTCTACGTCATCACGCCTGGCGACGTCAGCCCATGACGGCCTGCCGCGGCCGCCACGACGAGATTAGCCAATCGTTCCGCGCCATCCGTAACCGCAAAGGCCTGCATCGCCGCCCGCATCGTCGCCCGCGCCGTCCCATCGCCCTGAAGCCGCTGCAGGATCTCTGCAAGCCGCTCGGCGCGGAGTTCTCCCTGGTCGAGCAAGATGGCCGCGCCACGATCCGCAAGCGCGCGCGCATTCAAGCGCTGATGGTCGCGCCGAGCCGACGGCAGCGGAACCAGGACCGCCGGCAGCCCGGCCCGCGCCAGCTCCATGCAGGCCCCAGCGCCGGATCGGCAGACAGCCACATGCGCCGCACCGTAGGCCATTTCCATCTCGCCCAGAAAACCGAAGACCGCATGCCGGATTCCCGCAGACTGATAGCGCGCCCGCACCATCTCCTCGTCCGCCTTGCCGGATAAATGCACAATCTGCACCGGCGCCGGCCCTCGCGCCATCAACGCCATGGCTTCGGGAATGACCTCGTTCAGCCGATGAGCGCCTTGGCTCCCGCCCATCGCCAGTACGGTGAACGCATCCCGATCCAACGTACCCTCTGGAAAGCGCGCACCACCGAGAGTTCGAAGTGGCAAACCCGTCACTCGCGTTCGCCCCCGCGGCAGATACTCCGCGGCGCTTTCAAAGACGATTCCGATCGCCGCCGCAAATCGGGCCAACGCCGCAACCGCGCGCCCGGGTATCGCATTGGCCTCATGAAGCACAAACGGGATCCCCAACAGCCGAGCCGCCAGCGCGGGAGGCACCGACGCGTAGCTTCCCATGGCAAGCATCACGGCCGGTCGGCGGCGGCGAAGCCGGCGCTGGGCGTCCAGAAGCGCCCGAACCTGCCCGCACGCCGCGCCGATGCCAGCCAGCGAGACGCCGGCCCCGAAGCCTTGTGCATGCAAGTACTCCACCGGCCCCTGCCACCCCGCCACCACCTGGTGCTCGGCATCGCGACCGGCCAACCACAGCGTTACATCATGACCGCGCTGCTGCAGCACGCGCGCCGTCGCCACGCCCGGAAACGCGTGCCCGCCTGTACCTCCGCATGCCACGGCAATGTGCATGACCGCAGAGTAGGGCAACACGCGGCGCCCGGCAAGGGCACGCCGTCCCGCGATTGCGATGGCGAACCCGATGAACCCGCGCTATGGTGCACAGGTGGTGGCCGCATTCGCCATCGCAGGAGGACCTGATGCAGACTCGTCACGCCATTCGCCGCGCATTCTGTGGAACCACCCTGGCCTTGGCCCTGGCCATGCCTGGGATAATCACCGCTGAAGAGTCGCCCACCACAGCCGCACCCCAACCCCCAGCCCCACTCGGGCATAATGTGCGCCTTGAGTTCATCGTGCGGGCCGGGGACAAGGACGGTGAGAGCGTGTCGATCGTCACCGCCCATCCCTGGTTCAAGTCGAGCGGCTCGCTCAGCGGCAAGAACGAGGAACTCGAGTTCTGGGTGAACGGAGGCGTCTCCCTCACGGACGCCGGGGATGTTCTCCTCATGTATGATCTCAAGCTCGAGGCTGCCAACAAGGACGGCGAGGGCGTCTTCAAAGCCAATGCCAGCGTGCAACTCCATAGTGGCCAGACCCTCCCCGTCGCTCGTATGGGCGATAAGTTGCTCCTCATCCGCGCGACCATTCTCGAGGATAAGCCGACGGAGGAGAAGCCGGCGGATCCGGCTCCGCCTCAATGATGCGACACCGGAACGCGACGTCAGCGCGTACTTGACGCATGACGGCCTGTATCTCACCATCCCGCCGTGTCTCGCCACTGCCATGGTTTAGAACGGCGCCTTCGTATCGGCGCCGTCAGCACGTCCCGCCTATTGCTGCTCGCGGCGGCGCTCCTGCTTACGGCCGGCTGTGCGCACCGCCCAACCCAGCCGGTTCCACGCCCCGTTGAGCATGTCGTCGTCTGCATCGTCGCGGGCCAGGCCCACATCATTCCTTGACCCATGGAAACAACCCTCGCCAATGGCGCCCTGCTCACGGGCCTCGGTTTGATTGCGGGGATCCTGAACGTGCTGGCCGGTGGCGGGTCGCTCCTGACCCTGCCCGCCATGATTCTCATGGGCATGCCCGCCCCTGTCGCCAACGGCACCAACCGGCTCGGCGTCCTCGCCCAGAACCTCTTTGCCACGGCCGCCTTCTTCCGGCGCGGTTACCGCGAATGGAAGCTGAGCCTCAGCTTCTCGCTCGCCACGCTCCCAGGCGTCGTGGCCGGCGCAACACTTGGCACCCATTTTGAGGGGGTCTGGTTCAATCGAACACTGGCGGCACTGATGATCGCCATCCTCATCTGGACCGCCCGGCCACCGCGTGTGATCCCGGCCACAACGACCCTCGCCAGCCGCAAGCGCTTGATCACCACGCACCTCTGGATGCTGGCCATCGGATTCTACGGCGGATTCATCCAGGCTGGCCTCGGGTTCGTGATCATGGCGCTCCTGAATCGCAAGCTGGGAATGGACCTCGTACGCGTCAACATGCACAAAGTCTTCATCGTGGGCTTCCTCACCATCGTGGCGCTGGCCATCTTCGCGGCGGAAGGGAAGGTCCTCTGGCCCGCGGCCATCTGCCTCGGCCTCGGCAATGCGCTCGGCGGATGGATCGGCGCCCATGTCACCATCAACAAAGGAGAAACCTTCATCCGCATCGTATTGAATGTTACCTTGGTGGCCATGGCCATCAAACTGCTCATGGGGTAAACGATGATTGATAAACCGTCTCGTGCCTTTGCCAGCGTCATGGTGCTGATCGCCCTCTTGTCCCTGATGATTCCCACCGTGGATCACCATCTCGCGTCATCGACATCCGTCCCCCTCGATGCCATCTGGTGCATCGGGGACGCCATCGTCACTCAACACCGCCAGGCCCTGCGGGAGTCGGGGCGAGCGGATGCCGATGAGATCCCGTGGCTCACCCTGCGCGGGCACTTCAGCATTCTGTCCATGAGCGCACGTCACAAGGGACAGGATCTCGTTCTGCGTGTCCGGATTGCCACCAATCCCGGGGTTCCGCGCCCCCCCTCGCAGACACCATGCCTGCGGCTGCAACTGGATGAGAGTGGCCGCTGGATTGCCATCCCCCAGCGCTCCACCCTCGAGTACTGGCTTCCCTAGATGCCGGGTCAGCCCCATGGACAGCGCGGCGCGCGGTTGCTAGTATTCGTCGCATCCGCTGCGCTACCTGGCGCCGTGGCGACTGCATGAAGAACAATATTCATCTCATCATTGAGTCAGGCCCACTGAAGGGGCAGAAACTTGTCGTTCCGGAAGACGGCTGTCGCCTCGGTCGTGACCCCAAGACAGATGTACCCATCCCGGACGACACCCTGTCGCGCGTGCACAGCCGGTTCTTCTTTCGCGCCGGACAGCTCTGGGTCGAAGACCTGCAAAGCTCCAACGGGACCGAGGTCAATGGCCTCTCTGCAACCAGTTCCCTGTTGAAGCGCGGCGACCGGGTGGTACTGGGGTCTACGCGCATCCGCGTGAACCATGCATCCCTCATGGCGACCGAAGGGCTTCGGTTCCGACTGGGTCGGCGCCCCGCCGCCGACGGCCCCACTCCCACCTCCAGCCGCTTCCCATGGAAACTGGTATCCGATGTGGCCTGGCTCGCCGTGATGCTCTGGTGGGCCTTTCTCGCCTTCAGCCTCTGCTTGCCACCCCCCGGACCGCCTCCGGTATCTCCGGCACCAGCCGAAACGCCCCCGCCGGCACCGGCTCCGACACCCGTGCGCGAAACAGCCCCCCCCCCCGCGTACACGCCCCCCCCCCCTCGCGCCTCCGCGGAAGTGCCCGCGGAGGACGCTTTGCAGGAAGTCCTCCACTTTGTCGCCCAGTGTCTCGCCAACGAAGACTTCGACCAGGCCGCATCGATCCTCAAAGCCCACCGCAATGCCGAACACGCCGAAGGCGAAATGAACCTCATTGACCGCCTCGACCGCTACGTCACGGACGTGCGCGCCCTCCATGCCGGGATCGCGGACTCGCTGCGCGCCCAAGCCGGTCGCCGCATTACCCTGCACCCGCGCGGCCGTCCGGTGGAGGTACGAATTCTCGCCGTGTCCGGCACCCGTCTGAGCGGCATGCTCATTTCCTCCAACGGCGAGCAGAAGGTCTCCGTGGACGTCAACAAGATGCAACCGCTCGATCGCCTTCAGTGGCTGGCCACTCCGCGGTCGCCCGAGGAGCACGCCATGCGGTTCATTCTCAATTGGCGCGGCGGGATCCTCGACGACGCCCGCGCTCACGCCACCGAGTCCGGGTTGCTCGCCAAACCCTTCCTGCAACTGGTCGACGCCCCATCCGCTTCGGGCAGTTGATTTCCCGTGACCACTAGCCTGCCAGATCCGGCTGCGACACGCGCACGCATCGAGTCCCTGCGCGCGCAACTGGATGCCCACAACCACCGCTACTACGTCCTGGCCCAGCCGACGATCTCGGACCGGGAGTACGATGCCCTCCAGCAGGAGTTGCTCGAACTCGAGCGCCAGCACCCCCAATGGGCATCCCCAAACTCTCCCACGCAGCGCGTCGGCGGGGCCCCACTCGAGTCCTTCGCCAATGTGCGCCACGGCTCCCCCATGATGAGCCTCGACAATACCTACTCCCGCGACGACATCGCCGATTTCGTCGACCGCGTCACGCGGCTGGTCGCACCGGAACCGATCACCTTTCTTGTCGAGCCCAAGATCGATGGGGTGGCCGTCTCGCTTCTGTACGAAGACGGCCAACTCACCGTCGGCGCGACGCGCGGAGATGGGCGCACGGGCGACGACATCACCGCCAACGTGCGGACCATTCGCTCGATCCCGCTGCAGCTGCCGCAGGCCCTCACACGCATCGAAGTGCGCGGGGAAGTCTACATGCGGACGGCTGGATTCGCGGCGCTCAACCGCGTGCGCGAGGAGGCCGGAGAAGCGCCATTCGCCAACCCTCGCAACGCGGCCGCCGGCTCCCTGAAGTTGCTCGATGCCCGTCTGGTCGCCCAGCGCCCCCTCGACGCCATCCTCTATGGCATCGGCGACGTAACCGGGCTTCACATGCCCACCCACGCCGAGCTGCTGAGCACCCTGCACGCACTCCACTTCCGCACGCCCCCGCGGCATTGGCACTGCCGCACCCTTGAGGACCTGCTCGCCGCCATCGAGGAACTACATGCCGCGCGGGCCACATTCGACTTCCAGATCGATGGAGCCGTCATCAAGGTCAACGAGCGCCACCTGTACGATCGCCTCGGCGCCACGGCCAAGAGCCCACGCTGGGCCATCGCCTACAAGTACGAGCCCGAGCGCGCCCGCACCGTCGTGCGGGCCATTACCGTGCAGGTCGGCCGCACCGGCGTCCTCACCCCCGTGGCCGAGCTGGAACCCGTCTCCGTCGCCGGGTCCACGGTCAGCCGGGCCACGTTGCACAATGCCGACGAGATCGCCCGGAAGGACGTTCGCGTCGGCGATCGCGTCCTGATCGAGAAGGCCGGGGAGGTCATCCCCGCCGTGGTCGAAGTCCTCGTCGCCGAGCGCACCGGCGCGGAAATCGCGTTTGCGATGCCGACGCAATGCCCCGAATGCGGCGGAGGCATTGTGCGCCGCGAGAACGAAGTGGCCCACCGTTGTGTCAACATGCAGTGCCCCGCCCAGCGCAAAAATTGGATCCGCCACTTTGCCGCCCGCGGCGCCATGGATATTGAGGGCCTTGGGGAAGCCCTCGTCGACCAACTCGTCGATTCCGGACTCGTGCGCGACCCGGCCGACCTCTATGCATTGAACGCAACCACGCTGGAGACCTTGGAGCGCATGGGCGCAAAATCCGCGGCCAATCTGGTTGCGGCCATTGCCGCCAGCCGCGCGCGCGAGCTGTGGCGCTTTCTCTTCGGGCTCGGCATCCCTGATGTCGGCGCCCGCACCGCGCAGAGCCTGGAGGCTGCGTTTGCCAGCGTCCAGGAACTGGAGCACGCCACACCGGATCGTCTCCAGCAGATCCCCGACATTGGGCCGGTCCTCGCCGCCAGCATCGCCACCTACTTTACCGACCCGCACAACCGCGCACTCATCGAGCGCCTGATGGCCGCGGGGCTCACGCTGTCACGCGCCGCCCCAGCATCTGCCAGCGCGGGGGCACCCTTCGCCAACAAGACGTTTGTCCTGACCGGCACCCTCAGCGCCTTCACGCGCGAACAGGCTGAGGCCCACATCCGCGCCCTCGGTGGCAAGAATGCCTCCAGTGTTTCCAAGAAGACGTCCTATGTGGTTGCGGGGGAAGAGGCGGGCTCCAAGCTGGACAAGGCCCGCTCACTCGGCGTCGCAATCCTGGATGAGCCCGCGTTCCTCGCCCTGCTGCGCGAGCATGGAGTCTAGTCACATGGCATCGCCCGAATACCAGAAGCTGCTGAAGGAATGGACGACCCACGAACGGCCGCAAACCCTCGACCTGGCCACGCTGCGCGACTGGATGGCCGATGCCCCGTTGCCACCCCCCGAGGTCGCCTCTGTCAACCGGATCGAGGCCGCCGGCATCCCCGGAGAATGGGTCACGGCCCCAGGCGCCTCTCCTGTCGACCGATTGCTCTACCTGCACGGCGGCGGATACGTGAGCGGCAGCGCAGCCGCCTACCGGCCCTTCACCGCTACCCTGTCCCGCATCACCGGTTGCAGCGTATTGGCCATCGACTACCGCCTGGGCCCCGAGAATCCGTTCCCTGCCGCTGTGGACGATGCCGTGGATGCCTTCCAGTGGATGCTGCGATTCGGCCCCGCCGCTCGCCTCAGCGCCCGCAGTACATTCCTGGCTGGCGACTCCGCCGGAGGCGGCTTGACGTTCGCCGCCATGCTCGCCATGCGCGACGCCGGCTTGCCCCTGCCCAATGCCGCCGTCGCCATCTGCCCCTACGCCGATCTCGCCCACACCGGCGAGTCCGTGCAGTCGCGGGCCGCAACCGACGTCATCAATCGCCCGTCCTGGCTCTCCCTGTATGCGGACAACTATCTCGCCGGCGCCAGCCCCTACCATCCCCTCGCCTCGCCCCTTTACGGAAATCCCGCGGGCCTTCCGCCACTCCTCATCCAGGTCGGCGATGCCGAGATCATCCGCGATGACAGCACCCGCTTTGCGAAGAAGGCGAAGGCGTGCGGGGTCGATGTCACGCTTGAAGTCTGGCCCGAGATGATGCACGTCTGGCACATCCGCGAACCCAGCTTTCCCGAAGCTCGCGATGCGACTGCCGCCATCGCCCGGTTCGTGCAGGACCACCGGGGCCACCATAGCGCTCCGCCGCGACATGATAAGCAATAGCGTGCACCTTTTTCGGACGAACATCGAACACTGAACACCGAACATCCAACGCCAAAGTTCGATAGTCTGGACTTCGAAGTTCGGCGTTCGATGTTGGATGTTCGATGTTCGTTGGGTTGCGGGCGGGTGCCCGCCTTGGTAACCCTGGCTCCTCCCACTTACCCCACCAGGCACTTCTCCAGCTGTGCCAGTCGCGGCAACAAGGCGTTGTACGCGGAATGGGCGGCGGAATCCGGCCGCAGCGCAAGCCGAAACGGTGCCGCCGTCGCAAACACGATCGCAAACGGAACCAGAGCGCCGTCCTGCGCACAACGCGCGCCATGCAGCGCACGATAGGCCGCGCCAAGCGATGCCGACCCCGCCTTCTCCGCCACGTACACCGGCGTCCCAAACACGTCCGCCGCCACCCGTAAAACGGCGTTGTCCACCGAAGCACCACCCGTCGCAATCAGGCGGCGCGGCTCCAGTCCCACGTTCCGGCCGTGCAGGCGCATCGAGAGGAACTGACTCTCCAGCACCGCCCGAGCCGCCTCCGCCGGCGTAAACGACGGCACCGCCATCCCCTGCGCGTCAAACAGGTAGACCCCAGGCTTCTGAATCGGTGGCGTGATCTCCGGCTCGCGAATGTACAGCCCCAGCTTTCCACCATTGCCCGGCGGCGTCTCCGCCAGCAGCGTGCGGAACATCTCCCACGATCCACCCGCCGACTCGTCACGCACGTACTCGCGCGTCAGCGACCCATTCTTGCGACAGATCAACGCCATATACCCATTCGGATCCACCGGATTCGCAAAGATGTGCCCCTCCTCCGCCGACGGTGTCGGTGACGCCAGAGAGCCAAAAAGGGTGTCGCTGGTGCCCAGGCTCACCGCGAGATCGCCGGCCGCTTCCAGGCGCAGGCCCGCCAGACTGTTCGGGTTATCGCCGGAAAATGCCACCACCTGGCACGTGGCGGGGAACCCGTAGCGCCCCACAAAATGCGCGTGCAGCCGACCGATCACGGTGTGCGACGGAACGATGGGCCCCAGGCGCCGCTCCAAGTCCGGCGCCGTCGCCCGCAGGGCCTCCGGCGCCCAAACCTTGCGCCGGAGATCCATCAAGTTCATCCCGGCCCCATCGGCCGCATCGATCGGGGCAAACTCGCCGATCAACAGCGAGGCCATGAACGAACTCACGAGCGCAATACGCACCGTCGCCACATAGTCAGCCGGCTGCGCCTGGTGCAGTTTCGCGATCTGGTTCCCGGTGAAGCGTTCATACGCGCGCGAGCCCGTGAGTTCGGCCACGCGCTGCGGGCCGCCCAGCGCTGCTTCCAACGCGCGGCACTGCGGACCGGTGCTGGAGTCCATCCAGATCGGAGATGCCCCCACCGAGAATATTCCTTCCAGGTGGGCGCGCAGCGGACGATCCGGCTTCAACCCGCGCAGCGCCTGCTGCGCGGTGGCATTGAGCCATACACTGCCGTGCTGTTGACCGGAACCGGAAATACAGACCACCTGCGCAAGCGGGGCACCCGCCGCCCGCATCCGCTCCAGCAGCATGTCCAGGGCCGCCACCCACATCAGCGGTGGCGATGTCACCGTCAGCCCATCCGCATGCCGGTGAACTCCGCCCTGCGTTCTGAACTCCGGCAACGCCTCATCAAAGTTGACGGCGCTCTCGTACACCACGTGCAGCGCCTCGTCGATGATCGTCGCCTTCAGGCTCTGCGTACTCGAATCCAATCCCATGTACAACGCCGACGCGTGCATCGATGCAGCCTCCAGAAAGAAAATATTGATACGACAGGCGCATCTTAGTGAATGCGCGCACCACATGCAACCGATGGACGCCAGCCCCCCTGGTAGGGACAGACCCCATATCGTCGTCTCGTCTGTTCGCGTAGGGTCGCACATGAAGACGACGGATTCTCACCACAACTGCAAAGGAGAACTCATGAAGACTGCTCTCGCCTGCCTAAGCCTCGCCTTGCTCGCTGGAAGCTCACTCGCCGCGAGCAAGCCCATCCAGATCAGCCTGACCCCCAACCTTGCACTCTACGACCGCAGCGAGCGAATCGAAGGACTGGCCATCAGCCTATGGGGCGAGAACCCGCAGTCGGCACTCGCACTCGGCATCGTCAATGGATCCAGCGGCAATAGCGCCGGCATCAGCTGGGCGTTGCTCCTCAACTATGCCGAAAACTACAAGGGTGTCCAGTGGGCGCCGATCAACTATACGGATGGCGACCTTCTCGGCTGGCAGGCCGGATTCGTGAACTACACGGAGGGGTACGCCAAGGGCATTCAAACGGGAGTAGTCAACTACGCCGGACGCCTGACCGGCCTCCAACTCGGGATCGTCAATTTCGCGGAGACCGCCGAGACCGGCGTCCAGATCGGCCTGATTAACCTCATGCCACAGAACGCCTGGTTCACGGACTTGCCCAACGAACTCGCACCGGGGATGGTCTTTGTGAACTGGCACTTCTAGCCCGCAAGTTGCACCAGCGAAAGAGCGCTGGTGCAACTTACGCCTTCCAGCCAACGCCGAGGGTAGGCGCTGGCTGGAAGGCCGAACCAGACGTTTCGTCGGTTCGGGGCGGCCCCGAAGCGTGGCGCGTTGCGCCTCTGCTTCGGCCCTACGGGCGAATGTTACACGAGGGCCCGTGCAACATTCGGGCTAGTCGGTATGGCCTAAGCCCACGCAAAAGAGGAGATTCACATGAGCATCGGTATAATCCTGTTGGTCCTGTTGGTACTGGCCGCCGCCGGCGCATTCCCCGCCTGGCCTCACAGCCGATCCTGGGGCTACTACCCCAGCGGTGGCTTGGGCCTCGTCGTCCTGATCTTGCTGCTGCTCGTGCTGACACACCGATTGTAGCGCGGCACTGCATCACATCGCGGTTGCCGCGACCGCGGGCCTTGTATATATTCCGACGGTCACGCCCATGTCGGGCAGTCAGAAGGAGTATGTTCATGCAGAGCACTCGCCCCGCCACGAAATCCCGCGGCAAAGCCCAACCCAGCGCGCGCACGTTCAGTCCCGCCCCTCGCGCCCTGCTTGGCCATGTCCCCACCATCGCCATCACCCCCGTGGCCGACGGACGGACAGGCGCCTACGAGAGCAACGCCGAAGGCACGATGCGCATGGTGCGTCAGGTCTTCGACCTCATCTCGAGTAATGTCTTTCTGCCGGACGGGACCCCTGTCCGCGTGGTGGTGGCCCCCGAGATCGTGTACGGCCCGCGCACCGGCGCGATCGCGCAGGCGTACTACACCACGCAGGGCGTCAGCGCCAACATCTGGGTCAGCCGTTCCTGGGCCTACAGCGACGAGTTGATGAGCGCATGCATGGGCATCGGCAGTTCCGAATGGCAGCAGGCCGCCTACGGCCTCAACCAGACCGACCGCCCTGGCGCCGTATGGCTCAAGGCCTTCACGGCCGCCATGGACGAAAAGAAGCGCCCCATCTTTGCCATCTACAACCCGGACCTCGAAGACGAGAACTCCGATATCGCCCCCTATGTGGCCGAGCGCATCCTGCGCTTCGCCCGTTGCGCAGCCGCCGTGGCCGAGATGCGCGGCAAGAACTACCTGTCGGTCGGCGGCGTCTCCATGGGTATCATCGGATCGGACGTTCGCCGCAATCTCATGCATCACTACTTCGGCATGGGCACCGTCTCCGTCGACATGACCGTCGTGCGCGGCCGCATGGACCGCGGATTTTACGACCATGCCGAACTCGACAAGGCCTACCTCTTCATGAAGAAGCGCTTCCGCTTCGACTTCGGCAAGGGCAAGCGCCCCGCCCCCGCCGATGCGCTGCTGCGCGACTCCCTCAAGATGACCCTGATCGTGCGCGACCTCATGATCGGCAATGCGCGCCTCGCCGATCCAGCCCTCGGCAAGAAGCAGGGCTTCAAGGCGGACGTCGAACACGCTCAGGGTGCCAACGCCATCGCCGCCGGCACTCAGGGACAGCGGCAGTGGACCGACCTCTACCCCAATTTCGACCTGACCGAGTCCATGCTGTGCAGCTCCTTCGACTGGAATGGCTACCGCTCCCCACTCGTGGTCGCCACCGAAAACGATTCCAAGAACGCGCTCGGCATGCTGGCGGGAACGCTGCTCACCGGCATGCCTCAGCTGTTTGCCGACATCCGCACGAACTGGACGACCGCCAGCGTGCTCAAGGCCACCGGACAGGATGTGTCCGGCCTTGCCCCTCACGGCTTCGTCGACAAGCGCAACTCCGGCGCCGGCGCACTCGACTATGCCATCGATGTCCCCGCTCTCGTGGATCGCGATCACACCCGCCCCATGCATGCCATCAGCCAGGCCCTGCGTGACAGCGGCCCGCTCCAGCGCGCCTTGATCGACGCCGCCATCAAGGGAACCACGTACCAGGCCGCCAACCTCGAGTACTTCCCCGGGGACGGCCTCTCGAGCCATTACCGCACACCCGGCGGTATTCCGATGACCTCGTACCGCTACAACGTGGTGGGCGATCACATGACGTGTTCGGTCGTCGAAGGATCCACCGTGGAACTCCCGCTGGCCGTGGCGAATCACGTCAGCCGCGTCACCGACGCCACCTGGCCGGAGACCTACTGGGCGCCGCGCGGCATCTCCTCGTTCGAGTACATGCAACGCATCGGACCCAACCACGATGTCAATGGATTCGGCTTCCTGGGGGCGGATTTGCTGACGCTCAACGCCATGCTACGCATCCCCGTGGATATGCATAACGTGGCGGAGTCGGATGTCTTCCGCCCGACCCTGTGGGATCGTTACGGGCGCAACGACTTCATGGCCTGCGCCGCGCTCGGGCCGCTCTACATCTGATCGCCGCGTGCGGCATCACCACGCGGCGCGCGCGGTCACGCGCGTCCGCGCGTGCCGTCGCAACCGATTACGCCGACGGCGGGTGCACAATTCCCGCTGCTCGCTCGCGTGCCCACACAATCCAGATGCAGCACTCGTAGAGCAGAATAAGCGGGACCGACATCAACAGCATCGTCATCGGGTCCGGCGGCGTCATCACCATCGCCAGCGCCATGAGGCCGACGATCACATGCCGCCGCTTCTCGCGCATCGCGCGCGAGTGGATGAGCCCCATACTCCCCAGCGCCACCACCACGATCGGCAGCTCAAACACCAAGCCGAAACTGAGGAGGAGCTTGAGCACGAACTCGCAGTAATCGGCAAGCTCCACAAAGTCGTAACGAATCCCGAGCCATTCGTTGACCTGCAGGAGCCAGACGATGGCGACCCCGACCGAGGTGAAGTACCCGATGGCTACACCCACCACAAACAACAACGCCGCCGCCATCATCAAGCGCGAGACCAGCCGCCGCTCCCTCTCGGTGAGCCCCGGAAAAACAAACCGCGCCAAGGCGACGAGCACGCCCGGACAGCCGATTAGCAGACCGCCCCAGAACATGATCCGCATCGCCACGCTGAAGCCGTCCCCAACCCGGATCACTCGCAAGAACGAATCCGGATCCAGGCCAGCCGCCGCCACCGGACGCTTCAGCCAGGACAGAATATAGGGCGCCAACGGTATCGCGACCGCGAAGCCGACGGCCAGGCTGGCCGCAGAACCGATCAGAGCCTTGCGCAGGTCTTCCAGGTGTTCGACGAACGGCTTCTCGGCTCCCGTCGCGCGCTCATCACCCGCACTCATCCCCCGGCACTCCCATCTCGCGATGGAGGGCGCGCCATGGGCTCCGCATCCTTCACAGGCAACGACGCGGCGTCCGCCGGCGGCAATGCCGCGGGCTGACGTGGATGCGTGAGGGGAGTCACTGAGGGTTTCGACTTCGGCGGGGCCTCCCTACCGAGTCCAGGATCAATCCGCATGACTTGATCCCGGAAATCTTGAGCCGCGCGTCGCAAATCTTGCATCGCGCGGCCCACCATGCGGGCCATTTCCGGCAGTCGCCGAGGCCCGAACAGAATCAGCACCACCAGAAAGAGGACCAGGATTTCACCAGTCCCCGTGGACCCTCCCAGAAAGGCGAGGGTCCCCGGTGTTGCCGACAGCAGCATCATCGATAGAGGGCGAACTCAACCCGGCGGTTCGTGCTCCACGCGGCTTCGCTGTGACCCGGATCCAGCGGGCTTTCCTCACCGTAACTGCGCGTCTGGAGGCGATCGCCGCTGACGCCAAGACTGATCAGGTACGCCCGCACGGCCTGCGCACGATTCTCGCCCAGCGCCACGTTGTATTCGCGGCTGCCGCGCTCGTCGCAATGACCTTCGGCAATCAGACGCACATCCACGTTCTGCTGCAGGTACTGCGAAACGCTTTCAATCTTGGAGATCTCCAGTTGCTCAATCTGGTACTGGTTGTAGCCAAATTGAACGTTCTGGAACGTCACGTCGGTGACGCGCACGCCATCCTCAAAACGGGCAGGCATCGTGTACGCGCTCTCCCCGTCCACCGGGCCGAGCACATCCATCTCGCCCGACACACCGGCCTTCGCCTTCTTGCGGGCACATCCCGAACCCAACACCACCAGCGCCATCATGCAGACCATCGAAACATGCACCAAACGACGACTCATTGCTTGTACTCCCGGGAGATCGCGAACACCTCAGACTTGCCAGCCCACCCTGCAGGGTATCGCATCAACGTGGGGACCACGCCGGCGAATACCAATCGCCCTGCAGTGTGGTCAACCGTACTTCAGGGTCACCGAGGGTGTCAAGAACATACAAATCGGCACGGTAACCGACGGTGCGCGCCGCCACGATATGGCGCGCATCGGGAGCCCAGGAAGGCTCTTCGTAGTCGGCGCCGCCGCCCGTCAGTTGAACATCCTCGCCCGTCGCCGGGTTCAATACGCACACCTGGTAGCGTCCTTCGCGGCGGCTGCTGTAGGCCAGCCGCCCATCCGGCCCCCAGTCCGGGTTCACATTTTCGCTGCCACGCATCGTGACCTTGCGCGGCGTTCCTCCCCCGGCTGCAATGGTGTAAATGTGCGGCGTCCCCGAGCGATCCGAAACATACGCGATCTGGTTCCCATCCGGAGACCACGTCGGGCACGCCTCGGTCGCATGCCGCGTCTGCGTCAGTCGCTGCAGGCGCCCGGATCCCAGTTGCATGACGTACAGCTCCGCATTGGAATCGCGCGAGAGAATCAGCGCCAGTTGCCCGCCGTTCGGAGACACCGCTGGCCCTGTGTTGATCCCGGGATAGCGGGAGACGCTGTCGCGCCGACGGCTGGCCAGATCGATCCGGTAGATATCCGGGTATCCACGATGAAAAGACATGTAGAAGAGCGAGCGCATGTCAGGCGTCCACGTCGGCGTCATACACGGCTTGTTGTCGCGCGTGATCTGCTGCATTCCCTGCCCGTCCGCATCGCAAATCCACACATTCTTCCCGCCCCCGGCCGTACCGATCAGCGCAATGCGCGTCGAGGCAATGCCGCGCTTGCCGGTCACCGCCTTGACGATGTCATCCGCCAGCCGATGCGAGGCCCGCCGCCATTGCGAGGCTGATTCCCCATAACGCTGCCCAAGGAGCCGGCTCGACGTCGCCACGTTCACCACCTCGGCCTCGATCGTGGCGCTGTCGCCCGCCAACGTGCACGAGCCGCGCACGGTGATGCTGGCCCCCCCATCCCGCACGACGAACCAACCCGAGCGCTCGAGATCCTCGCGCAGAACCGCCTTGAGCCCAGCCGCCTGGCCCGTCGCCTGAAGCCCCGATAAATCGATATCCGACTTGCCTGAACCTCGCTTCACGATGCGAATGTCCTGCCCGTAGCCGGTGCCCGCCACCAGGACCATCGCCAGTGCGCACGCCACGCCACCCCACCCACGCCATCCCCTGCTTACCATGCACATTCTCATGACCATTACTCCTGAACTTCAAACAACACGGTTACCTGACGGTGTCCGCTCAGAAACGCGACGGACAACCCCGGCACGCGGTCCACCGCATTCAGCGCCTGCTCCACGGATGCATCCATCTCCCGCACCCCCGAACGCGTCACGAGCCGCCGCCCCACAATGCTGCCATCCGGCGCGAAGCGCAACTCGGCCGTCACATTCGCGCGCCCCACAGTGGCCGCGCTCGGTTGCACCCAGGCCTCATACAGCACCCGGTAGATGGTCCCAAAGTGCATCGCTTCCTCCGACGGAATCGCGGAATTGTACGTGCCCGCCCGCGCGCCCATCGCAAGGCGACGACGGATCTCGTCCGGCGTCAAGCCCGTCGGCTTGCCCGCCGTCGTACTCCCGCCCACCGTGCGCTTGATCTTCTTTGTGCTGCGCTGCACCTGCACCTTTGTCGTGGGTTTCGGTGGCGCCTTCACCGTGGGCGGCTTCGTGGTAACCGGCTTCTCGATCGGCTTCACCACCGCGTCGGCCGGCTCCACCGTCGCCACCGGCTTCGCCACTTCAGCCTCCTCCTCGTCTTCCTCCGCGTCCCCGTCCCCCAACGGCGTCACATCCACCACGAAATCGATGGGCTCGATCACACTCCGGTTGCGCGCGTGGAATGGGTTCGGGATTAGCGGCAACAGCACCAGCAGCAACGCCAGCACCAAGTGGACCGCCGCCACGTACTCCGCCGTCAATTGGAATGGAACCTGTCTCATGGCTGCTGCGCGGATCGAGCCCGCTCCCACAATCACCGCCGGCCCACCGAGTTGGCGCCCCAACAGGTATTGCGCCTGCCGAGCGCGGCACGCCGAATACTAGGCCGCCCATCCGCGCAGCGTCAAAAAAAAATGACGGCCGCGGATCAGGAAGCCGCGGCCGTCACGGTTGGATCTCCGGTCCTATGACCGAAGGATTAACGTTACTTCTTGGCCTTCTTCTTCGCGACCTTCTTCTTCGCGACCGTCTTCGCTGCCTTCTTCTTTGCTGCCACGACTCGTCACCTCCTTTGACCCTGGGCGCCTGCGCGCGCAGGTTGTTTGGTAGGCCGTGATGCCTGTACATCTTCTTTCGAAGACAATGCCATCGCCTGAACGAGGGCCGGCAGCAGTCACAGCACCGAAGATTCCCGCTTACCCTGTGCCCCTTGCGGAATCTATCTTGGACCCGACTCTACATTCAAAACGAACAATCGTCAACAGACGCATCGAAAATTGTGTTCACTTTTTTGCGCGCGCGTCGTCATGCGCCGCGGCGCGCACGTCCATGCGTCCGATGACAAGCTTGCGTCCATGCACGGCGAGACCATCCTCACGCGCTTCATCCACATCGAGTCGACGGCGTGTGTACCGGTTGCGGATGGCCAGCCGCAATTCATAGAGGCCAGGCGCGAGACGGGAATCGATCGGCATCCGCATGGATTCGCCGCGTCGCACAGCAGAAACGAGCGAGTCCAGCGGATAGCGCTCCGCGTAGGCCTCGCGGCCCGACACCTCGTAGAAGTGCACGAAGAGATCGAGGTCACCGTAGTCGCAGATGTCGTGGCGCATCAGGACCACTTCCATGTCCATCTCCAGTGTTTCGCCCACGGTATACACAGGCGGATAGGACACGGCGAGCAGACGCACGCGTCCGCCGAAGGATGCATCGGTCTGCACGCGCATAAGCCTGGAGCGATTCTCTGCAGACCCCCACGCCGGTGGTGCGCCACCTGCCGACCAATCGCGCAGCGCGACAAGCATCCGCTCCACATCCGGCACCAGCCGCCACTGCAGGAGTTCCGCTTTGCCCGCCGTGCACGTCACCACAAGGCGGCATTCGTAGGGCGCGTAGGGTTTCACAAAAGGCAGCTCCACGCTCTGGCGCCCCAGGGCCAGCGTCGAGGTCACCCTCGCCAAAGGCCCCACATGGACGCCCAGCGCATCCACCACTTGCATCGAAACTTCGGCTCCGTTGTCCAACGCACCCCACTCACATTCCCAGCGATAGGCACCGGCTGGCAGTGCCAGAGTGCCCCAGGAACGTGAGCGCAGCACGGGCATGTCGTGATAGGCCACGACGTCGGCGATCCGTGGATATTCTTCAGCCCCACGCAGCGATTCATCTTCTGCCACCAACAGAAAGCGCTCACGCTGGCGCCCATCCGATGCGTCGAGGCGCAGGGCGGGAGTTCCTTCAGAATCGTAAAAGCGCGCCGATGCCAGGGCAGAAAGAACGTCGGCTGTGGGCTCCGGCCAAGTCTGTGACTGCAAGTTGGTCCACGCCGCACTCGGTCCGGTCAGCGCGTACGCATCCCGCTCCGCCGCGCTGCGCATCACCGTGACCCATGCATCGCCCAGTTCCGTGCGCGCGTTGACCCGACACATTCGGACCGTCGGGATGTCTTCGCGCCCCTCACCCACCCGCCAGTCCGCAGCGGCAATCTCCACCACGCGTTCGTCATCCACACCCAGCTCCACCAGGCGGCGCTCGCCCCCGACATCCAGTCGCACGCGCGCAGGCCACATGCCGGAACGTATTCCGATGTAAAGAACCGGCACTGCATCGAAGGCCACCGCTTGTTTCTCCTTCGCCATTCCCGGCATGAGGCGGAACGTCCGGTCGTCGCGTGGAAACGTCGGCCCATTCAGCATGATCCAGTCATGATCCCGCGGGAATGGGATTGTCGGTAACGGGGTCGCCTCAAGACCGCGCCACACCCGCCCAACGGGATTTGCCGCACGCACCTTGCCCGGCAAATTACGGAACTCCGCCATGTTGGCCGGCTCCAAACAGAAGGCACGAATCACCTCGCCTCGCGACCGCTCCGGTGAAGCACTGGCGGCAAGGACCACGCGCTCGTAGTTCTGATAGGCCTTGATATCGTCCCGCACCCAGAAGAACCGCTCGGAACGGGTGCGCGCGGCACTATCGAGTAGCGCCAGCAACAGAATGGCGGTCACCGTGAGGCGTGGCCCCACCCGCGCCCCCACCGGTAGCCGATCGAACAGAAACACCGTCGCGAGAATCAGCGGCGGCACCAGGTATGAGAAGTGAAAGGGTTGCACCACGGGCTTACCCAATACGGAAATCCCCAAGGCGAGCAGCGGATACAACGCGATGGCCAACTGAGCGGCGGCGCGCGCGTCGGGAGTCGGCCCCGCCGCCGTACGCGGCCACGCACCCCTTCTCAGCCAAAGCGCCGACGAAGCCACCGCGCCGGTCAGCAGCGGCCATCCCAGCGCCGTGCCAATTCGCAGCCCATTCGTGCGCACAGAATCCACGAGTCGTTCAAGCAACGGTCGCTCGCGCCAGCTCTCGTGCACACAGTACCACCGGATCTTCTCGAAGTTCTCACCCATGTCGATCCAGGTCTGCTTCCAGGAGATCCACAACGCCGGCGTCCCGATCAATATCCCCACGCTCAGCCCCACGACAGCCAGCAATCCTCCCCCCACAAGTAACGACCAACGGCGCCGCTGCCAGGCGAGGGCAGCCACATAAAGCGCAATCGGGATTCCCCCCAAAGCGCCGTTGTACTTGCAGGAGAAGCCCATTCCCACCATCACGCCGGCGCCCCACAACAAGACGGGGCGCGGATGGCGCGTATGCCACGCGAGCAGCAGCACGGCGAACATGGTGAAGAGATCAACCCCAATGTCCCCGGTCGCCGAATGCGTCACCACGGCAGACAAGGGTGCCAGCGCCGCCAACCCGGCGGTGAGTCCAACGCACGCGCGGCGACGTGTCAGCAAGACCGCCACCGCCACCGTCGTCCCGAACACGATCATTCCATACAGAATGCGCAGGCCATGGACCCAGTAGTACAGCACGGCGCGATCGAGCATCTGGGCATCGTCGACATCCGGCACAAGCCAACGCTGCACAAGGCGCCCCAGCGGGATCGTCCCGCGCAGAATCCACTCATCCACATGATTGAGTCCGTATGGATACCCATCGTAGAACCAGCTCCCCGTGTACCAGAGGTAGCGGCCTGTCAAATACTGCCCGAGTGCGCGCACCTGTTTCGGCGCGTCCGGATGAAAAACGTAGCCATCGTGCAACCCGCGAAAGGAACCGGCCGCGCGCAGGTCCAACGCCACCGCCACGGCCACGGCACCCAACGCCAGCCCAGCCACCCGCCGCCACCGTCCCCCGCCCCCGGATGCTTCCGTCATCGCACGCTCTCCCCGGCCACCCGCATCTGCTTGAGCGCATCCAGTGCCCGCAGCCGCGCCGCACCGTGTTCCACCAGCGGCGCGGGATACTCCCGGCCCAGTGTCACGCCTGCGCTTCGCAGCACGGCACCCGGCGCCTCCCACGGCGCGTGAATGTGCGCTGCAGGCAGCCTCGCGAGTTCCGGCACAAACCGCCGGACATAAGCGCCATCGGGGTCGAACGTCTGCCCCTGCTTCACGGGATTGAAAATCCGAAAGTACGGGGCTGCATCTGCACCGCAGCCACCCGCCCATTGCCACCCCAACGTGTTATTCGCGAGATCCGCATCCACCAGCGTGTCCCAAAACCAACGCGCGCCCGCCTCCCAGGAGATCAGCAGATCCTTCACCAGGAAAGACGCCACGATCATGCGCGCGCGGTTGTGCATCCATCCGGTTTGCCAAAGCTGCCGCATCGCCGCATCCACAATCGGATAGCCCGTACACCCCCGTTGCCACGCGCGCAGGGAGGCGGCATCCCTGCGCCACGGAAACGCCCGGTACTCCAACCGCAGCGGCTCATCCACCGTCCGCGGGAACTGATGCAGCATCGACAGCGCAAACTCACGCCAGACGAGTTGCCGGCAGTAGGCATCCACGCCATCCCGCCCAAGCGTGCCCGCGCATTTCTGAACAGCATGCCAGACCGCGTGCGGACTGATCTCGCCCGCATGCAGATGCGGCGACAGGGCTGACGTCCCTGGCCAATCCGGGCGTTCGCGACCCGTGCGATACGCCTCGAGCGCCCCACGCATGAACACCTGCAGCCGCTCGTGGGCACCGGCTTCTCCCGGGGTCCACGTCTCCCGCAGGCCGCTCGCCCAGTCATGCCGCGGCAACAGCCCAAGCCCTTCGAGCGATTCACTCGGCGGCCACTTCGCCGGAGAGGGCCATGCCGCCGGCGCCCCCCGAGGCGCACGCGGCGTCCCCGAGGCCATGCATCGGCGCCAGAACGGAGTGAAGACCTGGTAGGGCGCTCCACCGCCCGTGCGGATCCCGGCCAGATCAAATAGCGTGCCTTCACCGGCCACACACGACTCCACCCCCGCCGCCGCCAGCGCCTCGCGCACCTCCTGCTCCTGTCGCATCGCGGCAGGCTCCAGACACGCGTTCCAATGACACCCAACGGCCCCCGTGCGCCGAGCCAGTTCGGCCAGCGCCACAGCCGCCGGCCCGCGCAGCCGGATCAGCCGCGACCCCATCTCACGCAAGCGCCCATCCAGAGCATCCAGCGACTGATGTAGCCACCACCGACTCGCCGCACCCGGTGCCCACGGCTCGTCGTCCTCCGGGCTCCACACCACCACCGGAACCACGGCGTGCCCACTCTCCACCGCGTGCCACAAGGCCAGATTGTCATGCAGACGCAGATCATTCCGGAACCATACGAGACGAAGGGGAAGACTCATGGCCTGGTTTCCTGCCCGATCATGTGCGCGGGCTCGCTTCGGTCTCGACTGGTGGAAGCATCATGGCTAGCCGCGCACCACCCAACCGGCTGACTCCAGAATCCAGCCGCGATTCGTGGGCGGCCGCAATGTCCGCCACAATGGCCAACCCGAGCCCGTGCCCCTCGCCATGACCGGGCCGATACGGCTGCCCCAGCGTCGCCTGCAACACCGCCGGAATCCCCGGGCCTGAGTCCTCTACGGCCAGAGACACCGCCCCGCTCGCCGCCACCGCCACCACAACCTGCACCGTGCCCCCGTTCGGCGTGTGCCGCAGCGCATTGTCCAGCAGGTTGTGTAATGCCTCAGACAGCAAGTGCGCCATCCCCCGTACCGCAACGGTCGCCGCCGGCGCGTCCAGCCCCAGCTGCACCTGCTTGGCCGTCGCCACATCGGCAAAAGGCTCCAGGGCCGCGCGCGCCACCGCCGCCACGTCCACGGACTCGAACACCGGCGCAATCTGCCCTTTGGAAATCCGCGCCAGCGTCAGCAGTTGATCCACAGTCCGCCCCAGCCGTCCCGCGTCCTCCAGGATCCGCCCCAGCGTCTCCTCGTACTCCTCCGGCGACCGCCGCTGACTCAGGCACACTTCCCCCGTCGCGCGAATAGCCGCCAACGGATTGCGCAACTGGTGCGCCGCGTCATCGCTGAAACGCGCAATGCGATCCAGCGCCTTCTGGTACCGATCGAACGCATCATTGAACGCGCGCCCAAGTTGCCCGAGTTCATCCTCAGGCAGCGACGTGTCGAGCCGGGTGCTGAGATTCCCATCCCGGATCGCCACCGCAGTCCGAACCATGGTCCGCAGGGGAAGCACCAACCGGCTGCTGATCGCCCATGCCCCTAACAGAGAAAACGGCAACAACCCGACGACCAGCCCAATCAGGGCCAGCAACTCGCGCCGCTCTTCCGGTTCCGCATCGGGATGCTCACGCACTTCATGCAAGTTGAACCCGGCCAGCAAAAGCGCCACGCATCCCAGCACCAGCAGCGTGTGCACGCACACCAAGCGAAAAAAATGGATGCGAATCGGTTGCTTCATGGCTCCTCGCGCAATGAGAACCCGACCCCCCGCACGGTGTGCAGCAACGGCGCGGTGCCGTGATCAATCTTCTCGCGAAGGCGCGAGATGTGCACATCGATTACATTATCGAGCGACGTGATGCGCGCACGCACACGCCAGACGTCGCGCGCCAGCATCTCGCGCGAGACCACCTGCCCGCCGTGTTCCATCAAGTAGGCCAGCAAATCGAATTCGCGCGGGGTGAGCTCGATCGCCCGGCCACCTCGCGTGGCGGTGCGGGTGCGAAGATTCAAATCCAGGTCGCCAATGCGGCAGCACGGAGCGGCCGCCTTATTCAGCCGCCGCAACTGCGCCCGGATCCGCGCCAACAGCTCCGCAAACGCAACCGGCTTCACCAGATAGTCGTCCGCCCCCGCATCCAGCCCACGGATGCGCGCCTCCAGTTCGCCGCGCGCCGTCGTCACCACGATCGGCACTGGCGAGTCCACGCGCCGGCACTCTTCAACCAAGTCCACGCCGTCGCCATCCGGCAACCCAAGGTCCAGCACCACCAGGCGCACCTCTTCCTTGCGCAGCAGCGCGCGCCCGACGGCCAGCGTCGACGCCAGCTGCACCGTGAACCCCGCCTCCTTCAACCCCTTGGCCAGGCTCATACCCAGCCGCGCATCGTCTTCGATGATCAGAATATCCATGAGTGCCTCCGGGTTACGCTCACGTTTGCGGCGAGCGCACCGGCTCGATCCGATAGCGGAAGATCGCGACTTCTGCGCGCGGGATGAACGCGTCCAGTGGGCGCGGCCCGCAACTGCCCCCGCCCAGCCCCATCTGGGAATGATCCAGACAGACCATGATGCGATCGCGCAACGGACGCACGCGGTGCACATGCTTCGCCCGCGCCAGCGCTTCCGACCGATGACGCGACGCCGAGAATCCCATCCGCGATTCCGCGACCAGGCGGATCCCGATCCCCCGCGCGTCCTTCAGCACCGCCCAGCGAACGTCTTCCTTGTTGCCATTCTCCTGCGGATGCACTTGGACTTCGAACTGCTCATCCACGGTCCCGTGGAACACCCCCACCGCATTCGCGCTCTTGCGATCCGGGTAAGACTCGCCCGGTCCACGCCCGAACCAGCTCAGGCGATCGCACGCGCCCCTCACGGCCAATCGGATCCCCAGCCGCGGCAGCGGCGGCAGCGAACCGAAGGGTAGAAACGCATTCTCCACCGCAATCACACCATCCCCCTGCACCTGGTAACGGGCCCGATGCCAGAAACCGCCGCCCGTGGCGCAGGTGCAGCGCACTGTCACATCCACACAGACCGTACCCGCGTCGACACGCCGGGTCGCCACGCCCTCGACGACCCGCTGAAGGTCGTCCAACTTCGCGCAGCGCTGCGTCGCGATGCACCACTCGTCATTGTCGACCGGCGCGCGATAAAGATTCAACCGCGGCCCCTCGCCATCGATCACCGCCCGCGCCCCTACCCGCAGTTGCACCAACTCCCCGGCGACGGTATCAAACTCCACCCGCATCGCGGCGCTCTCCAGCGTCATACGGCGCCCGCGACGCGTCAGCGCCAGCGCCGGTAGCGCCGCGTTCTCGCGGGGAACCACCGCCGCGCACGACACCGGCAGCACCACTTGCTCCCAGGCCACCTCATAGCCACGCGGCGTGAACGCCTCCGCCTCGCGACGGTGGAAGCGGACGGTCAGGTGGTACTCCCCGCCGGGCAACCCGTGAACCCGTCCAACAGGAACCTCAACCAGGCACTCGTCGGCCGGCGCCGCATCCAATCCCGGCAGCGCCCCTTCTCGAATCAGCAGCCCGTTCTCCCGCAATTCCCAGACCGCGTCAAAAGCCGACAGCCGCGTAAAGGCGTACTGATTCCGCACCGCGAGCAGCCAGGAGGTGCCGTCCGCCGTCCACCCCAGCGAACGCACCGCGATGTACTGATAGACCTTCTTCACTTCAAGCAGCTTGGCCGTAATGCGGCGATCGGGGGTCACGACCCCGTCGCAGCAGTAGGCCCCGTTGTTCGGCTGATCGCCAAAATCGCCGCCATACGCCCAGTACCACTCGGCTTGCCCGTCCTTCCGCCGGCGGCCCGTGAAACGTCGCAAGCCATGATCCACCCACTCCCAGATGCATCCGCCCACCAACACATCGTGGCGCAGCATGACATCCCAGTACTCGCGCAGGTTGCCGAGCGCCGTGCCCATCGCATGCGCGTACTCACACACGAAGAACGCTTTGCCCCCATGGCGACCGCGCCACTCCAGCATCGGCACGTCGGGGTACATGCAACTCTCGATGTCCGCCACCTCACTCATGCTTTCATAGTGCACGGGGCGCGACACATCGAGCCGCCTCACCGCATCCGCACAGGCACGGAAGTTGTCGCCCGCGCCCGCCTCATTGCCGAGGGACCACATGATCACGCTGGCGTGGTTGCGGTCGCGCAACACCATACGCGTGTTGCGATCCACATGCGCCGCGCGCCACGCCGGCTGGCGCGCCAGCGATTCCGATTGAAAGCCCATCCCGTGCGACTCCACATTCGCTTCATCCACCACGTAGATGCCGTGGCGGTCGCACAGATCGTACCAGGCGGGATGATTGGGATAGTGGCTTGTCCGCACCGTATTGATGTTGTGCTGCTTGAACAGGGCGATATCCCGTTCCATCCCCTCCTGCGTCACCGCATAGCCGCGATCCTGGTCGTGCTCGTGCCGGTTCACGCCTTTGAGCTTCACCTGGCGACCGTTGATGCGCAGGACGCCGTCGCCCCACGTGACGCTGCGAAATCCAAAGCGGCACGCCACATACTCTTCGGCCCGCGCGCCACGCCGCACCAACACCACCAACGTGTACAGCACCGGCGATTCCGCCGACCAACGCACCGGCGCCGGCACCCGCGCCGTCAAATCCAGCCGCGCTTCCAGCCCCGCGCCCAGATCGTCCACGCGCCCCCGCAAGACCACGCCCCGCACCGGCGCCCCAGACGGATCATGGAGGCGGCATTCCACCACCCCCGTCACCACGCGCCGCGATTCGTTCCGCACCCAGACCGCCACCTTCAGTCGCGCGTCGCCGCCCATCTCATCGTCAAACTCCGCTTGCGCAAAAAAGTCGCGCACGTGCACCGGGGCGCGCGCGCACATCCAGACATCGCGAAAGATGCCACCAAACCGCCAGAAGTCCTGCCCCTCAAGATAGCTTCCGTCGCTCCACTTGTAGACTTCCACCGCCAACAGGTTGCGTCCCGCGCGCAGCAACGCCGTGATGTCGAACTCCGCTCCGCCGCGGCTGTCTTTGCTGAAGCCCACGCGCACGCCATTCACCCACACATAGAAGGTCGAGGCGACGCCCTCGAACCGGATGTAGATCCGGCGACCGGCCCACCCAGGCGGCCGCGTGAACCAGCGGCGGTAGGACCCCACCGCGTTCGGCTCGCGCCGGGCCGTGTATGCCTCCGGCACCTCCGCCAGAATCAGCGGCGGCTTGCGCGGGTGAGGATAAGCCACGTTGGCGTAGATCGGCGTGCCGTGCCCCTGCAGTTCCCACACGGATGGCACCGGAATCGTCCCCCAACCCGTGGCCGCATACTCGCGACGATAGAAGG
>CAZWQJ010000011.1:0-9109 GCA_964635825.1 uncultured Victivallales bacterium | reverse complement strand
GATGGCACCGGAATCGTCCCCCAACCCGTGGCCGCATACTCGCGACGATAGAAGGCCACCGGCCGTTGGTCCGGGTGCGGCGACCAGTGAAAGGCCCAGGCCCCATTCAGACTGCGGGCGTAGCGCGAGGACCCCACCTCAAGCGCACAGGCCGACTTCTCATCCGCAAATGGGCACATCGTGGCATGCGCAGGCTCCTTCCCGATCGACAGCAAACCAGGATTTTCCCAATCGCGAACGACCACGCCTGCAGGCTCCTTCGACATGCGATCCCCTTTCATGCCCCGACAGCGACAACCGCCACGCGGATGATGCGATGCGCGGCGATCACCGGCAAGAGCCATTTGGCCGTCAGGTGAACGTCGCCGTGTACAGGAGGCGGCCCGCTGTGCTATAACGCCCTTCGATCACGTTGCCCGGAGGATTATCCATGCAGTGGTACTACGCCAACGCCGGCGAGCAACTCGGCCCCATCGAGGACCTGGCTTTTCACGACATGGTTCGAACGGGTGCCATCACACCCGATACCCCTGTATGGCGTGAAGGCATGCCAAACTGGATGCCCTATGGCCAGATCAGCGGACGCAAGCCAACCCCACCCGATGCCAAAAAGAAGCTCGTCCTCGTGCGCGATGCCGCCCACGACTCCTCCACCTCCCCACCCGCCGCGCCAGGCGCCGATCATGCCGAGGCTCCCGCCCCCGTGGGACGCGGCAGGCACCATGCGGCCACGTTCTCAAACGGCCTCACGGAAATCCTCTATCGCGCCAAGGGCTGGATGCGCCTGCTCGGCATCCTTTCCATCATCAGCGGCGCCCTCCAGGCCCTCAGCATCGCCGGCTTGATTATCGCCTGGCTGCCGATCTGGATCGGCGTCCTTCTCACCTCCGCCGCAAGCCAGATTGCCATCGCCCATGAGCAGTCCGATGAGGTGGCCTTCGCCAACGCCTTGGAAAAGTTGCGCAAGTACTTCAAGATCATGGGGGTTCTCGCCGTGCTCAGTATTGTGTTCCTGGTGGTCGGTGGCATCCTCTTCAGCACCGTGTTCGCCGGGCTTGCCCGCCAGTTCGCCCCCTAACCATTCCGGATCGAGACGCGTGTCGCCCCCTCACGCTGGGCCCCTCACCCACACGTCCCGCCGCACTCGCCCCGATGCGCCAATGCGCGCTTGACCACTTTCCGAGACCGCACGTAGTATCCCCCCAACGACAGGGAGAACACCGTCATGGCCGACATCACATTTTCGTGCAGCAGTTGCGGGCAGGAATTGGAAGCCCCCGAGGAGTACGCCGGCGAGCTGGTGGCGTGCCCAAACTGCCAAAGCGAGATCACGGTGCCCTCCTCCTCACTCGCCGCCGGCGCGGAGGCCGGTGCCGCTGTTGACCCGGATGACGACGATCCGGACGACGAGGACGGAGATGATCAGGAGACCGATGGCAGCTGCCCGGAATGCGGGGCCGACATGGAGCCCGATACCGTGCTCTGCATGAGTTGCGGCTTCCACAAGGGTATGGGCAAGCGCATCGGCACCGATTTCGACAACCCCTGACCCCAGCCCCCGGTCACTCCGGATCGATGCGCATGATATCGACGCCTTGGATGTACTCCTGCGTCGCGTAATCGCGGGAGTTTTCCACCCGCCGCAAAACGTCCGCCACCTTCATCGTCAGCTTCATGATGTCCTGAAGCGTCGTCATGATGTCCTCGGGCTTGCTGCGCTGCTCCTCCAACGCCTGCAATTGCAGACGTGCCCGAATCATCACCACCGTCAGCGGTTGATTTAAATGGTGCATCAGAGCGCCCATCAGCGTCCGCACGGCCTCAACCTTGTAGGCCTTCTCCACCAGCTCCGCGTCGCGCCGCGCATCGGTCACGTCCTGGACGATCAGCACCAGGACATCGTTGGATTCGGCCCCCGCCGAGGTGATGCGCAAGAGGCGCGGTAGGCCGCCAATCTCGATCCGGCACTCGCACCCTTCCCCGCCGGCCGCGCCACGCAAAACCGTCGCCAGCAAGTCGGCATCCGGCGTCGGCACCAGCTCCAGTAGCGGTCGCCCCAGGACGTCGGCGAACTCTCGGACCCCCAACAGCGCCAGAAAGGCACGGTTCACTCGAAGCACAACCCCGCCACGATCCACCAGCACAATGCTCTCGGGATTGAGGTCGATCATGTGCTCGAGCTGCCGCTTGGCCCGCTCGATCACACCACCGAGTTCATCCGAATCCGGTCGCCCATCCCGCCCCGGAGCCTTGTTACTCATCGTCCACCTCGACCGTCGACGCATTCGACGCCGCATCGCTAGCCGCCACCACCAGAACCACCGCGCGCGGGGCGTCCGCATGCGTCGCTAACGCAACGCGGCCTCGATCGCCTGCACCAGCTCTCCGCCATCCGTGAGCCCCACGAACTGCTTGCTCGGCTTCCCATCCTTGAAAACGATTAACGTGGGTATGCTGCGGATTCCAAAGCGGCCGGCCACCTGCGGCACGGCGTCCACATCCAGTTTGCCGACCGTGGCTCGATCGGCCACCTGCCGCGCAACCTGATCCACCACCGGCCCCTGACGCCGGCACGGCCCGCACCACGCGGCCCAGAAGTCCACCAGCACCACACCCTTCGCAACCGTCGTGTCGAAGTTCTGCTCCGTCAGCACCACCACGGGTGAGTCGCCTGCGGGCTCGCTCGCGGATTCCGACGCAGCCGGGTGCCGCCCGCATCCAGACGCCAACCCCAGTAGCACACCCCATACGGCCACTGATCGCAGGAATCGGTTCATCTTGCAGCCCTCCAGCCGCCCCATCCGCGACAATCCGGGGCGGGCTGCGGGTAGTGTGACCATACTTCACGCTCCTGTCGAGCGTTCCAATCGAGACCCCGATAAGCCTACCTCCGATTTGGAGGGCCGACCTCCGTGTCGGCCGTATGACCGATATGGGCCCAAAGAAGAGTCCGTGCCCGACAAACCGGCCACCCCATTCACAGCCAGAGCAGGCACGACCGCAACCGCCAGCCACCGCTGCTCAACGCGCTGGGTCTGGCGGCAGGGCGCCGGTCACCAGGCTGTGGACAAAGGGATCCTTCTGCCGGACTTCGTCCAGGCTCAGGTCCATCAATTCATGCGGGAACACGATCCACTTGTCCGTCTTGTGTACGTAGTAGTCCGGCACGATTCCCGTGCGGTTCTGGCGCTCCTTGTAGAAGAGCGTCGCCACCTTGACCGCAGACGTCCTCGCACGCAACAACTCGCACACCTTCTCGATCGTGCGGCCCGTATCGAAAATGTCGTCGATCAACAGCACCCGGCTGTCCGGCTTGATACACTCCATCACCGAATCCATATGCTCGATGCGCGGCTCCCCACTCTGCTCAATCCCCGTATACGATTCGGATTTCAACGCCGCATGGTAGGTGGTGATGCCCTTGTACTGCAGAAATTCGTGCACGATGATCCCGATCGGCGTCCCGCCACGCCAAATCACCAGCAAGACATCCGGACGGAAGCCGGAGTAAAAGATGCGCGCCGCCAGCAGAAAGGAGTCGCGCCAAAGCGCTTCCGGCCCAATGAATTCTTTGTCGGACATGGAGGCGTGATACCCAATGACACCGGCACTGTCAACTGATCCGTCGCCGCCGTCAGTTGCGGAAGAACACCAGCGTCCCAAGCGGAATCGATTTTTCGGAAACCTCGCTACCCGGGATCAGGCGCCCATCCGGGAATCGGTAGAACGTGGAAGGATGGTTCCACTTCACGCCGCATACGTCGAAGGCTCGGCGCTTGGCGCTGATCGATCCACCCTGAATGTATCCCACCAACATCCCCGTCTCCGCCGGGAGCGCATCCAACTCCGCCGCCGGAATCTCCGCCCCGGTCAACACACGCCCATCCTTCAGGAAATAGATCGTGCGCATCGTGTTGTATTCCTCGCCGGCCGCCTCGCGAGCCGACGCGCCGTCGCGCCCAATCCGCTGGATCTGCTCGGCCACGTTCTCGCGCTCCTCTTCCACGCTCATCGCCACGCGTGTGCCCGGTGGCATCTGCTTCCAGTTGGTCACCTGGTCCCCGCGCAGTTCGCGACCGTCCGGAAACTGGTATCGCGTCTCCGGCTTGTTATAGAGATCTCGCGCAATATCCCAGGCCGACCGCCCCGGCCCGATCACCACACCCTCCGGATCCCCGATGGGCATCGGCGGCGGTGGCGGCGGCGGCGTGACCGCGGCCGTCACCACCGCGGTCGGCGCCGGGCTTGCCGCCGACGGGGCCACCGGCCGGTCCTGCGCACCGCCGTACAGCACCTTCGCCAGGTACGGATCCCCTACCGTCAGGCGCCCAGCCCTCACATCCGGATCGAATTTCGGCCGCGCGGTCAATCCCAACCGGCTGCGCACGTGACTCGTCGCAAACTGCATCCCGCAGCGCTTGCGGCCCCGATGTGAACGCTTGTGCCAGCGGTTTGGCGCGCCGTACGCCACCATCGAATGCGTCAGAACCGCGTCATCCGCAATGCCGTAAATCGCCTGAAGCTCCGCCACCAGTTCCGCCAACGCCTGGTACTGCGCCGCCGAAATATCGCGGTTGTGAAAGCCTGCCACCTCAATCCCGATCGCCACGTCGTCCAGGTCGCGACGGCCCTTCCACATGCTGCGCCCACAGTGATAGGCCACCCGCCCGCGGTCGATCAGCCCGTAGACCTTGCCGCCCGGATCGACAAAGTAGTTCGCCTCGCCATTCGCCTTCAGCTTCGCCAGCGAACTGGGGGCCGGGGCTTCGGTCGTGTGCAAGATGATGTAGCGCGTCTGCTGCCGAGGCGGGCGCTCGCGGTTGCGCGGACTCTGCGCAGAAATCACCGTCACCTTGGCCAGGACCGACGGCAAGATGGGGGAAGACAGGGTCAGGAGCAGGGCCACGGCGCCAACGCGCCAGCCGCCGCCGTACCCGCCAAGCCGCCTGCCTGCCATCGCTCGATCCTCCCACCCTCGGACACGCGCCAACGCTCATCATGCCGCATCCGCATAGACCCGAAGGCTAAGCGCGGCGTCTCACTTCACAATCAAGTTCTCGGCCGTCATCTCCGCCGGCACCGCCAACCCCATGAGGCCCAGAACCGTAGGCGCAATGTCCGACAGCTTGCCGCGCGGAACCAGCGTTCGCCCGGCCGCATCCCTCGCCACGTAGATGCACTCCACGTCGAACAGGCTGTGACTCGTCTTCACCATGCCGGTTTCGTAGTCCACCATCTGGTCGCAGTTGCCGTGATCCGCCGTGATCAGCACCTGCGCATCCAGCTCCAGCAGGCGCCGCGTGATCCGCCCCACGCACTCGTCCACAATCTCGATGGCCCGCACGGCGGCATCGAAATTGCCAGTGTGCCCCACCATGTCGCCGTTGGCGTAGTTCACCAGGATAAACCCGTACGGGTTGTTCTCCAGCCGCTTCAGCAGCTCCTCCGTCACCGTGTAGGCATCCATCTCCGGGTGGCTGGCGAACAGGGCGGCGTCAAAGCGCCCCGGCACATGCACGTCATCTTCCAACGGATACGGCGTCGTCGCTTTGCCATTGAAGAAGCTCGTCACATGCGGGTACTTCTGGGTTTCCGCAATGCGCAACTGGCGAATGCCCGCCTTCGAGATCACCTCGCCCAGCAGCTTCTCCATCCCCCCGCTCTCATCCATCGGCCCCATCATGTAGAACGGGAACTCGTCATAGTAGCGCGTCAGCCCCACATAGCAGACATTCCGCCGTGCCTTGCGATGACCCGCGTACGCGTCATCCACGAAAGCCCGGGTGAGCTGAATCGCCCGATCCTGCCGGTAGTTCGTGTGCAGCACCACGTCCCCATCCCGGATGCCCGCGAAGTCGCCAACCACATGCGCCGGCACATACTCGTCCACCATCTCGGCCCCGTCCGGCGTCTTGTCCGTCTCATAGGAGTGCCGAATGGCGCCTTCGACATCGTCCGTGCGCCGCCCTTCCCCGCAAACCAGCGTGTGGTAGCCGATGTCCGTCAGGGCCCAGTTGCGCGACCGATCCATGCCAAAGTATCGCCCCATGAAGGTCCCGATGCGGCAACCGCCCACCTCCTTCATCACCAACCGCAGCTTCGCCAGATATTCCAGCGAACTGCGCGGCGGTGTGTCGCGCCCATCCAGAAACGGATGCAGCACGATCTCGCCCTTCGGAAATTCCTGACGCGCCCGCCGCATGATCTTGAACAGGTGCTCCTGGTGCGCATGCACCCCTTCATCCTGCAGCAACCCCAGCAAATGGAACCGCCCACCGCTCTTCTGCCAGGCCGCTGACAGGCGCTTCCACTGCTCCGCCTCGAAAAGCTTGCCCGTCCGCAGGCCATCATCGATGCGCTTCAACTCCTGAATCACGATGCGCCCGGCACCCATGTTCAGGTGCCCGACCTCGCTGGATCCCATGTAACCGTCCGGAAGCCCAACCGGCTCACCCGAGCAGGCCAAAATCGTCCATGGATACGCAGACTTGAACGCGGAGATGTTCGGCGTCTTCGCAGCCGCCACCGCATTCCCCCGCGGATTCGGATTCAGTGCCCAACCATCCCGAACAATGACTGCTACTGGTCTGCCCATATCGCGTCCTGCCTTCAATCGCTCGATCGCCCCATCACGCCATCACCCGAACCACCACCGCCCACAACCCCCAGTTCAGCGCCAGGGTGTAGAAACTCGCCAGTACATCGTCAGCCACAATGCCCAGGCCGCCCTTGAGCACCTGCGATTGCCGAGCCGGCGGCGGCTTCACTATGTCGAAAATCCGCGCCACGATAAAGGCCACCACCAGAAACCACGGATGCTGCAGCCAGGGGATGCCGAGCAGCCCAATCAGAAACGTGGCGTATTCATCGATCACCACGCGCCCATCGTCCTTGCGGCCAAATACCTTCTCCGCATGGTCCGCCACCGGAATGGCAGCCAGCGACAGCGCAACCGCTAAAACGATCTGCCACACCAGCGGCACCTGAAACCAGGCGACGGCGAGCACAATCAGGATGCCGGGTAGCGTTCCCACGGTCCCGGAAGCAACCGGGCTGTAGCCCGTGCCAAACCCGGTCGCAAGCCAGATCAAAATCCTGGATGATGCGCGCTGCACCCTGCCTCCCCCTGTTCCCACGACCCGTCCCGGGTCGCCTTTAGTCCCGGTTGCGCGCAAGACGCCACGCCTCGCGCACAACCGGAACTAATCCACGAACCGGTACTTGAGAATGCACCACAACGCGCGCACCCCATCCCGCCAGGTGATCTTCTTGCCTTCGGTGTAGCTGCGTCCGTAGTACGCCACTGGCACCTCGTAGATGCGCCAGCGGCCACGCGCCACCTTCGCCGTGATCTCCACTTCGAACCCGAAGCGGTCTTCTTTGATCACGATCGGCTTCAGGACCTCCCGACGAAACAGCTTGTAGCAGACTTCCATGTCCGTCAGGTTCAGATCCGTCATCATGTTGGAAAGCAGCGTCAGCAGGCGATTGCCGACGGAGTGCCAGAAGTACACGACACGGTGCGGCCCGCCCCCCAGGAAGCGCGAACCAAAAACCACATCGGCATGTCCGCTCAACACGGGCCCCAGCAGCGCCACAATGTCATGCGGGTCGTACTCAAGATCCGCGTCCTGCACCACCACCAGGTCGCCGGTCGCCGCCGCAAAACCCGTCCGCAGCGCCGCCCCCTTGCCCTTGTTGATGTCGTGGAAGCACACCTTCCAGTCCGGGTGCTGCGCCTGGAACTCCTTCAGCACATCACGCGAGCCATCCACCGAGCAGTCGTCCACCAAAACCAGTTCCTTCTCCATCGGCATCTCGACAGCCACGACACGCCGCACGATTTCCCGAATCGTGTTCGCCTCATTATAGACCGGTATGACAATCGATAGCTTCATGGTGGCCAATAGAAAAGCCGGAGCATAACGCACCCGGCGTCCACTCCGCAAGCATGGACGAATTCGCCGGAAGCAATCCCGACTACCCGTCGAGTGCACATGGGGTCAGGCCTTGTTTAGTGATTAACAGCAAGCTGCTTGGATACGGCGTTGTACAAGCGGCGCAGCCGCCGGTCGGTTTTCAGGCGGGTGGCCGTGTGGCGCAGCAGTCGGCCCAGGCCCGATCCATCCCGCAGACCGAGTTCCCTGGCGATGGCCCGTTGGGTCAAATGGGTTTCATCCCGCAGCAGCCGGGCCGCTAGCAGGCGAACGGGCTCCAGGCTGCGGCGACGCTTCAGACTCGACGCGTCGGTCCCACAGGCCGCGCAAATGGCCGCGATCACCGCGACGGGTTCCAGGCCCACTTCCACCCGCCGCATGGCCGCGTCCACCTCCGCACCCAGGCGAGCTCGCCGTTGCTTAAGCTCGCACTCGACCTGCCGACAGAATCGACGCTCACCGATCGCCTTGCTGGACTGCGCCCGTACCTCCTGCAGTTCCGTATCGTCAGACGCCACCCCCGCCTCTACGAAGTCGACATACGCCCGCGCCGCCGGCCCCCGGCCCTGAGCGACCAGTTGTTCCATCGGTGCATAGTCCACCCAGTCCGCGCGCCCCTCCAATCCCGCGTAACCACGGTGGCTACTCCAAGGGTATACCCGTAGCTGCGCCAAACGCTCGCCCACCGGACGGTCGCGCCACGACTTGATCTTGACCGGATTGAGGTGAATGTACCGCGTCAGGCGCAGCAGATAGACATCGCCCTGCACGACCGGCGCCTTGTACCGCCCGCTGAACAAATGCCCCACGCGCTGGTGACGCACGTTGTAGTACGTGGTGTACGACGTGTTCAACTGTTGCATGAAGGCCGCCAGGTTCCCCCGTGGGGTCTCCACCAGCAGGTGGTAGTGGTTGCTCATCAACGCGTACGCATACAGCCGCACGCCATAGTGCGCCACACTTTCGGCCAGCTTCACCACCAAGCGCCCGCAATCGCGGGGATCATCAAATATGTCCCGCCGCTCCACCCCCCGACTCGTCACGTGGTACATCGCCCCGGCGAATTCCAGCCTCAAGTGTCGCGCCATGCCAACTCCTCTGCCCAACCCTACCCCAGCCACCACACGACTCGCAACATTAATCACTAATCAAGGCCTGACCCCGTGGCTTCC
>CAZWQJ010000010.1:43384-50622 GCA_964635825.1 uncultured Victivallales bacterium | reverse complement strand
CAGCAAATCGAATCGCATAAGGATGCCATTCGCCGCCCCCGCGTTCAAGCACATTTTGCCCCGCCGCCCCAGGACCACCCGCCTCGGGCTTTACCACTTGACGCAACGTGGCTTAGCCGCTACGGTATCCATACAGTAGGCATCGATGCGGAGACCGCTGTGTACTTGCGTGGAGGCGCTATGACGAAGCATGGTTTTGGAGTCGGCGTAATCAGCTGCTTGCTGGCAGCTCTGACAACTACGGGGGCCACGGCGGCCTTTTCACCCCTCTTCCAAGTCGCCGATGTCAGCGGCGCCTGCGCGGTTCAGGCCCCCGGTGACGCCGCCGTCCGCCCCCTCCAGGGTGGCGAAGGCCTCGCCTACGGCAGCATCATCCGCACCGGAGCCGATAGCGCCCTCGCACTGCTCCTCTCCGCCGACAACAAGATCCTCGTCGGCCCCAATACCGTGGTCAACATTCAGGAGGATCCCGACAACGCCTCCCTGAAGATCCTTCAACTCTTCAAGGGCCGCATCGAACCCGTCCTGGAAAAGGATTTCCAGAACGCCAATGGCCTCCATGTCGCCATACGCTGCGTCGTCATTAACTTCCAGACCGGCGGCTCCGCCAGCATCGAAGCGGCCACCGAAGCCGACCTCAAGGTCACCACGATCGCCTGCAAGGGCTCGCAGCTCGAACTCCGCGGCCCCGGCTTCGTATTGCCCGTGCTCAAGGATTCCGACAGCCTCAGCGTCGCCTGCTCGGATGACCTCAGCTTCATCCGCCTGCGCAACCTCGATGGCACCTACACCGTCCAACTCCGCGACAGCACCGGCGCCGAGCGCCTCGCCGAAATGCAGAAGGACTCCGTCATCAAAATCATGCGCAAGGTCTCCGAAACCGATGCCTCGATCATGATTATCACCGTCCTGGACGTGGGCCCGGACGGCAATGTCATCCAGGCCGACACCTACGAAGAGCCGGCCGCCACCGCCCCCGGCACGCTCAACAGCGATGACCCGATCCCCGGCAGCGAAATCCCCGGCGCCAAGCCCGATGAGGCGCCGGCTGGAACCTTCCCCACCACCACCTCGTCCACCACCACTTCCACCACCACCACGACCGTGCCGCCGGGGGACACCATCCCACCGACCACGACCACCGTGACCCCGCCGACAACCACGCGGCCGCCGCCTCCGCCCACGACGAGGCCGGACGTAACACCGCGCGGCAGGAGGTAGTCGTCGGCGGCCCGGAGCCGTCTCCCGGCCGCCACCGTTCACCGTCCTCCAGGCCCAAGGGATGCCCTCCCCGGCTTGGAGGCATGCGCGCGCAAGCCGAGGAAAGTCCCCGATTATGTTGATTACGCACTTCCACCAAATCATCCGCCACCGCATCGTCTGGGGCGTCATCGCCATCGTCGTCAGCCTCTGCTTCCTCCTCTCCTTTACCTCCATGCCTGGGTGCCAGAATACCCCGGGCCCGACCACCAGCGGCGTCGGCAAACTCTACGGACGGGAAATCGGCAACGACGAGTTCCGCGCCGCCATGTTCTACGAACTTGGCCTCTCCAACGACCGCAACCTCACCGAGGACCAGCAGGCCCAGCTGCGTCGCCAGACCTGGCGCCGCCTGGCCATCCTCGAAACCGCCAGCCGCCTCGGCCTGAAAACCACCAACGAAGAAATCGGCCAAATGCTCGGCCGCGAAACCGGCTTTCAATCCAATGGTAGTTTTGACCAGGATCGTTACACCGGATTCGTGCGCTCGCGCGGTGTCGACAAGGCCACCTTCGAAGAGTACCTGCGCCAGAACATCACCATCCAGAAAGCCCTCGGCGCCGTCGAGTCCATGGCCTGGACCGCCCCGGCCGATCTCGCGCGCCGCTTGCGCAATCTCACCGACACCCGCCAGCTTTCGTATCTGACCTTGGACCCGGCGCAGTTCACCGGCACCGTTTCCGTTACGGAGGATGAGGCCCGGACGTTCTACGAGGAGACCAGCGCGTTCTTCACCATCCCCGAGCGCGTCCGCGTGCGCTACGTCGCCTTCCCCTACGCCAACTACGTCCCCACCAATCTCTCCGAGGAGGCCATCCAGGAATACTACGACCTGCACTCGGACGAGTTTGTCGCCGCCGATGCCACCAACGCCTACGCGCTGCCTGCTCCGCTGGCGGACGTCAAGCCCGCCATCGAGGAACGCCTGCGCGTCCAGGAGTCGCGCTTCCTCGCCCGCGATGCCGCCACGACCTTCGTCATGGACCTCGCCCCCGACCGCACCGGCACACGCCCCCTCTTCGAGGACCTCGCTGCCACCCATGGCCTGCCCGTCTCCACCACCGCCCTCTTCGCCGTCAATGAACCCGTCCCCAGCCTCGACGTCGATCACGACTTCAACCAGGCCGCTTTCGGACTCATCGCCGAAGACCCCGAACTCTCGTTCAGCGATGCCATCGCCGGCTCCAATGCCGCCTACGTCATCACCGCCCACGAACGCATCGAATCGCGCGTGCCGCCGTTCGAGGAAATCCGCAACGCCGTGATGCCCCTCGCCACCAGCAATGCACAGCACGAGGCCTTCCTCGCTTGGGCCGGCGCCACGCGCGAAGACCTGGTCAGCCGCTCTGCGGACTCCAACGCCTCGCCCGCCAGCGCCGCCGCCTCCCTCGGCTTCGGCGTGGCCACCACCGCCACCTTCACCGTCCTCGAGTCGCTGAACACCAACCTGTTTGACAATGCCAATGTCCTCATCGGCAGCACGGTAGAGATGGAAGCCGGCGAGTGGAGCAAGCTGCTGCCCGCCAGCAACGTCGCCTATATCGTCCACATGACCAGCCGCCTTCCCGGCGATCCCGCCATGATCGCCGCCGTCCGGCCGCAGCTCGTCAGCACCCTGCAGGAATATCAGGGCGGATTCCTCGTGCGCGAGTGGGGCGAGTACCTCCTGCGCGAAGGCGAGTTGCAGGACTACCAGCAGGCCGCCATGGACGCGGCCGCTGCCGCCGAAACCACCGACGGGGACGGCGAAGGCATGCCGGCCACCGCGACCGGTCCCGAGGCGGAGTAGCCCGCCCCGGCGCCCGATACGGGCCCGTTTGCATCGTCCGCAGCCGCCGGGAGTCGCGTGCGGGGATCTCAACACATGCGTGCATTCCTGATCGTCTTGGATTCCGTGGGCATTGGCGAGGCACCCGATGCCGCCGCCTACGGCGACGTCGGCGCCCACACCCTCCCCCACATCGGGGAAGCCGTTGGCGGCCTCCACCTGCCCCGCATGGAGGCCATGGGACTGGGCTGCATCCCTCCCCTCCTCCCGGCTGGAAGACCCATCCCGGGCGTACATCCGGTCGCCGCCCCGACCGCCGCCTATGCCGCCCTCCGCGAGGTCTCCCGCGGCAAGGATACCACCACCGGCCACTGGGAACTCGCCGGGCTCGAACTCCTTCAAGGCTTCCATGTCTTCCCCGCAGGCCCCCCTGCGTTTCCGCCCGACCTGCTCGCCGCCTTTGAACGCGAAACGGGCCGCAAGACCATCGGAAACAAGGCCGCCAGCGGCACCGCCATCATCGCCGAACTTGGCGCGCAGCACATGGCCGAGGGTGCCTGGATCGTCTATACCAGCGCCGACTCCGTCTTCCAGATCGCCGCCCACGAAGACGTGATCCCCCTCGATGAACTCTATCGCGGCTGCGCCTTGGCACGCCGCCTGTGCGACGCCTACCCCGTCGGCCGCGTCATCGCCCGCCCATTCCGCGGCGCGCCCGGCCAGTTCCAACGCACCCCGAACCGCCGCGACTTCTCCCTCATACCGCCCGAACCCACCATCCTCGACCGCCTCCAACTCGCCGGGGTCACCACCGTCACCGTCGGCAAACTGGATGACATCTTCGCCCACCGCGGCATCACACGCTCACACCACGTCGAGAATAACCGCGATGCCCAGTCAATCCTGCTCGACCTCTCCACCTCACGCGAACAACCCCTCTTTGTCTTCGCCAATCTCATCGATTTCGACATGCTCTACGGCCACCGCCGCGACCCGGCCGGCTATGCCGCCGCCCTGCGCGATACCGATGCCTTCCTGGGCAACTTCCTGCCGCGCCTCGAACCGGACGACCTCGTCATGATCACCGCCGACCACGGCAACGACCCCACTTTCGCCGGCTCCGACCACACCCGCGAGTACGTCCCCCTCCTCGTCCGCCATCCATCCGTCACCGGCCGCTCACTCGGCATCCGCAACGGCTTCTACGACGTCGCTCAGAGCCTCGCCTCCTTCTTCAGAATCCCGCACCTGCCGCGCGGGATTTCCTTCCTGGCACCATGATCGCACGCCACATCTTCCCGTTGGAGCGGCGCCGGTGACGGCGCCGGCTCCGGCCTCAGGTGGGTTCACGGCTGCAACCGGAGAACGTCCAACGCCCAACATCCAACATCCAACGCCGAGGTCCGGACCTTCTGACTTGAACGTTGGGCGTTCAATGTTGGGCGTTGGACGTTGGCTCGGCGACCTCTGGCCCCTCTTCGAGCTCCTGATCCTCGTCGCGCTCGCCGCCTACACCCTGCGCCATCTGCCGCCCGCCCTCTTGTTGCTCGACACCACCACCGTCGGCGGTGACACCCCCGCCCACAACTACCTCGCCTCCCACCTGCGCGATCAACTCCTCCACCACGGTCGCGTCGTCGGTTGGGCCTCCGGCTGGTGGGCCGGCTTCCCCGCGTTCCAGTACTACTTCTGCCTGCCCTACCTCCTCACCGCCCTCCTATCCCTTCTCATCCCGTTCAACGTCGCCTTCAAACTGGTCAGCGTCCTCGGCATCCTCGCCCTCCCCTCCTGCACCTACGCCGCCGCACGCCGCATGCGCATGCCGCGCCCTGCCCCAATCCTCGCCGCCATCGCCATGCTCCCATTCCTCTTCAGCGACGCCCACACCATGTGGGGCGTCAACATCTTCAGCACCATGGCCGGTATGCTCGCCAACAGCATCAGCTTCCCCATCATGGTCCTGATGATCGGCTGCGCCTGCCGCGACGCCCGCGACCGCCGTGCCCGCCTGAGCACCGCCCTCCTCGCCGCCCTCATGCTCTCCTCTCACTTCTTCACCTCCATCGTCGCGGCTCTGACCCTGGCCATCCTGCCGCTGCTTCACCGCCGCGGCGCCCGCCTCGCCACCCTCGGCACCCTCGCCCAATCCGGCCTTCTCGGCGCCGCCCTCATGGCCTGGTGGCTCATCCCCCTCATCGCCACCCGCGCCTACAGCGTCGATTTCGGCACCAACTGGGACATTCACCTCCCCGACACGTTCCCGCTCCACGCGCTGGCCATGATCCCCTTCATGCTCGTCGCCATCCTCTACGGCGCGCGCCGCCATCACCCGGAAATCCTGCTGCTGGGCTGGATGCTGCTGGCCGCCACCGCCCTCTTCCTCTACGGCTACGCCCTGACCCCCGTATTCGTGAACGTCCGCCTATGGCCCTTCATGGACTGGGCCCTCTACATGCTCGGCGCCATCGGACTCGGCCTCCTGGTTCAGCACCGCCCCGGCCGCCCGCTGCTCATCCTCGCGGCCGCCACCGCCGCCATGCTGACCGTCGAGTGGAGCCAGCAGCACCTGCCCCCCGGCATCGCACCCGTGCGCGCCTGGGCCGACTTCAACTTCCGCGGACTCGAACGGCGCCCCGGCTATCGCGCCTACCAGGAGTTGCTCCTCCCCCTCGACGGCACGCCCGGCCGCCTCAGCGGCGACCTCGCCGAAGAGAACAATGCCATGGGCTCCTCGCGCGCCCTGGAACTTGTGCCCCACCACATCCGCAAGGACATCCTCGAAGGCGGCCTCGTCAACTCCGCCCTCTCGTCGTATTTTGCATACTATATTCAGTGCGAAACGTCCGAAGGCTGTGCGGGCTATCCCACGCTCATGCAGCCCACCGGCTTTCAACTCGAGAACGGCACTCGCCATCTCGAACTGTTCAACGTGAAGCACTTTCTCGCCCGGCGCCCGTCCGTGCAGGCCGCATTCCGCGCCGCACCGCAATGGTCCCTCCTGCGCCGCTCCGACGAATGGGAACTCTTTGAACTGAACACCCACGAGGGCCGCCACGTCTTCATCCCACCCCTCCAACCACTCGCCGTCCAATCCCCGCACGGGAAGGAGTACGCCCTGGAATGGTTCTACCGGCCGGAACTCCTCGACCAGTTTGTCATCTTCCTGCAACCCGGCCAGACGCCGCCGCCGGCCGCCAGCGCACCGCCCCTCACCGACGAGCAGTTCCGCCTGCTCCTCGGCGCCGCGGCCGCACGCGATGGCGATCTCGATGAGTGGCTCCACCTCGGCCCGTTCCCGCTGCCACCCCATCACCGCGCCGACCCGCTCGCCTATGCGCCCATCCCCGAAGCCGGACTCGACCCCCGCGAAGGCGACCGCCTCGCCGGCCGAACCTGGCAGCTCCTCTTCACCCGCAGCCCCATTTACCCCGCCAATCGCTACGACCGCAGCGCCAACTTCGTCACCTACAGCCTCGCCCACATCGTCGTCCCTTCCCCACGCGACGCCCTCCTGCACATCTCCCATGACGACGGCGCCGCCCTCGTCCTCAATGATGAACCCGTCTTCACGGAAAACCACGCCACGCCAGTCGGCGACTTCCAGACCACCGCCGTCTCCCTGCATGCCGGCCGCAACCGGCTCCTGCTGAAATCCACCCAACTGGGCGGCGGCCACTACTTCCATCTGCGCCTGACCGATACCAACGGCACCCCGTTCTCCGATGCCGCCTGCATCGCCGGCACCACCACACCCGCCGCCCTGCCACCAACCACAGCCATCCCGCCCACGCGCGCCAGCGCCATCACCGCGGAACACGTGGAGCCCAATCGCATCCGCTTCACCACCACGGCCATCGGCGAACCCCACATCATCAAATGCAGCTACTTCCCCAATTGGAAAGTCCGCGGCGCCCGCGCCGTCTACTACGTCGCCCCGTCCTTCATGCTCGTCTACCCCGATCAGCCCAATGTCGAACTCGTCTTCGGCCGCACGACCACCGACCACCTCGCTCTCGCCATCACCGCCATCGGCTGGATCGCCGTGCTGCTCCTCACCGCCCGCACCCGGCGCCATCCCCCAACTCCTTGAATCCGTGCAAAACCCGGTTTCCGCGGTCGGGTCGGAGCCCGCCCCTCCAAGGCCCCGGCGAAGCGGCTGTTACGCTTGACTGGAGGGACGGCCTCCGTGCCGTCCGTTGATCGATTGTTA
>CAZWQJ010000010.1:11779-43284 GCA_964635825.1 uncultured Victivallales bacterium | reverse complement strand
GCTGTTACGCTTGACTGGAGGGACGGCCTCCGTGCCGTCCGTTGATCGATTGTTAGCACTTGAGCGTTGAGCGTTGGACGTTGCGTGTTGAACGTTTCTCCCTCCTGCCCCCCGCCACTTTTCCCCTGTCAGCCCCTTTGTACTATGTTACTGTGTTAGCGTACTGTTACGCACAAAGGGGGGCTCATGTACCGACGTGCCATTCAATCTGTGTGCTCCGCATGGCTCATCGCCTTTTCCATCGCCATGCACGCCTCCGCCGCCACGTATTTCGTCGATGCCAATGCCCCGGGCGCCAACACCGGTGACTCCTGGGAAGACGCTTACTTCGAGCTCACCACCGCCTTCTCGCTCGCCGTCAGCAACGACACCATCCTAGTCGCCGCCGGAACCTACAAACCCACCGCCGGCCTCGACCGCACCATCAGCTTCTCCTTGAAGTACGGCATGCAGCTCCTCGGTGGCTTCCCCAGCGGCGGCGGCCCCTCCGATCCCCTCGCCAACCCCACCATCCTCAGCGGCGATATCGGCGTGCCCGACGATCCCACCGACAACAGCGCCCACGTGGTCGTCGGCGCCGATCAAGCCATCCTCGACGGCTTCACCGTTACCAAGGGCTACTGGAATGCCAACGATGCCAACTGGCAGGATGGCGCCGGCCTCTACGTCACCGGCAACAAGTTCATGACCATCCGCAACTGCCGTTTCGCGGATAACCACGCCTACTACCGCGGCGCCGGAATCTTCATGGAATTCACCGCCAATAGCCCCGTCGGCCCCGTCATTTCCAATTGCGTGTTTAGCGGCAACTCAACGTTCTACTCCAGCGGCCAGGGCGGCGGTCTCTATGTCTACCACCGCGTTCCCATCACCCTCACGGATTGCACCTTCGAGGAAAATGCCTCCGTCTCCGGCGGCGCCATCTACGGGCAATACGTCGACCTGCTGATGCGCGGGTGCACCTTTGCACGCAACACAACCAGCGGCCAGGGCGGCGCCGTCTGGCATAGCCGCCCCGACCTCACCGCCCTGACGCCCCTGCGCATCGAGAACTGCACCTTCTACGCCAACCGCTCCACCGGCGGTGCCGGCGGCGCCCTCTATCTCGACCGCAGCGACGCGCCCGGCGACCGCATCGCCGGCTGCCGCTTCTTCGCCAATGAAACCACCCAGCAGGGCGGCGCACTCTACCTCTACCGCTACCAGGGCCAACTCGAAGACACCCTCTTCAGCGGCAACCGCAGCAGCACCCAGGAAGGCGGCGCCGTCGCCTCCTACTACGGATCCCCGCAGCTTCGCCGCGTCATCGCCACCGGTAACACATCCGGCTGGCGCGGCGGCGCCGTCTATGTCGCCGGCCACCCTTCCTACCCCGCCTCACCCCGCCTCGAAAACGTCCTCGCCGCCGGCAATAGCGCCACCTACGACGGCGGCGCCATCTCCCTCTACTACACCTACGCCGGCGCCGCCACCCTGGTGAACTGCACCATCGCCAGCAACCGCACCACCTCAGCCAGCATCCCCTATTCCGGTGGCGGCATCGCCATCGAGGACGCCCGCGTCGCCGTCAGCAACAGCATCGTCTACGGCAACCGCTCCGGCTCCGGCGTCGGCCACGAAATCGGCGTCCGCATCGCCGCCGCCCGCACCACCTGGGGCCACAGCGACCTCGCCGGCGGCCTCGCCGCCGCCTACAACCCCAACACCGCCACCAACCTCGACCAGGGCGGCAACCTCGATGCCGCCCCCGCCTTCGCCTCCACCCTCACCGGCGCCTGGTCCCATGATGGCGCCTACACCAATGCCTCCGGCACCTGCACCCTGCGCGACGACTCCGCCGCCTGGACCACCAACGCCCTCGTCGGCCGGCTCTTGAACCCCGATGCCACCAACACCCTCCTCTACGTCATCGCCGCCAACTCCGATCGCACCATCACCATCCTCGGCAACACCACCAACACACCCGCCGGCCGCGCGTACCAAATCCTCGACTACCACCTCGCGCCCGCCAGCCCCGCCCTCGATACCGCCAACGCTGCCGTCGCCCCCACCAATGACGTCGCCGGCCAGTGGCGCCCCCGCGGCCTCGGCGTCGATATGGGCGCCTACGAGTCCATCCTCACCGGCGACAGCACCCCCACCGCGCCCGTCACCGGCCTCACCGCACTCGGCGGTCAGGCTCAAATCCATCTCGCCTGGACCAACCCCGCCGACAGCGACTTCGGTGCCGTCCTCATCCTGCGCCGCACCGGAGCCGCCCCCACCGGCATCCCCGTCCACACCAACACCTACGCCGTCGGTCAGTCCATCGGCAACGGCTCCGTCGTCTACATCGGCCCCGGCAGCAACCCCGCCCCCGGCGCCCCCTCCGGCTTCACCGATGTGGACCTCGCTGACGTCACCACCTACCATTACGCCGTCTTCGCCCTCGACCGCGTGCCCAACTACGCCACCGCCGCCACCGCCAACGCCACCACCGAGGTCGACACCACCCCGCCCGCCCCCATCACTGGCTTGACCACCACCGTCGGCGATGCCCAACTCGCGTTTACCTGGACCAATCCACCCCAGGTCGATTACCAAGGAATCCTCGTGCTGCGGCGCACCGGCTCCGCCCCCACCGGAACCCCAACCCCCCTGGCGGTCTACACCACCAACAGCACCATCGGCGACGGCACCGTCGTCTACGCCGGCCCCGGCGCCAGCGCAACCCCCGGCGCCGCCTCCGCCTGGACCGACACCGGGCTCCTCAACCTGACGAATTACCACTACCGCTTCTTCGCCTACGACGAGCGCCCCGTCTACTCAACCCCCGTCGCCACCAACGAGACGCCCGAGGCGCGCCACGTCCTCTATGTCGATATCGACGCCGCCCCCGGCGGCAGCGGCTCCTCCTGGGCCAACGCCTACAACAGCCTGACGCAGGCCCTCGCCATCGTCCGCGGCGGCACCAACATCTGGGTCGCCGAAGGCACCTACACGCCCGGCAACGCCCGCACCGACACGTTCCGCCTCACCAACGATTGCAGCCTCCTCGGCGGTTTCGCTGGCACGGAAAACAGCGCCACCCTCCGCGATTGGAACGCCCACCCCACCATCCTGAGCGGCGAGATCGGCACCGCCACCAACACCGACAACACCTTCCACGTCGTCACCGCTTCCAGCGCCGACAACGCCACGATCGATGGCTTCACCATCACTCGCGGCTACGCCTGGGAAACCAACGACATCCCCGCTTGGCGCGACGGCGGCGGGCTCCTGGTGAATGAAGTCGGCGGCGCACTCGCCACCACCATCCGCAACTGCCGCTTCCTCGACAACGCCGCGAACTTCCGCGGCGGCGCCATCGCCCTGCTCTACGCCGGCGGCCATAACACCAAGGGAGCCGTCATCTCGAACTGCGTCTTCGAGGGCAACTACACCTTCCGCGCCAACAACAACGAAGGCGGCGCCATCTACAAGTATCACTACCGCACCGCCTGGATCTCCGATTGCACCTTCACAGGCAACCGCGCCTACATGGGCGGCGCCATCCGCGACTACCTCGGCGACCTCGTCGTGAAGCGCTCAACCTTCACCGCCAACGTGGCCGATCACTCCTGCGCAGCCATCTTCAACCAGCGCCAGAACACGAGTAACCTGAACGGCCTGCGCCTCGAAGACTGCACCTTCGCCGCCAACCAGAGCACCTACTACGGCGCCGTGCGACTCGAGCGCCAGTACCTCACCGGCGATGAAGTGCGCGGGTGCCGGTTCTACGCAAACCGCACCACCGCCTTCGGCTCCGCCGCCCTCCATCTCTACACCTACAACGGCCTCGTCCAGGATTGCCTGTTCAGCGGCAACTCACAACTGGGCAGCGGCAACGGCGGCGCGCTGACACTCGAATACTCCGGCGCCACCGTGCGCAACGTCACCATCGTCGGCACCGAGGCCCACTTTTACGGCGGCGGCATCTTCGGATCCACCGCGGCCGGCGTCATCACCCCACCACGCTTTGAGAACGTCTTGATCGCGGGTAACCTCGCGCGCTATGCCGGCGGCGGGCTTTGCCTGAACGACTTCTGGGGCAACACCGGAACCGTCATCAACTGCACGATCGCCGATAACCGCACCTACGAACCCAATCCCACCTCCTACGGCGGCGGTGGGCTCTACTTGCGCGGCTGCACCAGCACCATCACCAACTCCATCATCCACGGCAACACCACCGCCGGCGCCGGACCCCAAATCCGTCTCTCGGATGCCCGCACCATACTCAACCTCGGCTTCACCGACCTCGCCGGCGGCACCGGCAACATCCATAACCCCGACGCCGCCGCACTGTCCACCGGCGCAGGCATGCTCGACACCATCCCCGGCTTCCAGGACCCGCAGACCGGCGCCTGGAGCGGACCCGCTGCCTACGACGCCGCCACCGGCATGACCCTCTTCAGCAACACCGCCGCCGCCTGGGCACCGGGCGGCCTCGTCGGCAAGTTCCTCAACCCCAACACCGGCAGCAGCAACCTCGTCTACTACGTCGCCGCCAACACCCCCACCACCATCACCATCCTCGGCGATGCGTCCAAAGTCACCAATGACACCGCGGCCTACGCGATCCGCGATTACCGCCTCAAGGCCACCAGCCCCTGCGTCGATACCGGCACCGCCGCCGGCCTCACCCATGACCTGCTCGGCCAGCCCCGCCCACAGGGCGCCGGCCACGACCTCGGCGCCTACGAGCGCGTCCCCGATGGCATCGCCCCCACCAGCGTCAGCGGGCTCAGCGCCGTCGGCGGCCTCGACCTCGTCGCTCTCTCCTGGACCAACCCCGCCTCCGCCGACTTCGCCGGCGTCCTCATCGTGCGCCGCGCCGGGGCCGCTCCCGTCGGTGAACCCGTCAGCACCAATCTCTACGCCACCGGCAACACCATCGGCAATGGCACCGTCGCCTATGTCGGTAGCGGCAACAACGCCGCTCCGGGAACCCCCTCCGGCTGGACCGATACCGGCCTCAGCCAACTCACCACGTTCCACTACGCCGTCTACGCCCTCGATGCCGTACCCAACTATGCCACCCGCGCCGATGCGTCCGCCACCACCCTCGCCGACGGCGTCCCCCCCGAACCCGTTACCAGCCTGCGCGCGGTCGGCGGCGCCCAGCAGATCACCCTCTCCTGGACCAACTCCACCTCCGCCGATTTCGGCGGCGTCCTGATCCTCCGCCGCGACGGGCCCACACCGCCCACCGGCACACCCGCCACCGGCGCCATCTATGTCGCCAGCGACACCATCACCGATGGCACCGTCGTCTATGTCGGCAGCGCCGCCAGCCCCACACCCGGCGCCCCATCCTCCTGGACCGATACCGGCCTCGCCAACCTCTCCCGCTTCGCCTACTCCGTCTTCGCCTATGACGAAGTCCCCTCCTACGCCACCCCCGCCTCCGACGACGCCGTCACCGGCCTACCCGGCGTCCTCTTCGTCAACGACGATGCCTCCGGCGCCAACACCGGCAGCACCTGGGATGATGCCTTCCCCGACCTCCAGGACGCCCTCCGCGCCGCCTCCCCCGGCAACCAAATCTGGGTCGCCGCCGGCACCTACTTCCCCACCAATGCAACCGGCAGCACAACGGCCCACTTCCGCCTCCGCCCAAGTGTGGAACTCTATGGCGGATTCGCCGGGACAGAGTCGTCACGGCAGCAGCGCCAGGGCACGAATCACGCAACCATCCTCAGCGGCGACATCGGCACCCCGGACGCTGACTTCGATAACTGCACACGGTTGGTTCTTGCCGACGGCGCGACTGGAGCGGTGCTTGATAGCTTCGTTCTACGCAAAGCCATTGGCAACGAGCAGGGAGCTGCCCTTCGAATCCAGAATGCCCCCATCACCGTAAGGGGCTGCATCTTTGAGTACAACTCCGCCTATGAGGCGGCCGCATTGCACAGCAATAATGGCTGCGACTCGTTGATCGATGGCTGCATCTTTCGCTACAACTCCGCCTCCCATCGCGGAGGTGCCGTCCAGAATTATCACTCGTCGCCCACGTTCAAGAACTGCCTATTCTACGGAAACGTCTGCGATCCCGCCGGCGGGGCCGCCGCCTTCTACCACCAGACGGTTTACGTATACCACTGCACATTCCTCGGCAATACGTCGCAGGGCGGTGAAGCCTTCTATGCGTCCGCCGGGGCGGATGTGCAGTGCGTAAACAGCATCTTCTGGGATACGGGAGGTAACAGCGGAGGCGGCATCTGGGTCAAAAACAAGGATGACAACGATGCCTTCCAGGTGTTGGCAGACAACTGCGATGTGCGTGGCGGTTGGGCTCCCCCGGCAGGCAAAGGTGGTGGCGCCAACAACATTGATGCCGATCCGCTGTTTGAGGATGAAGCTGGCGGTGACTACCGCCTTCGTGCCTCCAGCCCCTGCATCGATGCCGGGATGGTTTTTCCCTCGATTGAGACGGACTTGGACAACGGAACCCGCCCCGCCGGCCAGGGCTACGACATGGGCGCCTACGAGTACGGCTCGACCGGCCCCGGCACCCCCCCCACCGGCATGCTCCTGATCGTCCGGTAGAAGATCACGACGATCGGCTTCATCCCTGGAGGGCCGACCTCCCGCCTAAGCAGGGCCTGGGCGGGCAAGCCGCGTCGGCCGCTCCTCCCCCCCTGGAGGGCCGACCTCCGTGTCGGCCGCTCCTCCCGCCTGCACAGGGCCAGCGGCGGGCAAGCCGTGTCGGTCGCTCTTCTCATCCCCTGGAGGGCCGACCTCCGTGTCGGCCGCTCCTCCCCCCGTGGAGGGCCGACCTCCGCGTCGGCCGCCTATCACCAAACGGCGAAGGGCCTGTCGCACCCTTGCCGCGCTCATCGCAAAATCAACATCAGGCTCGTCGGACGCGCCACCGGCCCAATGCCCCCCATCACGCCCGCCACCCCATTGCTGTAGACCAACTGCACCTGGCTCAGCGGCAGCGGCTCCGCGTACACCACAAAGTCCGCCATCTTGCCGGCGTAGTAGCGCTCATGAAATGGGTTCCCATTGTCCACTGTGTAGTCCTGCCCCAGAATCCAGGCCCCCGTGGTCGTGGCCGTGAATACCCTGCGACCCGTCGACGCCGCATCCAGTTGCCCGTTGATATAGAACTGCATGTTGCTCGCCACCGGCTGCGCGGCGTCCCACGTGAAGACCACATGCGTCCAGACCCCAACCCCAGCCGGCATGCTGCTGTAGAAGGCACCACCCCAGCCCTGCGGCCAACCAAATAGGCCAACCGCGTTCTTGGCGACCTCAACCCCCGTGCTGGAACCAAAGGGATCCGTCTTCACAAAACAAAACCGGTCTTTCACCATCGACGGATTGATCCAGAACGCAATCGTTCCTCGCGTCTTGTCGAACGCCAGCGACGAGCTATCCTCGATGCGCACCGAGTTGGCCACATCCTCCGTGCCGGCGAAGTCGACCGCATCCAGCGTCGCGGTGCCCCCCGGCGGCGTGGGTCCCTGCCCCGCCCCCCAGGTGACCGAGGCCAGCAGCGTGCCGTCGTTTCCATGGCCCGATGCGTCGGTGGCGACCGTCCCGGCCCCATTCGTGAACGGCAGCCACACCACGGGGTTCGTGGCAAAGAGCGCATCGGTCGTCGCGTCCGCGGCAGCCCCGACCGCGTAGTTCGGGCGCTCGTCGCGCGCAAAGACCTGGTAATAGTAGCGCGCTCCAAAGCCAATCCCGCTGTGCGTGAAACTCGCGCCGCTGCCCGCATACAGCACCTGCCCACCACCAATCCCGTCGCCCACCACATATTCCTGCCCAGCCAGCGGTGCGGAGGCCGGGCTTGCATTCAGCCGGCCGACCACCGTCACACCCTCGAAATCGCTGTCCGTCGGGTTACGCCACGACAGGGCCACCCGACAATCCCCGCCCACCGCGGTTAACTCCGTCACCGATCCCGGCGGCACCTCGTCCAACAACGTCGTCGCGGATGCCACCGCGCCGGGCGCGTAGTTCGGCGCCCCGTCGTACGCAAACACCGCGTAATGGAATTCCGTCAACTGCGGCAGCGGCTCATCCGTCCATGCCGAGCCCACCCCCGGCTCCCCGCTCGCGCCGCGTCCGCTGTACACAACCACGCCGTCCCCGAGCGCCTGCCCCACTTCGTAGACACCCCCCGCCGCCGGCGTGCCCGTCGGCCCCACCCCGGCGCGTCGCACCACCAGTACCCCTTCGAAATCCGCCTCGGGCGGGTTTGTCCATGATAATTGGACCAAATCAAGTCCTCCTGTAGCCGACAGTCCCATGACCCCGCCGGGCGCCGCGGCGTCGGGCGCCCGTTCGTAGGCACCCATGTCCGCCCCCGTTCCCTGCGGGCGTGTGGCGCCGGCGACATCCAGCGCCGTCACCCATGTGGAGGACGCGCTGTCCACGCAGGGGCTCGTGGCCAACAGCCGGTAGTCCGCCAGCAGGTACTGCTGCCCCGCCAGCACATTGGACACCAGCCCCAGGACCGTCAGCGTGTCCGCCGTGTTGGTCAGCACCAGGTACGCCAGGCTGTCGGCGTTGGTGTCCGGGGTCAGCAGCATCCCGCTCAGCCGGCCGGCCGTCCAACCCGCCGGCCCCGCGGTGAGGCGCGTCGTCGCGGACCACGCGTCCACTTCACTGTCCGCCGTCCAGGCGCCGGTTTCGCGCCGCACCGGCAGCGGGTTGGCGTCCAGATTCCCGCCGGCATCGTGCAACATGGCCGCCGTCGGGTTGTGGATGCCGCCCAGTCCGCCCACCAGGTCCGCATGCTCCACCCGCACCTGCCCGCTCGCCCCATTCACATGCATCTGGTGCCCCAGCCCCGAGCCACTGCGATTGAACGCCAGCACCGAATTGGCTACCGCCGACGTGACCGCGCCGACGTAGAGCCCGCCACCGCCATTGCCCGCCCCCGCCGCCGTCGTCGTGGTACGGTTGTCCGCCAACGTGCAATGCACAACGACTCCCGTGCGCCAATTCGTCGGCTCGTACGCGACGCCGCCACCCCGCGTCGTCGCGCGGTTGCCAACGATCAGCGCATCCTCAAGGCGCATGCCCGCGACCCCCGTCCAGTACACCCCACCGCCGTACTGCGTCACCGCATGCCCCGCCACTACCAGCCGCCGCAACGTCGCATCGCTCGCCGTCAGGTAAAGCCCGCCGCCCTGCGTTCCCGCCAGGTCCCCGCTGAACGCGCAGTCCTCCAAAACGCCATCGAACGCGCTCAGCACCAGCGCTCCGCCAAAGCGGGCCGCGCCATTCCCATAGAAGCGGCATCGGCGGATCGCATCGGCCGTCTGACTGCTGCCGTCCAGATACGCCGCACCTCCATCCGTGTTCGCCGCCAGCGTGCGGTTGCCGAAGAACACGCAGTCCTCAACGGCCATCGGGTTGGCCGTGCCCCGCGGGCCCAACGTGTACACCGCCCCCCCGCTGTTGGTCGACACGTTGCGCGCCAGCACGCACTCACGCATGAACAACCCGACGCCATCGCCGTATACCGCACCGCCCCGATACGCCGACACGTTGTCCGTAAACCGGCACTGCACGATTTCCAGCGGGCGCTGGTTGAACATAGACAGCGCACCCCCGCCCGCCGTCGCCGCCACCACCGTGTTGCTGGCGAAGACGCAGTTGGTGAATGCCGGCCCCAGGGTTCCAAAGACTGTGAAGTTCAGATGCACCGCCCCGCCGCGGCTGTAGGCGCTGTTGCCGACAAACCGGCAGTTCATCAACGTCGGGCTCTGGTTGCCAAATACATACACGCCGCCACCCTGGCTTGCCGGCGCCACCGTGCCCGAGGCATTCCCCGCCACCACCGTCAGGCCATCCATCCGCACGTCCGTGCCCCCGATGGTCACAACGTGCAGGCTGTTGTCGGCATCCAGCAACTCGTCCCCGTCGATGTCGCCGTTCAACACCGTCCGGTGCGCATCCCAGTCACGGTCCGCCAGGAAGGCCATCCCGTTCGTGAACCCACCATAGAGGCTCACGCCGTTGGTGAGCGCGAAACTGGCACTGTTGGTGAAGCCGGGCCGGTAAATGCCTTCCGCCACCCACACGCGGACGCCGCCGCCGGACGCCATCAGCGCCTCCGTCAGGTTCGTGAATGCATGCCCCCAGGATTGGCCGTTGTTCAGCCCAACGGCGGCATGGTCAACAAACACCACGCCCATCTCCCCCGGCGTCGCCCACGCCCCGCTGCCAACGCTGTAGTTCAAAGCCTCGTCACGCGCAAACACCGCATAGTAGTAGTCCGGGCCATGCGTCAGGCCAGTGTCCGTCCATGACGCCGTCGCCCCGCCCACCGCCGCCGCATACACGACCACCCCGTCCCCGAGCGCCTCGCCCGCCGCGTAGCCCGTGCCCGCCGCCGGCGCACCCGTCGGCGCCGCACCCGCACGCCGCACAATCACAATCCCCGCAAAGTCCGCGTCCGGCGGATTCGTCCACGCCAGCGTCACCGCGTGGTTGCCGCGCGCCGCCGTCAGACCCGCCACCGGCCCCGGCACCACCGTGTCGTCAAGCGTCGTGGCCGATGCGGTCGCCGCCGTCGCATAGTTCGGCACGCCGTCCCGCGGGAACACCACGTAGAAGTACGTGGTCGCCTCCGGCAGCGGCCGGTCCACCCACTCGCTCGCCGCCCCGGGCTCCGCATCGCTCCCACGGCCTGCATGCACCACCGTGCTGCCGCCCAGCACATCGCCCACCGCATAGTAGTTCGTGTCTACCGGCACCTCCGCCGGCGGCGCCGTCTCGTCGCGCAAAATCAGCACCCCGTCAAAATCGCGGTTCGTCGGATTTGTCCATGACAATCGGATCTGATCCAATTCCCCCGAAGCGGCCAACCCTCCAACGCCCTCGGGGGCATCGGCGTCCGGCGTTCGCTCGTAGGCGCCAATGTCAGGCACCGCACCCTCAGGCCGCAGCGTCCCCACCAGATCCGCCGCCGTGCTCCACGCCACCTCAGCCGCGTCCACCAGCGGGCTGCCCGCGCGCGGCCGATAGTCGCGCACCCGGTACGCCGCACCGCTCGTTCCGTTGGTCGCCGCGCCTAGCACCGTGATCGAGCTGCGCGTGTTGCTTACGATGTAATAGGCAAGGTTGTCGCCATTCGTGTTGGCATTCAGCAGACGTCCCACAAGCCCCCCCGCGGGCCAAACGGCGTCCGCGTCCGTCAGCACGCTAAGCCCAAGCGCGTTCGAGTAGCTTACAGCCGTCGACCACGCCCCCGTCTCGTCCGGAACCCGCAGCGGATCGGTATCGAGGTTGCCGCCGGCGTCCTGCACGACCGGGTTCGTGGGGCTGTAAATCGCGGCGAGTCCGCCCTGAAGGTCACTGCTCCCCACAACCACCCGACTCCAATTGGCGCCCACATACACCTGCGGACCACCGCCACCCGTCGTGTTGCCATAGAGGCAGGTGTTGTAGACCACGGACGTTCCGTCGCTCAGGTACAGCCCGCCCCCGCCGTTACCCGCCAGCACCGCGCGATTGTCAGCGATCGTGCAGTGCACCCAGGCGCTCGTCACCGCACCCGCCGCCGTCAGGTCGAGCAGCCCCGCCGCGCCCCCGAGGTTGCCGCTGCGGTTGCCCGCCAGCAACGCGTCCTCAAAGAGCGGCCGGCAGTTCTGCGCCGCCGGGGAATACACCGCCCCACCGCCGGTCCCCACCGCGTGCCCGCACATGACCACCCGCCGCAGTGTCGCATCGCTGCCGGCCGTCAGATACGCCGCCCCACCAAAGTTGTTGTTCACACGGTTGCCGCTGAACACGCAATCCTCGATCGCACCATCGTAATTGCCCAGCGCCAGCGCACCGCCGTTGTAGCCCACGTTGTCAAAGAACCGGCAGCGGCGCATCGCATCTCCCACGCGCGCGTCACCATCGATGTTGGCGGCCCCGCCGTGCGCCGACCCCTGCGCGCGATTCCCCCAGAAGTCTGTGTCCTCCCAGCGCATCAAGTTCGGCGTCACCCCTCGCGCCGTGGCCGCTCCGTAAATCGCCCCTCCCGCGTTGGTCGCCACGTTCAACGCCAGCGCACAGCGGGACAGCGTAACCCCCGCCCCGCCCGCCACGTACACAGCACCGCCATAGTACGCGGACGTATTCTCCGCCAGGCGGCAGTCCACCAACGCCAGCGGACGTTGCCCATTCAGGAAGATGGCGCCCCCGCCATAGTTGGCAGTGGCCTTCGTCACCTGGTTGCTGACGAACACGCAGTTGGTGAACACCACCCCCTCAGCCGCCAGCGAACTGTATGAGAAGTACGCCGCCCCACCGCGCTGATACGCCGCATTCTGCACAAACCGGCAACCGGAAACCGTCAACGTGAAATTCCCCGGCACATATAGCCCGCCACCAAACCCGTGCGGCGTCACGCTGGTCGATGCGTGGCCCATCGTGATCGTCAGCCCGTCCAGCCACACGCCCGCCCCGGCCACGGTCACCACATGGTAGGCATTATTGGTGTCCAAAATACCGTTGGCATCGATGTCTCCGCTGAGCACAACAGGATGCGCCTTCTCATCGCGCTCGCCCAACGCACTCATCCCCGCCGCGAAGCCACCGATCACCGCAACCCCGCCCCAGACGGTGAACGTCTCCGTGGCCATGGAGCCCGGCCGATAGTCGCCTTCGGCCACCCAGACCTGGTCATTGCTCATGGCCGCGCTCAGCGCCGACTGCAGGTTCGTGAACGCGTGCGCCCACGATCCTCCCGACCCGTCCCCGGTCGCCGCCGCATCGACGTAGTGCGTGCTCTGTGCCGTGGCCGGCATGGCCACCAGGAGTGTCAGACCCATCAGCCCCAAGCCCAAACAACGTCTCATGCCCCCCCCATCCGTCGCGAACGCCGCTGTCGTCGAATTGTAGCGTGTTCAACGGCCTCGCACAAGCAACGGGGGATGGATCCCAACTATCCTGTAGTCTTTGCCGAGAACTGCTCCCGATTAGTTCTCGGCAATTCGACATTCTGCGATTGGGCGTTCACCCGTCCGGGCGTTCGCTACAGCCGCTGCAGCGTCAGCCCGCCATCAACCATCAACACCTGCCCGGTCGAATACGCAAAATCGCCCCGCGCCAGCGACGCCACCGCCTTGCCCACATCCTCCGATGCACCCCAGCGCCCCTGCACCAGCAGCCCCTCCGCGATCAACTTGTCGTACTTACCCGTAACCCCCGCGGTCATGTCCGTCTTGATCACCCCGGGCCGCACCTCGTACACCGGAATGTCAAACTCCCCAAGCCGCGCCGCCCACAACTGCGTCGCCATGCTCACGCCCGCTTTGGAAATGCAATAGTCACCACGGTTGACCGAGGCCACCGTCGCCGAAACCGAGGACACATTCACGATGCACCCCCGAAACGCCGGATCCGCTCGCTTCTGCTCCACCAGCCAGCGCGCCGCCCCCTGCGTCAGAAAATACGGCCCCTGCAGATTGATTCGTATCAACCGCTCGAAACTCTCTTCCGTCGCCTCCAGCAAGTCCGCTCGCACATTCGGCGCCACCCCCGCATTGTTGACCAGTACATGCAGGCGCCCATAGCGCACACGCACCGCCTCCAACAACGCCGCGCGCGCCACACGATCGCTGACGTCGGCCTGCACGTAAAGCACCTCCGCCCCCAGCCCGCGCAGTTCCGCCAACGCCCCCTCCGCTTGCGACGCCTCGCGCACGCCACACACCGCCAGATCAAATCCATCCCGCGCCAGGCACTGCGCCACCCCAAACCCAATGCCCCGCGCGCCACCCGTCACCAATGCAATTCGTTTCATGCAAAAAACCTAGCCCGCCTGTTGCACCAGCGCAAGCTCGCAGGTGCAACACGCGCCTGCCTTCGCTTCCTTTGCGGCCTTCCGTTCAAATCCTCGTCGGTTGCGGCTGAGCCGCGCTGGGCAACAGTCGGGCTCGCACGTCACCCCGGCTCCGTGGAACCAAAAGCGTGCCCCCCAGTCTCACACCTGCGCAGGTGTGAGACTGGCATAAGCCCCCACCCGCCCCCGCCGCCCCTTGCTTGGCCCCTCGCCAAGGCTTGCGATCTGCACAGACTCTTGCTTCACTCCACGCACGAACACCCAACGCAGGGAGTGCGCATGCCCCAGCCCAACATCCTCTGGATCTGCACCGACCGCCAGCGCTCCGACACGCTCGGTTGCACCGGCAATCCATGGGTCACCACCCCGAACCTCGACGCCCTCGCCGCGCAAGGTGTCGTCTTCCAACAGGCCCACGCCCAGTGCAGCATCTGCTCCCCCAGTCGCGCCAGCTTCCTGACCGGCCGCTACCCCCGCACCACCCGCCTCACGCGCAATGGCCAGACCATCCCCGCCGACGAGCGCCTCATCTCCCGCCTCCTCGCCAATGCCGGTTACGTCTGCGGCCATGGCGGCAAGCTCCACCTCAGCGCCGGCGCACCCGACCTCACCGCCTGGAGCGAAATCCGCATCGATGACGGCTATACCGCCTTCGACTGGTCGCTCCACCCGCCCGGCCCGCCCGTGAATGCCTACACCGCCTGGCTCTCCGAGCACAACATCCCCTTCCAGCGCACACCCGTCGAAGGATCCCGCTACATCGAGGTCGGAATGCCCGCCGAGTGGAGCAACCCCGCCTGGACCGCCCAGCGCGCCATCAACTTCATCCGCTGCAGCAAGGATCTCGGACGCCCCTGGTTCTTCACCTGCAGCATCGAGGCACCCCACAACCCCTTCGATCCGCCGGAGCGCTTCCTGCGGCCCTACCTGGACCGCCTCGACGACCTGCCTCTGCCCCGCTATGTCGACGGCGAACTCGCCGACAAGCCCCCCTTCCAGCGCACCGACCGCGCCGGCGCCTGGGGCAGCGGCAACGGCTACTTCGCCTACGAGGACATGTCCGCCCGCGATCACCGCATGATCCGCGCCGCCTACTGGGCCCTCTGCGATCATGTCGACTACGAGGTCGGCCGCATCATGCAGTCCTTGCGCGAAACCGGCCAACTGGAGAACACACTCGTCCTCTTCATGTCGGATCACGGCGAGATGCTCGGCGACCATGGCTTCTATTTCCAGGGCCCCTACTTCTATCCGGAGATGGTGCGCGTCCCGCTCATCATGGCGTGGCCGGGCCACACCCGCAGCGCCAGCAGCCAGGCCCTCGTGGAACTCGTCGACATCGCCCCGACCCTCCTGGATGCCGCCGGCGTCGAGCGCTACGCCGGCATGCAGGGAAAATCCCTCTGGCCACTGCTCAGTGGCACCGGCGACGTGAATACCCACCGCGAGGATGTCTACAGCGAGTACTACCAGGCCATCCCCCGCGGCTATGCCCGCGACGGTGGCGCCTGGATCACCGGCCTGCGCACCCCCACCCACGCCCTCTCCGTCGTCCATGGACGCGACGAAGGTGAGCTCTACGATCTGCGCGACGATCCCGGCGAACACCGAAACCGGTGGAACGACCCCGCCTGCCTCGCCACCAAGGCCCAACTCCTGAAGCGCCTCTGCGATCGCATGGCGGAAACCGTGGACCCACTGCCGCCCGTGCGCGGGCCCTTCTGACCGACACCCCCGCCACGCCGGCGCGCGCACCCGGGCCCGCGCCTCGGGGTGCCCCACTACTTCAGCAGTTCCGGATAGCCCCAGCTCCGCAGCACATCCACCTGGAAATCGTATAGGCTGTTGCCACACTTTTCCGCGAGCCGCGCATCGCGCGACACCCGCAGCGCCGCCTCTTTGTGCCCCGCCCGCCACAGCGTCACCGCACGGCACAACTCCACCATCTTCGGCTCCACACCCGTCAACACCGAATGCCCCCACGCAAACGCCTCTTCACAGCAGGACTCGCTGATATCGGCCCAGCACGCCGGCAGCGCCACCCGCGAAAGATCCAGTCCCCGCGTGCACCGAAAGACAATCATGCACGAATTCGGAACCGCGTACTCGACGGCAAACGCATCGCGCACGAGGTACATGAACGGAAACAGAAACGCTTCGGTCGGCCAGAGAAAGTCCTGATGGGCGATCAAACCCACCCCGGCCGTCAGGCTCGGCACAAATTGCGAAAACACATTGCGCCCAATCTCGATGGTTTTCACGGCATCGTTCAGGATCAGCGCGATAGGCCCCTCGTGCCACCGCTGCGTCGTCAGGTCCGCCTTGTGAATCACCAGCGCGTCCGCGTACTCGCGATGCCGCCGGGCGTAGTAATCCATGAAGCAGCTCCCCACCGGAATCTGCCCCTCGTGCTCCGTCCCTTTGGCTTCGGCCTCGCACCAGGCGTGCCACTCGAATAGATCATACGTGAAGACGTATTTCCGGCGATCGCGCGCCCGCGGGTTCTGCGCCAGCCCGCGGCACAGGTTCGTCGTGAGCGACCCCAACCACGGCCCCAGTTCCACGATCGCCCCAGCCCCCTCATACCCCTCGGCTCCGTACCACTGACACCACGCCTGCTCCTCGCGCGTCGTCAACCCCGGCAACTTCGGCCCCGTGGACAAGTATTTCGTGTAGTCGTCGTGCCGCAACATAGCTCTCCTGTTCCTCGTGCCTGGACATCGTCACCCATGCAAGCCGCACGCCCCTATATGACTACACGCCCGCCACAAGGGAAAGCCCGTTTTTGCGCGCAGCGGCGATATGGAGGGCCGACCTCCGTGTCGGCCGGTTCTTCAACGGACTGCTCGGTAGGGCGAACCCTCCGGGTGAGCCGCTATTCCCCCCCAGTCAACCCCTCACCCCTCACCCCTCGCCCCTCGCCCCTCGCCACTTGCCACTTGCCACTTGCCACGCCCGCATCCCCAACCAATACTCCTGCGCAGTCATCACCAACCCGGAGCGGCACCATGAGCATCACCTGGATCTCGTCGTCACCCAACCACACCTGGCGCCGCATGCCGATCCCGCCCGCGCGCCGCGGCCAGCCGACCCTCCGCGCCACCGGTCACGACGGCCAGACCTGGGAAGGCTTCGGCGGCTGCTTCAACGAACTCGGCTGGATCGCCCTAGCCAACCTCTCGCCACGCGACCGCGCCTCCGCCCTGCGCGCCCTCTTCGGTGCCGACGGCTGCGCCTTCCACCACTGCCGCCTCCCCATCGGCGCCAGCGACTACGCCGCCCGCTGGTACAGCCACAACGAATCCCCCGGCGATTACGCCATGCGCCACTTCAGCATCGCGCACGACCGGGACTACCTGCTCCCCTATGTGAAGGCCGCCCAAGCACTCCAGCCCCACATGACCCTCTTCGCCTCCCCCTGGAGCCCCCCCACCTGGATGAAGCACCCCGCCGTCTACAACCACGGCACCCTCGTCTGGACGCCGCGCAACCTCAAGGCCTACGCTCAATACTTCGTCAAATTCGTCCAGGCCTACGCCCGCGAAGGCATCCGCATTGATCAGGTTCACCCGCAGAATGAACCCGTCGCCGACCAGAAATTCCCATCCTGCAAGTGGACCGGCGCCCAGCTCCGCGATTTCATTCGCGATCATCTCGGCCCCGCCTTCCACCGCGCCGGCCTCAGCACCGAACTCTGGCTCGGCACCCTCAACACCGCCGACTACGACGGCTTCGTCCACCAGGTCCTCTCCGATCCGCGCGCCAACCGCCTCATCGCCGGCGTCGCCTTCCAGTGGGACGGCAAGGGCGCCATCCAGCGCACGCACCAGTCATGGCCGGACAAGCGCCTGATGCAGAGCGAGAATGAGTGCGGCGACGGAACGAACACCTGGGAATACGCCCACTATGTCTTCGGCCTCCTCCAGCACTACCTCATCAATGGCGCCAACGCCTACGTCTACTGGAACATGGTCCTCGAACCCGGCGGACGCAGCAGCTGGGGCTGGAAACAGAATGCCATGCTCACCGTCGACACCGAACAGCGACGCCTCATCACAAACCCCGAATTTCACGTGATGAAACATGCCGCACATTTTATCACGAAGGGCGCCGTCCGCCTCGACCTCGATGGCCCCTGGGCCGGCAACGCCTTCGCGTTCCGCGTCTCACCGCGCCGCACCGTCTACGTCGTGCAAAACCCATTCGCCGACGCCCGCCCCCTCGCCCTCGCCACCGCCGGCGGCACCCTCCCCATCACCCTGGCCCCGCTTTCGATCAACACCCTGGTCGACGCGCACTGACCGCACACGCACCGTGGCTGGGCCGTCAGCGCCGCACGAGCCCGCACGCCGCCACAACCACGCACATCAACGCCACCGCCGCCTGTGCCGGCGGCAGGTCCGCATCGTTGGCAACGACAAACCCCACCACCGCACACCCCACCGAGATCAGCGGTGCCACCCACAACATCGGGCGTATCTCCCGGCAGAGATGCCGCGCCGCCATCGCCGGCAGCACCAGGCAGCCAAATGTATACAGCAGTCCCGATGTGTGAATCGCCGCCCCAATGCTCGCCCCCACCCAAACCGCCACGCCGCGCTCCCACCACACCACCCGCATCCCCACCGCCGCGGCCATCTCGGAATCCACCACCAACAGGATCAACGGATCGCGCCACCGCCACACCCAAATGGCCGTCAGCGCCGTCACCAACGCAAAGCCCACCACATCCACCCCATCGGCACCGATGATCGACGACGCCAGCAAGCGCTGAATTTCATCCAACCCAAGTGGACTGCGCGCCACGATCAGTAGCGCCACGCTCGACGCAAACAGAAAGACCCACCCCGTCAGACTCTCCGCGCTGTCCCGCCGCCCGCGCCTGCGCGACGTCACCAGCGCTGCCAGCGCCGCGAATACCACCGCCGCCAGCACCGCCGCCGCATGCGCCGTCGGACTCTCGCCATGGCGATCATGCGCCAACACCGCCCCCAGCCCGATCGTCAGCGCAATCCCCAGTGAGGATGCTTGCGCCGCGGCCGCTCCCAGAAAGATCTGGTCTCGCGCCACCACCACGACCCCGAGCATCCCCAGCAGCACCGCCACCAACCAACCCGAGAGATAGGCGTAGTGGAACAGCACCCACGAGTCCGCAAAATCCTGAATCATCCAAAGACTCCCGGTATGGCGGTCCCGAACGTGGCCAACACCGACTCCGGCGTGAGCACCTCGTCGCGCGGCCCCGCGCGCACCGTGCCCCCCGCGAACAACGCCACGTGCGTCGCGCAGCGTGCCGCCATCGGCACATCATGACTCACCAGCACCACCGTCATCCCTTCACTCCGCTGACACGCCGCCAGCAGCTCCAGCAGCGACGCCTCAACGGCGTAGTCCAGCGCGTTCGTCGGTTCATCGAGTATCAACAGCGCCGGCCTCCGCGCCAGCGCCCGCGCCACAAGCGCCCGCTGGCGCTGGCCGCCCGACAGCTCGCCGTATCGGCGCCGCCCCGCATCGACCAAGCCCACCTGCTGCAGCGCGTGGGCCACGCGACCGTCCGCATCCGCCGCCGTCAACCGCAACCCCACCAACCCCAACCGCACGAACTCCCGCACCGTCGTCGAGAGCGCCGCGCTCCACTCGCACCGCTGCGGCACAAAGCCCGTTCGATCCACCGCCGCCCGCGCGGTCCGCACCATCTCGCCCGCCAGCGGCCGCATCAGCCCCAGCAGCGCATGCACAAACGTGCTCTTGCCCTGGCCGTTGTTCCCCAGCAAGAACCAGAACTCGCCCGCCCCCATTTCAATATTCACCCCGCGCAGAACGGGCTGCGCGCCGTACCCCAGCGATACGGCGCGCGCCCCCACCATCACTCGGCTCTCCGCCGTCACGCTCATCAGTGCCCCAGCGCCTGCGCCAGCGTGCGCACGTTGTAATCGACCATGTCCAAATACGTGTCCGCCCCCTCTCGCGAGCCCACCTGGTGCGCCAGCGGCACGATGGCCGCCCCCGTGTGCTGCCGCACAAATTGCGCATGCCGCGGATCGTAGTACGGCGACGCGATGACGATCGGCACGTGCTGCTCCCGCATCAAGCCAATCACCTCCTCCAGATGTCGCGTCGTCGGTTGCAGGCCCGGCTTCGGCTCCAGAAAGCCCGTCTCCACCAGCCCATAGCGCGCCCCGAAGTACCCCCACATGTCGTGGTCCGCCACATAGCGCACGCCCCGATGCGGTGCCAGCGCCGCCCCCCACGCCTCTTCGCGCGCATCAAGTTCGCGCCCGAACGCGGCCAGGCGCTCCTGGAAGTAGGGAGCCCTCTCCGGTTGCAGCACCGCCAGCCGCTCCGCCAGCAACCCCGCCACCCGTCGCCCATTATCCGGGTCCAGCAGGTAATGCGGACTGCCGGCCGCATGCACGTCACCCATGGACCGATCCACCCGCACCGGCACATCGAGCGGCGTAATCACCGTCGAGGCATCGATGAACCCGGGCTTCCCCGGCGCCAGCTTCCCATTGCGGGCCCCTTGCAGCAACAGCCCCGCCCACCCGAGCTCCAGTTCCATACCCACTTGCACGAAGACATCGGCCCGGCTCAGCGCTTTCACGAAACCCGGCCGCGCTTCCACGAAGTGCGGATCCTCCACGCCTTCCGCGAAGGACGTCACCTCCACCGCGTCGCCGCCAACCACCCGCACCAGATCCCCAAGATCGGGAACCGTCGTGCACACCCGCAGCGGATCCGCCATCGCGCTCGTCGCCGCCAGCATGGCCATCGCCATCCATTTGAATTTCATGGTTCTGCTCCCCGTTCCAGGAATTAGTACGCGTGCGCCGGGTGCGTCCCGAATAGGATCTCCCCGCCCAACCAGACCGTCACGGCATCGCCATCCGCCAGATGGTCGGCGTCGTCATAGTTCACCTGCAGCCGCACTCGCGAGAACTCCGACGGGCGATATTGGACCAGCGGCGACACGCGCATCCGGTCATCACGGCGCGGATCGTCCGCACGCGCCTCCTCGCCCTCACCGCGCCCGCTCGCATACTCGCCGCGCAGCCCAACCTCCCAGCCCGGGCACACCCCGTACAGGATCTGCGAGTACACCCCCGCATCCTCCAGATCCTCACCCGAAAACGCCAACACATCGCCATCCTCCAGCACGACCTCCGTTGGATCCGCCTCGTAGTCGCGCTGCATCCACTCCGTCTGCCACGTCACGAACGGATACCCGCGCTGATTCTGTGCCGGACGCCATTTGAACAGCACATCGGCCCCGTACAACGTCGAGCGCGTGGAGGCCCCCGCCGCGTTCGGCCCCTGCATCGCCGACACCCCCGCCAGCATGCCGATCCGCTTCGTCACATCGCCCCCATTCTCCCAGCGCGCGCTGTACACCAACGCGTCTTCCTCACTCTCCACCCGCGGTAACCCGCCCACCGTTTCCTCAAACTCACCCTCATGCGCGTGCTCGTCCGCGTGCTCACCTTCCACGGTTTCGTCCTCCGCATGCTCGGTCTCCTCTTCGCCGTGCGAATGCGTGGCCTCCCCTAGAAAGCTCGCCATCGTCTCGTGGTCCGCATTCTGCGCACCCAGCGTCAACTCCGAGTACCAGGGCAGCGGGGTCAGCCACGCCACACGGGCGCCCGGCGCTCGCGAACCGTCACCCCCCAGCAGACGCGACGCGATCACGGGTTGATCGATCCACGCCCATGAATGCGGATGCGTCGAATTCAGCCGGCCAAACTCGGTCAGGTACTGCCCCGCCCGCACCTCCAGCCCCCCCGGCAGGCTGGTCGTGGTCATGAAGGCCTCCTCCAACTCCACCTCATCCTCCCCAAACACAATGTGCGTCTCCCCCACCAGGTACGGATCCACCGCACCCGACAACGACAACTCCGCCTGCTGCAGAGTGAACCCGCGCCGCTTGGGATCGTGGCCGCCCCCTTGCAGCGATTCAATTCCCTCATCGTCCTCGGTCGAGGACCCGGCCGCCACGAGTACATCCACCGACGTATCGATCAGCCGCACCACCGGCCGCTCCTCCGCTCGGGCCGCCCCCACCACCACGAACACCGCCAACACCGCGCCCCACCCATATCGACGAACATGCATAAAGACACTCCTCACGCATCAAAAACTGGAAAGACACCGCGCCGGCGAAAACCGTGCGGGAAAACAGGATGACCAACCTGATCCTCAGGCCGGCGGGCCGCGAGGGCCGTGCGCAAAAACATCCACCCCGGGGACGGGCATGGATTCTGGCAACCGCAGCCGGCGCCACGGCTCCAGCGGCGATACCGCGGGCGTTCCCCCAACGTCAGCGACACTCGTCGCCATCTGCGTGTGGTGGCAGATCGCACAGGTATCGGTTGCGTGCGACGCATGCGCCCCATGCTCGCACGAGGCGGTACTCCACGAGGAAAGCTCCCCATGGGCATGGGGCCCCGACGCAAGGGTCACCACCCCATGCCGCCCATGCAGCACGGGGAGCGCGAGATGCAGGGCCACCGCCGCCGCCAGCACCCATGCGTGCCAACGACGCCGACCCCGATCCCCATTCATCCCAAAACGCATGTCCGCCTCCACGCCGCGCCTCCGCTCCCTGACTGCCGCGAACTATACCAACCCTGTCAAGTGCCCCCCCCGTCTGGGGGGTGGTCGCGGTGGCCCGGCCGCTCCGCGGGCGGGCACGCGTCTCCATCGACGGCCCGGAGGAACGGTCAAATCCGCCCAAGCCGTTCATCCCCATCGGCTCAAACCCATTGCCGCCAGACCTCCGCCGATGGTAACCTCACGCAGTCTCGGAAGGGCGTACGGGTGGCGGCGCTGTCGCCGTGGAACCCTCGGCGCCGGAGTCCCTCAGTACCATGCACGAACGGCTACCACAACTCGGTGCGGCGTCGCTGGCCCTGCTGCTCGGCGCCTGCGTCGGCGTCGGCGGCTACACCTTCTGGTACGCGCAGGGGGCCTCCTACCTCTCGAACGATCCCCGGGCCTGCGTGAACTGCCACATCATGCGCGATCAGTATGACGGCTGGCAAAAAGCCAGCCACCATGCCATCGCCACCTGCAACGATTGCCATGTACCCCACGACTTTATCGGCAAGTACATGAGCAAGATGCTCAACGGCTACCACCACTCCCGCGCCTTCACCTTCCAGGATTTCCACGAACCCATTCGCATCAAACCCCACAACGCCGACAACCTCGAGGCCAACTGCCGGCGCTGCCACAGCGAAATGGTCGAACAGATCGATACGCACCACGCGCCCGAACAGCAGGCCATGGCCTGTGTCCATTGCCACCGGGACGTGGGTCACGGACCCATTCGCTAACCGAACAGGAGGACACCATGAACCCGAAATCGCCAACGCGCCGCCTGCAGGGCAGCACCCTGCTCTACGCCATCGTCGGACTGCTTACCGCCTCGCTGACCGTCGCGGTCATCCTGCTGCTGGAAAATATCCATACGCGCAAATCCGAGGCGCGCCAACACGTCTTCCGCGTCGTCGAAATCCCCGAGGGCACCATCGACCCCGCCATCTGGGGCCAGAACTATCCACGCCAGTACGACAGCTACCGCCGCACCGTCGATACCGCCCGCACCCGCCACGGCGGCAGTGACGCCTTCCAAAAACTGGATGCCGACCCGCGCTGGCGCATCCTCTTCTCCGGCTATGCCTTCGGCGTCGATTACCGCGAAGAGCGCGGCCACGCCTACATGCTTTCGGATCAGGACATGACGGAGCGCGTCACGAAATTCCAGCAGCCCGGCGCCTGCCTGCATTGCCATGCATCGGTCATCAACGCTTACCAACAGGTCGGTCGCGAGGCCGGACTGCCGGACACCAATCGCCACGACCAGATCATGGCCGGCTTCGAACGCGTCTGCGCCATGCCCTACGCCGAGGCCCGCGCCCTCGTGGATCACCCCGTCTCCTGCGTCGATTGCCACGACCCCGAGACCATGCAACTGCGCGTCTCACGCCCCGGGTTCCTGGTCGGTATTCAAGCCCTCGCCGAAAGCCCCGACCCGCTTCCGCACCTGCCCAGCATCGAGCGCTGGCGCACCGGCGACCGCTCCGTCGCCTACGACCCCAATCGCGACGCCTCACGCCAGGAGATGCGCTCATTTGTCTGCGGCCAATGCCACGTGGAGTACTACTTCAAGGGTGCCAACAAGGTCGTCACCTATCCCTGGCACAACGGTCTGAAGGTCGAGAATATGGAAGCCTACTACGACACCGTCGGCCACAAGGACTGGGCCCACAAGCAGAGCGGCACCCCCATGCTGAAGGCCCAGCACCCGGAGTTCGAGACCTGGAGCCAAGGCGTCCACGCCCGCGCCGGCGTCTCCTGCGCGGACTGCCACATGCCCTACGTGCGCGAGGGCGCCGTGAAAGTCAGCGACCACCATGTGCGCAGCCCGCTGCTCAACGTCAGCCGTGCCTGCCAGGTCTGCCACCCGTCTCCGGAAGCCGAGCTGCTCGCACGCGCACAGACCATTCAGGATCGCACCCAGTCGCTGCTGATCCGAGGCGAAGAGGCCAACGTCGCGCTGATTCAGGCCATTGAACGGGCCGCCCAGGCCGGCGCCACCGACGCCCAGCTGGAACCCGCTCGCAGTCTGCACCGCCAGGCCCAGTGGCGCCTCGATTTCGTCGCCGCCGAAAACTCCATGGGCTTCCATGCACCCCAGGAAACCGCCCGCATCCTCGCCGAGGCCATCGACTATGCCCGCCAGGGCGAAGTCACCGTCGCCCAGTTGAAGTCCCCGCTCTGAATGGCTCCGATCGTCAGCGCTCCCGCCGCAGCAGCAGCTGCGCAGTCGCATCACCCCGCATCACCGGAATCAGCAGGAACGACGGTCGCGCCGGATCATGATAGACCGCTTGGTCCGCCACAACGCCCGTGTCCGCGTGAATCGGGTCGCCACCCGTATTCAAATTGCGATCGAAGCGCGGAAAGTTGGAGCTCGAAATCGCGAGCCCGATGCGATGCCCCGGCTGAAACTCGTAGCTGATCAACGCCAGATCGATCTCCAGCTGCACCGCCTCCCCGGGCGTGAGCAGCACGGGGACCCCATCTCCATGGCGATGCTGTGCCCGAATGATGCCGTCGGTCAGCAACATCGCGCTCCCGTCCGGCCGCATATCCATCAACTTGGCCGTGAAGTCGGTGTCGCGGGCACTGGACGAGACATGCAACATCACGCGCACGTGCCCAGTCACTTCCATCGGCTCCCGCATCGGGTCGCTGACAAACGTCCGCACATCCGCACGCTCCAGCACCGGGCGCTGGTCGCGCGGCCCAACTCCCGCCGGCAGGTAGCGCGCCCCGAAGTTGTTGGCGCCGCCCACCGTCGGGACGGGATCCATCGGATCGTACGAAAAGCGAGAGGGCCCCCCTCCCTCTGGCATCCGCGGCAACAGGCGGCCCCGCCCCACCCCACCTTCCGCCCCTTGAAGATACAGCCGCGTCGCAACCGCACGCGCCGGTGGCCACTCGCGCGCGGTGCGCCATGCGTTTCGACCCATCACAAAATAGGTGACTGGCGGCAACATCGGCACACGCGTATCCCCGCGCACATGGCGGTCAAAGAACTGCTCCTCACTCGCCGCCAGGTCGCGCACGCCCTCCGGCCCGACATCGAAGCCCGGCCACTCACCGGGCCCGCACATGTGATCCCACGGTCCGATCACCAGGTGGGTGTGTGCCCGCACCTCCGGCGCCCCATGCTGTTGCACCAACCGGTAGAACCCAACCGTCCCGGACGAACAGTTGTCGAACCACCCGGTCGTAAACAAGGCCGGCGTCCGCAACCCGCGGAACGCCTCCGGACCAGGCCCATCGAAGTACGCCGTCACCGCATGTTCCAGGATCTCCCGATACAACGCCTCGGGCTCCCCAGGCGCCGACAACACGCGGGCGATGGGCAGGCGCTTCAGGCGGTCCATCCAGTCAACGTCTTCGTACGACCGCGTCGCACGCCCGCACTGCGTAATGTGCAGCCACTGCGCAATCCATGCGAAGGGCACCGCACCTCCGAAGGTTCGCAGAAATTGGTACGGCAAGACCTGCGGCGCCATCGCCCGATGCGCCGGATGCGCAAGAAATGCCGTGTGCACCTGCGCCGCCGCCAGAGCCGAGGGCCCGAATGTGCCGACGCGACCGTCACACCACGTCTGGCGCTCCAGCCAACTCAGCGTGTCGTAGCCATCCTGCGGGGTGTGATCGGGTCCATTCAGGCGGCCTTCGGATTCCAGCCGCCCCCGCACATTCTGCAGCACCACCGCATAGCCAGCCCGCAGCCACCCGTCCACGCGTCCGTGCTGATGCGCCGCCCCGTAAATCGACCGCACCATCGCCACCGGAAAACGCCCGTCTGCCGCTGGCAGGTAGCACTCCGTCGCCAGCCGCACCCCGTCCCGCATCGGAACCATCTCGATGGACGGACTCATGATTGCTGTGCACCGGCTCGGCCTGCGCCGCTCCCCCGCCCCGGCTCACCCCAACTGCTTGATGTTCTCCATCACCTTGCGGATCGCCTGCGCCGTCAGCAGCGCCAGGTCCGACCTATTCGGCGCCCGCAACGGCGTGGTCATCCCCGTGTGGCTGTCGCAATGCTTCTGCGCACCCGGATACTGGTCGAGACGGTAATCCACCGGCTGCGCGTGCGGCGAACTCCACGGATGCCCATGCCCAAACCCGTCCTTGGCTTGAAATACCGTCATCGCCGGCAGGATGAACCCCTGCCACACACCCGTCTCCAGGCCCTCGGCCTGCAACGCATCCACGATCTTGTACCGAAACTCGCTCGCGTCATGCGCATGGCCCAGTTGCTCCATGTCGAAACGCAACGTGTAGTTGTAGTACGTGTGCTCGCAGCCCTCCGGCACCGTCGGCAGGATCAGCCCCGGCACGCCGCGCAGCGCTTCCGTCAGCACCGCCGCGTTCTCCTTCTCGCGCGCCAGGTGCGCATCCAGCTTCATCAACTGCGACCGCCCGAACGCCGCCGTCAGATCGTTGTTCCGGTACATCCAGCCCATCGCGTACACATGATAGTCACGCTTCTGCGTCGGTGTCGCCGTCTCGCCAAACGACCACAACTGGTGCGCCTTCTTCAGCATCTCCTCGTTGTCCGTCACAAACATCCCGCCCTCGCCGGAGCAAAGACACTTGTTCTGGTTGAAGCTGAATGCCGCGCAATCCCCCCACGTCCCCACCTTCCGTCCGCGATAAATAGCCCCGTGCGATTGGCACGCATCCTCGATCACCTTGAGGTTGTGCTTGCGGGCAATCGCCAGGATCTTGTCCATCTCCGCCGCCAACCCGTGCAGATGCACCACGATGATCGCCTTCGTCTTCTTCGTGATCGCCCGCTCGATCTTGGCGATGTCGATGTTGATCGTGTTGTAATCGATGTCCACGAAGACGGGGATGCAGCTGTGATGCAGGATGCAGGTCGCCGAGGACGACCACGAGTACGCCGGCACCAGGATCTCGTCGCCCGTGCCGCAGCCACACGCCACCACGCACATGTGCAGCGCCGCCGTACCGGAGTTCGTCGTGATCGCGTACCGGTTGCCGTTCCACGCCGCAAACTCCTTCTCAAAGGCCGAACAGTTCGGCCCGAAAGCGTGGTTCTTCCCCTCCAGCGATGCCATCACCATGCGCCGGTCCGTGTCGTCGATCGGCGGCCACTTCTGGATGCTGCCCTCGGGAATCGTCCGTGTGCCGCCCTTGATCGCCAACGTCGCCATGGTCGTCTCCTCCAATTTTGCGGGTCCGGCCATTGTTAGCAGAACGCGCGATTGCCCGTCACCGGAAAACAAACTGCCGCACAAAGGATCCCGTGTCCCACACGTAGCGCTTCAACGCGATGGCACGGGCCTGGGCTCCCAGCGCACGCCGCCGCGCACGGTCCTCATGCAACGCCACCATCTGCGCCGCCAGCTCCGACGGCGTCCGAAAAATCAACCCGCCCCCCTCGTCCAGCTTCTCCGTCAGGATCGGCAGATCGTTTGCCAGGATCGGAAGCCCCGTCAGCATCCCCTGCACCATCGCCTGAGAGAACGTCTCGCGCATCACGTGCTCGTCACGCGAGGGCACTATCATCGCCGCCATGCCGCGCAGGAACGCCGGGATCTCACCGGCCGGCATCCACGGGTAGGCCCGGATGTTCGCCTCCGGCAGAACAGGCGGCGTCGTGAACGAGGCCAAGTGCAACTCCATTTGCCCCTGCACCTCTCGCGGGATCGCGCGAAAAGCCGCCAACGCCGTGTCGGCCCCCTTCCACGCGTTGTCCAGTTGCCCCAGCACACAGAACCGCGTGACCGCGCCATAGGCAACCGCCGGGCCCGGCGCATACAGCTCCGCATCCATCACCCCGTAGGACACCGCCGCGACACAGCCGGCCGACTTGAACGGACGCGCAATCTGACCGTTGACCGCCACCACCGTGGCCGGCCAGCGCCGCATCGCGCGCACAAAGCGACCGGACGCCTCGCGGTGCGCAATCAAGGTGCAGCGCGCGGCGCGGCGCGCCAGGCGGGCCGCCTCGATCGCCGGAATCAAGCCATTCCCCACGTTCGCCAGCAACAGCACATCGTACGGGCGGCCCCCGGCGCACAACACCGTCACCAACCCGTTCAGCAACGGCTTGCTCCCCACCGACACCGGCACGATCCGCACGCGCGTCCGTCCCTGCAAGTACGCCGCCAACTCATCCCGCCACGTCCGGTGCACGCCCACCGTCACGTCCACCCCGAGCTCATCCAAATCCCGAAGCAGGCGCGCGTTGAACAACTCCACACCACGCATCGGGCCCTGCCGCCGCCCCAATAGCGTCTTGTCGAGCAGCAGCACGCGCTTGCCGAGCAGCAGCACGTGCTTGCCGGTCCATTCTCTGGTGGCTTCCTCGTGCATGGTCGTCACCCCGCCACATGGCGCTGATACACGGGGCGCCCCGAGAGCCGCGACGGCGGACTGGCCAGCGGCGCGCCAAACGCATCCTCAAAATGCCCCCCGATCGTCCCCGCCGCCAGCGCCACCGGCTCGGGGTGCGCGTAGGCAAGAGCCACCCGTTCCCCATCGGCCCGACGAAACAGAAACCGGTAGCCGCCACCATCGGCCCCGGGCAGCTCGGCCCTCTCGAACGTGCTGTCCCCAACCTGCATCAACAGGCGCTGCAACATCCGGTAGGCGGGGCGCGGCCGCCAGGCGCTCGCGTCCGTGTCATCCACCAGACCATAGCCCCGCGCCACCAGCCTCCACCAGAACACGCGCTCCACCAGTCCCGAACACAACGCCAGGCACAGATACCGCAGCAGGTAATCCGCATACTGATCTTCGCTCACGCTCGGATCGTTGAACCGCGGCCCGGGCGACACATACGGCGCACCCACTGGCGAGTACACGCCCGTCCCCACAATCGGCCAGTTCACCTCGGACACCACCAACCCGCCCTCCCTCACCCCGCAGCGCCGCGCAATCGCTCGCGCCAACGCAAACTTCTCCACCGCACCGAAACCCGATTGGCGATTCTCCGGCGCGCCGCGCCGATCCACGTACAGATGCAGCGACAACGCATCGAACTGAACACCCGCCGGCAGCGCGCGCAGGGCCGACAACGCAAACGGGTACTCGAAGTCGATCACCGCCGGCCCCGACAGCCGCACCTCCGGGAACGCCCGCCGCCAGGCCGCCGTCGCCGCATACAGCCCCCGCAACTCCGCAAAGTCCCAGATCCCCCACTTCACGCGATTGATCGCATGGCCCACTTCCACCAACTCCACCGGCCCCACCCCACCCAAGACCTCCTCGCCAAACGCCTGCCAACGCCCAGGATCCCGAACCGCTCGCCGATCCTGTACCAACGCAATCGACACCGGATGCCCCGCCGACCGCAACGCCTCCACCGCCTCCACCCGGAAGCGCCGCCGCTCCACCGACTCATGATGATAGAAACGCACCATCGCCGGAATCGGCCCCAGCCCCGCCAGCAACGCCCGCTCCTGCGCAAACGTCTCCAGCCGCGGCTCTACGGAAACGCCAATTCGACCAGACATGGTTACCGCTGACTGAAACGCCCCGCGCCGCAGTGCCTGATACGCCGCCCACACCCCCGGCGCCGCACGCAACGAGTCCAGCGCCATCACCCACGGCCGACTCTTCGCGTAATGCGGGGTGCGATCGCGGGAGCGCAACGTACTCACCGCCTGCCCCGACCGCTCATCCCAGATCCACAGCTCGCGCGGCCCCGGATACACGCGCTTGCCGCGATCGAGCCGCGCCTGGCGCGCATGCCGCATCGGATGCCGCCAGCGCCGCGTGCGCCGGTGCAGCGTCGCCAACCGCCGGTATCGCCGCTCCCACGTCAGGAACGCCGGCGGCGGCACCTCGCGCCAATACATCTCGAAAAAGACCCGCAAGAAATCCGACGGCAACGCGATGCGCGAAAGGTCCCGAGCCCGTTCGCGAGCGCCTAGGTGTCCATGGCAACGGCCGCGGTTGAGATCGATGAAGCACGGATCCGCCCACGCCGTCTCCCCCACCGGCCGCAGCAGGATGTTCTGGTTGCCCAAGTCGTTGTGCTGGAACCCGCCGTCGTGCATCGCCCGGATCCCGGCCGCCACCACCTCCAGCAGCTCCATCACCCGCGCACACTCGGGATGGTCGTGATACAACGCGATCAGCGCATCCGTGAAACTCACCCGCCCCGGCAAAAACACCGCCAGGTAGTAGCTCTCGACCAGCCGCGCACCCTGCCACCGCTCCAGGTACCCGATCGGCTCCGGCGTCGCAACCCCGGCCGCCGCCAGGAAGTGCGCGGCTTCCCACGTGCGTCGCGCCTTCGTCCCCCGCCGCCGGTCCATCGCGTTCTTCGGCCCCGACTCCCGCCCGAACGCCTTGACCAGCACCTCCACCGTCCCACCGCCACGCGGCAACGTCACCCGCACATTCCGGTTGCGCCCCGCCGCCACCACCTCCGCCGCCGGCGACGTCAGCCGCGCCGGCAACTCCGCCAGCGCCGCCAGCAGCGCCTCGTCACGGTACGCCCCCTCAATCTCCCCACTGTAAGCCCCAACCTGCATCGCCTGGTGTCGTTCCCCGTTGTAACTTGAACCTTGAGCGTTCGATGTTGGATGTTCGACGTTTCTGTCTCCGTCCCCCACCAATCCTCCTTGACGGACCCAGTCTTCTTCTAGACCATACAGCCCCATGACGGAAGCGGGAACATCAAAACTGGACGCACTCACCGCCCTCTGCAAACGCCGGGGCTTTATCTTTCCGGGCTCCGAACTCTATGGAGGCCTCAACGGCTTCTGGGACTACGGCCCGCTCGGAGCCCAACTCAAGCGCAACATCCGCGATGCCTGGTGGATGGATGTCGTCCAGAAGCGCGACGACGTCGTCGGCCTCGATTGCGCGATCATCATGCACCCGCGCGTCTGGGAAGCCTCCGGCCACGTCGAGGGCTTCGCCGACCCCATGGTCGACTGCAAAGCCTGCCGCAAGCGCTACAAGGGCGACAATCTCTGTGAAGAGCAAGGTAAAGAACTCGTCCGCACCGCCAAGGGCTTCGCCCTTCCCGAGGGCATCCTTTGCCCATCCTGCGGCTCGAAGGACCTCACCGAACCGCGCTCCTTCAACCTCATGTTCAAGACCTTCGTCGGCCCCGTGG